>JAILPB010000099.1 GCA_024690485.1 Butyrivibrio sp. | reverse complement strand
GATCCTCGGAATCATCCAGATTGATTCGCGTAGCAAGATTTGGACTAGTATACTTGTCGGTAACCATCTTAAGGCATATAGCTTTGTCATACGTTAATGCCTTCGCATTAGTACCACCAAGCAGCAAAATCAGCAGAAAAGTAGAAAGTAAAAGAACACTTCTAGTAAAGACAACGACTTTCTTCATGTAATTCCTCCATTTTCTTTATCTATATGTATCAGTCAGTACCATGAAAAAGGGTACAAAAAAACCGCAAAAAACCAAAAAGCATTTAGTTTTTGCAGTCAAACCATCTCACAAAAGCTCCGAGACTTACGACTTTGCGTCCATGCATCACTACATGTTTGCCCTCAAACATTTGATATTCTAACTGATAATTTTTCATTTGTGATAGTTTCGCGACGAATTGCACGATTTCGAGGACGAAATGCATATTTTTAAAAAAATGTCCTCAAAAAACAAAGATTTGTAAGATTTTCCCCAGCAACTTCCCCAAATGTAATAAACCCTAAAATACTTTTCCCGTACTTTCTTTGATCTATCGTCCCCCTCGAATCTCAAATAAAGCATTATAAATATATCATAGAAACGCTACATGGGCAACACAAAATAATATCTGGTAGTTTCTGCACTTTAGCCGAAAAGAGCGGCCTCAAAGCCGCTCTTTTCCTACACTTTATAATTTCTTTATTCTTTTTTACACTGTATACTTAACGTTTATAAGAATATTTCTCACAAATACTGACCACAAGTCATTTTACCTGAACTCCGTAGTATATGAAAGTAAGAATTGTGATGTCATCAAATTGTGGGGCTTCTCCAATGAATCTGTGGATGTTGTGCTTTAGGTTGTGGTCGAGGACCTTGGCATTGGCGTTTGGATCTTCGCTTAGGGCTTCAAGCATTCTGTCGACGCCAAAGAGCACGTTAGCATCATTGGTGGCTTCAGTTACGCCGTCAGTATAGATAACGAGAGCATCTCCCGGTTTTAAGACTTCCGTATGGTTCATGAATCTGATGCCTTCGATGGTTGCAAGAGGCGGTGAATTCTTCTCTTTTATGAGAACAAAGTCCTTGTTACCCTTCCTGATTGCAGGATACTCGTGGCCTGCACTTGCATAGATTAGCTCTCCTGTGGATATGGTCACTATTCCAAGCCATGCTGTGACGAACATCTCCATATCATTCCCTTCGCAGAGCTGATTATTTACTGCTGAAAGGATAGATGCCGGATCAGGATTACTTTTATCTGAGAGCGTCTGGTTCTTAATAAGGGACTTTGACACCATCATAAACAGGGATGCCGGTATACCTTTTCCGGACACATCAGCAATTATGAGCGCCAGATGATCATCATCAAGGAAGAAGAAGTCATAGAAATCTCCTCCAACTTCCTTGGCAGGTCTCATGGATGCGAACAGGTCAAGCTCTTTCCTCTCGGGAAATGGTGGGAATACATTGGGAAGCATATGCTCCTGAATAGCCGCGGCAAGCATTAGCTCTCTGTCAGTTACAGCCTTATCCCTTCCCTGGGATACGTTTATTACGCAATACATAAGAAGCAGGACGCCCATCACAACTGATGCGCTTATGGATAGGCCGTAAACTCCAAGGGTGAGGATTGTCATAGAAAAAGGTGCAAATATATACACTATCAGGATAACAAACTGATAAGTAGGAAGCTGCTTTCTCTCAGCAACCACGATTATAGTCACTAGGATCAGTGTTGTGAGCACATAAGTCATGGATATGGGATAGGTCCCACTTCTTTGGTAGAATCCATCTGCATCCACGCTAAAATAAACATGCGTTATAGCATTAAAGATCCTCATGGTTATGGCGCCCACGAGACCGCCTCCGATTATCTTTTCAAGTAAAGTATTAAGCTTAGGTGGAAGTTTGATGAATCCCCTCATGTATCTCCAGAACAGATATGCTTCAAGAGGAGCACACATATAGTAGAGCATATTATCCAGGTAGTTCAAAACCCTAAGGGAAGGAATCCCATCCACAAGCCATGCGCAGGCATCTGTGAAAAGTCCCATAAACGCAACGAAAATAAGATGAAGGAATACTCCAAGATCCGCCTCGTTTTTCTGAACATCGATAATACAGCTTATGAACAGAAGATAGCCTATTACCATGCCAAACATATCCGAGCCCACATTCAGGACATAGATAGGATGCATGGTCGCAAGCTTTCTCAGGAAAACAAATATGACTGTAGCAACGATCATTCCCACAAAGCCAAAGGTTACAGCTATTAGCTGTCTCTTTTTCCTTGTATCCAGCATATTTCTACCCCCTCACATGCCAGCACTACTGTTTATCTTACCTTTTTATACAGATAATATTTAAAATCATATCCGCTATAGCTATAATCAGCCTGATCAATGAGATCGTAGTGATCATTGATTGAAAGCGGAATAGTATCTCTTACAAGGACAAAGTCCACAAGGCCTTCCCTTACGTATCGCTCCTGCTCTTTATATGGATTGTTTTCATCCTCTTCTATATTAAGAGTCTGAGTCTGGAACCACCTGCAGGAAGGCACAATATCGCAAAGTGTATATAAGCCTGCATCAAGGCAACCTACGTTTAATAATGTAGGATTATCCTCCTGCAAAACCTCATCCCTGAAGCGGTACATAAAATAACTATCATCCTCAGACATGAAGCTTATATTCATTGAGTTTACATAAACAATAACTATTGAAAGAGCAAGGCACAGTATGCTAAAAGCAGCTGCAAAAGTGCCCTTCTTTTCATCGGATATCTTCTTGATCAAAAGGTCTCCCCATGCTCCAAGAAGAGCAGCCCCAAATACTGCAAATATTCCAAGGGGCAGGGAGTAATAAGGAAGTGACCTTCCTCCGCCAAATATTCCAAGGAACAAAAAGCCAAATAGTATAGCTATTGAAAGCCTTGCCATTATCTTCTTTTCTTTTTTAACAAGAGTATAGATAATGCCCGGAACTACAAGAGCAAAGTATACCTTGTTATCAAGCATCAGATTATATAAGAGCTTTGCAAGGTTATATACTCTGCCATAGAGAGAAACAGGATCCTCTGTGACAGTAGGATATACAAACACATTAACATATACATAACCCCAGTACCATTCATAGAGGCCATTCTGTACTCCAAAGTAAATGATCAATGGCACAAATGGTACGAACATACCAAATAAAAATACGAAGCAGCCCTTTATGCCCCCTGCTATATCCTTATGAGACAGATACGCAAAGAACACCATCATCATCCAGGCAAAGTAAAAGCCCAGCATGGTGAACTTGGTATTAGCAATGAGTCCTGCAAGGATGCCTCCTGCAAACACTGTTCCAAGGGGCATCACCTTTTCCCTGTAGTCGTTCTCAAAATATGCAGTAAACAAATAGAGTCCGATCACAAGAAATGGCATACATATCTCTTCTGCTGCCCCGCCCCACCAAAAGCTCCTGGAGCATACGATAACTCCGTAGGTCACAGGGGCTAAGGCTACCGCCATAATATCAGAAGCGTATATCTTTATTATCTTATAGAAGAAATATATATCTATAAATCCAAGAACCGCTTCAAGTACATACACTCCAAGGAAGGTCGTATGGGATATAAGATAAGCTATCCCATACAAAAAATACAGATACATTCCCTTTTGATCAAATATGTCCCTGTAGGGCATTTTCCCGTTGAAGATTCCTTTTCCCACGGAAAAATAGCTGTTGGCATCATCCCAGTTGTTAAAGGTATACAGAAATGATGACCTTGAAGCGAGCATCAGCAAAATAAGCGCTGATACAGCAAAGAATATGTATTTAACTACGTTGGTTTCTTTCTTAGTCAAGCTCCACCTCAGCCATTACGTAAAGCCTTGTATCTCCGGTCCTGAACATTCTGGTGTCCTCACTATAGCCGGTTCCGCCATAGTCAGGCCAAAGTCTTGCGCCGCATCCGTTAAGGATACTTCCGGATGCTGTAACCTCATCCTTCTCGCTCTGCATTTTGTAGAATCTTGCGATCATACCGTGTACGATGCCGTTCTGCTTAACATGAACGGGACTTATGGTATTTATAAGGCTTCCAAAATCCTTGATATTTATTCTAACCTGTCTGTTTGTTATAGTATACACCTTATCAGGATCAAGTCCCTTGGTCTTAAGGCATACATAGTCCATGTTTGGTCTTGATTCCTTCTGGAAAACAAGAGCAACAGCCATGGATTTATCTGGTGATATGGCCATAAGGCGATACTTATCAAGTCTGTAGTAAACGCCGAACTGGAACACTCTTCTCCACTGCTTGTAGAATGCAACCTGATCTGCGATCTGCTTTTTCTGCTCATCTGAAAGCTCTGATATATTAAGCTCGTAGCCAAAGCATCCAAAGGCAGCCACTGAGAATCTGGTCTCAAGAGGAACAGTATTAAGTGTCTGATGATTTGGAACTGCAGATACATGGGCACCTATTGTATTTAGAGGATATCCGTAGCTGTAGCCTCTCTGAATATCCATTCTGCATACTGCATCTGTGTCATCACTTGCCCATATCTGAGGGAAAAAGCTAAGTATTCCAAGGTCGAATCTATTTCCGCCAGCTGAGCAGCCCTCAAATAGTATCTTGGGGAACTTCTCTGTAAGTTCCTTCATAATGCGATAGAGTCCAATATAATATCTGTGACTAAACTCGCGCATTCTCTCAGCAGGAAGGTCTATGGAATATCTGTCTGAGAAGATTCTGTTCATATCCCACTTGATATAGGAAATATTTGCAGATGAAAATACGTCGGACATGGCCTTTATCACATAGTCCTGTACTTCTTTTCTTGTAAGGTCAAGGATCATCTGGTTTCTGCCAAGGCTATGGTGATGTCCCGGAACCTTAACTGCCCAGTCGGGATGTGCCCTGTAGAGGTCTGAGTCCTCATTAACCATCTCAGGCTCAACCCACAGACCAAAGTCCATTCCAAGGGCGTTTATCTTATCGGCAATTCCCTTAAGTCCGTCAGGGAGCTTCTTGGTGTTAACATACCAGTCACCAAGTCCTGCCTTATCATCGTTTCTCTTTCCAAACCAGCCATCGTCAAGAACAAAGAGCTCTATTCCTGCCTTAGCAGCTTCCTTTGCAATTCTAAGAAGCTTTGACTCATCAAAATCAAAGTAGGTAGCTTCCCAGTTATTGATAAGTACAGGTCTCTCCTTATCTCTCCACTCTCCGCGTACAACGTGTTTTCTTACGAAGCTGTGCATGCTTCTGCTCATGCCGTTAAAGCCTTTTCCTGAATAGGTCATTACAGACTCGGGAGCTTCGAATTTCTCTGAAGGCTCCAGTGTCCATGCAAATCCTGTAGGCTGAATTCCGCTTACGAACCTGCTAAGGAAGGTGCCGTTTGATGAAAGTGCTGAGTAGTGGTTACCACTGTAGATAAGGTTAAGACCATAGCACTCGCCTGCATCCTCAGTCACATCCGGAGTACTGATCATAGTGAAGGGATTACTTCTGCTGCCTGACTCTCCTGCAGCAAGCTCCTCTGATACAACCTTGCCTGCGCCGCACATGGATGTGTACATACCCATCTCATCTGCCCATCTGCCGTGGAAGCTTGTAAGCTGGTAGCCACACTTCTGGAAATCAAGCTGATTACTAAGGAGTCTCTCAACTACTACCTTCTCCTTGCTGTCGTTGTAAATAACAGCACTTCTTGTGATAGTATCGCACTCAGGAAATACCTTGTAGATAAGCTCAAGTCTGAGGTCATAGCCCTTATCAACCAGTGTGATTATAAGCTCACTAGGCCTATCCACTACAAGGCTCTCATCCTTTGCCTTTCCGTTTTCAAGAGGTATTGTCACCTTGTTTCTCACATCAAAACCAACACTTCCGTCGTCATAGGCACCCGGAAGTGTTTCAGGAGAATCTAATTCATTTTTAATTTCAGCTTTGGAAAATAAGAAATCACAGGTCTCAGATCCGTCGGGATGTGTGATTTCTATGAAAGGATCTCTGATATCGCCTTTTCCGAAGGATGATATCTCAAGAGGCATAACTTCCAAACATAAAGGATAGGTCTCCGGGGAATAATTGATCATGTTTCCGCCTTCGTGCAAGCGCTTTATCCCCAGTGCATCTGCCATCTTATCAAGAATCGCAGCATCCTCTTCATTCCCCATAAGAAGCTCTTCGTGCTGATTTCTTGAAAGCAAAGTTGCACCAAAATGAACATGCTCCAAATGTCCGGAGGGCAGCACCTTTATAAAGTAGCTGCTGCTCCTTGTCTGAAGCAGGAAATTGTTATTGCTTCTGATTATCATATCATCCTCCCAAAAACCGATTATTTAATGCAGATACCGCGCATTATAATTTCTATCATTACATGGAGGGCATCCTCATAGGTTGTATCTCCCTCAAGGAGCACATTTGTGCTAAGGAAACGCTCGATAGAAGCCTCTGTCATAGCTTTGATAACAGGTATAGGCAAGCTTCTTACTGAGCCCTCTTTTACACCCTTCTCAATAAGAGAGATAGTGTCGCCCCAGTCGTTCTCGATACGCTTCTGTACCTTCTGATAGATCTTGGGATACTTATCTCTAAGTGTAAAAACTTTTCTAAAATCAACATCCCTATACTTATCAGGCATGCAGATCATAATCTTCTCAATCTTCTCAACTGTTGAAAGTGAATTATCGGCAAGAATCTCTGCCTCTTTTTCCTTAATTGAATCAAAGCAATAATCTACCAGAGCATCAAATATCTCTTCCTTGTCATTGTACTCCTTGTAGATTGTTTTCTTACTCATGTGAAGGTCTGCAGCCACATCATCCATAGTGAACTTTGCGCCTTTTACCTTGAATTGCTTTAGAACTGTCTCAAGAATTTTTACCTTAGTCTCGTTCATAGATTTTTCCTTTTCTTAACTTCCTTGTCGTTGATTGTTTTAGTTACTGGTAATAGTTATATAAGTATGAAAACTTGATTTTATATTCTAGTTTCCATTATATACCATATATTTTTACTTTGCACTTATATTCCCTGAAAACATTTTATCATGTAGTAGTTTCCTGAGACTTTCCTACATATGAAAGTTGTATTAAATTTTTCTTATCTTGCAAAAAGGACTGTGTACTAAAATATCAGCACGCAGTCCTCATAAAGGTCAGTCAAATACGTCTTCGCCGTAGCGAACCCTGGCATATGCTTTGATTGCCTCGACGCATTTTGCAAAGCCAAGCTTTCCGCTATCAAGGCACAGGTCATAGTTAAGAGCATCCGTCCATTTATGGCCTGTATAATACTCATAATAATCAGCTCTGCCTTTATCGATCTGAGCTATGAACTTTTCAAGTTCCTTCCCCTTAAGGCTCTGTACCTTACCTGCTTCCTGCATCAAAAAATCGTGGTCAGCGTGAACAAATACTCTAAGAGCATTGTCGTAATCCTTTAATACAAAGTCCGCACACCTTCCTACGATAACGCAGGGCTCGCCGGACTCTGCCAGATCTCTTATAACCTTAGCCTGTATATTGAACAGGTTCTGATCCGATGTGAAATCACTATCCCCGGGCTTTTTCAGGCTTCCATCGTAAATTGTCGAAGAGATCCTGGATTTCCACTTTTTCTTAACGGATTCGTCCGTATCAACAAAAAGTGCCTCATTTATTCCGCTCTCCTCTGAAGCAAGCTTTGAAAGCTCCTTATCATAATAATGGATCCCAAGCTCATCAGCGAGCATTTTCCCCACTGTTCGTCCACCACTGCCGTACTGCCTTGCAATAGTTATTACTATACCCTTCATGAAAAAGTCTCCTTTTATTCACCAAGATATGCCTTGCGAATTGATTCGTCGTTGAGCAGATCCGAAGCTTTTCCTTCCTTAACGATGCTTCCTGTCTCAAGAACATAAGCCCTGTCTGCAACAGTAAGAGCTTTCTTGGCATTCTGCTCAACCAAAAGGACTGTAACACCATCCTTGTTTACATCTTCTATTATACTAAAAATTTCGTTAACGAATATAGGAGAAAGTCCCATTGATGGCTCATCCATAAGGATTATGTCAGGATGAGACATAAGTGCTCTTCCCATGGCAAGCATCTGCTGCTCACCACCTGAAAGTGTACCTGACAGCTGGTTTTTTCTCTCCTCAAGTCTGGGAAATCTCTTGTAGACCATCTCCAGAGTCTTGTTAAATTCATCGGTATCATTTCTGGTATATGCACCCATCTTAAGGTTCTGAAGAACAGTCATATCCGCAAATACGCGTCTTCCTTCAGGAACCTGAGCCATACCAAGAGATACAATCTTATGTCCGGGAATCCTGGTAAGCTCTGTATCCTTGTACTTTATGGATCCGCTCTCAGGCTTTAAAAGTCCCGACAGGGTGTGAAGCGTAGTTGTCTTACCTGCTCCGTTTGCACCAATAAGGGCTACGATCTCTCCCTTATCAACATGAAAAGATATTCCCTTTAAGGCATTTATAACGCCGTAATTAACACTTAAATTCTGAACATCTAAAAGTGCCATGTCCATCTCCTTAATTTTTATTTTTGTCGGATTTTCCTCAAGGTCAGCTTCCAAGATAGGCTGTGATAACCTCAGGATCTGAGAGAACTTCCTTGGTCTCTCCTGCCTTTAAGATTCTTCCAAAGTTAAGTACCGTAAGCTTCTCACAAATACCGGATACAAGCTTCATATCATGCTCAATAAGAAGAATTGTCATATTGAACTCTTTTCTGACAAGAGCGATGGTCTCCATAAGTTCTGCTGTCTCATTGGGGTTCATTCCTGCAGCAGGCTCATCAAGAAGGAGAAGCTTTGGTGATGTAGCCATAGCTCTTGCTATCTCAAGCTTTCTCTGCTTACCGTAGGGGAGGTTACTTGCAAGAACGTCTCTTTCTCCGTCAAGGTCAAATACCTTAAGAAGCTTCATGGCTTCCTCGTCCATTGCCTTCTCAACAGACTTATATCTTCCAAGGTGGAAGATTCCCTCAAGAGCGCTGTACTTAAACCTCTCCGTAAGTCCCACCTTAACATTGTCGATAACTGACATCTGGTGGAAAAGTCTGATGTTCTGGAAAGTTCTTGCTATTCCCGCATGGTTAATCTTAATTGTGTTTTCTCTTGTTATATCCTTGCCATCAAGCTTTATGATTCCCTCGGATGGCTTATATACTCCTGTAAGGAGATTAAATACTGTGGTTTTTCCTGCTCCGTTAGGACCGATGAGTCCGTAGAGCTCACCCTTTTCAATTTTCAATGAAAAATCATCTACAGCTCGGAGGCCGCCAAATGAAATACTTAAGTTATTAACTTCAAGAAGCGACATGACTTCCTCCTTTCTTAAACTTAGCCACCATTTTCTTTCTAAAGTCGATCACTCCCGGTGACCAGTTAAATATCATCATTACAATAAGCACGATGGCATAGATAAGCATACGATAGTTGTTTAATCCTCTAAGGAGCTCCGGAAGAAGGTAAAGGATAACAGCTGCGATAACTGAACCTCTGATATTACCGATTCCGCCAAGCACCACGTATACAAGGATCATGATTGATGCATTATAACCAAAGTACTGTGAGGAAGCTGTAAGAGATGTGATATTGTGCGAGAACAACACTCCTGCAGCTCCTGCAATTGCCGCTGAAATTGTAAATGCCATCATCTTGTAGCCTGTGACATTGATACCGGATGCTTCAGCCGCAATATTATTATCTCTGACAGCCATAATTGCACGACCATCTCTTGAATTTATGAGATTAAGTACCACAAAAAGTGAGATGAGAAGCACCACTATTGCTATAGTGAAATTGGCATTGTGTGGAGTTCCCGTAATACCCATGGCTCCGTTAATGATAACCTGTCCGTCAGGCTCCATTCCAAGCTCCATGGCATTTTTAAGTGACACATGAAGTCCGTTCTTATCAACACCAAGATAAACTGCGTTTATAACGTTTTTGATGATCTCGCCAAAGGCAAGAGT
Source organism: Butyrivibrio sp. (assembly GCA_024690485.1). GTDB lineage: Bacteria > Bacillota > Clostridia > Lachnospirales > Lachnospiraceae > Butyrivibrio. Next base: position 29,504 of record JAILPB010000099.1, on the reverse strand, counting down.
TACGATTGCAAGGTAGTCACCCTTTAATCTGAGAACCGGGATTCCAATAAGGAATCCAAAAAGGGCCGCAAAGGCAATACCTACAACGAATGCCAGGAAAAATCTAATTCCTGTAGGAAGGCTGTTTTCTGTAATCTTGGAAAACAGGGCGCTTGAAAAAGCTCCGATACACATAAAGCCGCAGTGACCGATACTGAGTTCTCCCAGTATTCCAACGCAGAGGTTAAGGGCAACTGCGATAACCGCGTAATATGTCATTGGTACCAGAAGGCCCTTTAGATGGCTGGACAGATTGCCTGTCATCATAAGAGCTTCCATTATGATATATGCTGCTATAACCATTCCGTAGGTTATAAGCTGATCTTTAAATCTCTTTTTTGCTGCCATATCTTACTCTCCTTAAACCTTTTCCTGTATTTTCTTACCCAAAATACCGGTGGGTCTTACGAGCAGCACAACTACCAGTATTCCAAAAACAATCGCATCAGATAACTGAGATGATATGTATGTTTTACTTAAGATCTCGATAATACCAAGAACAAGTCCGCCTATCATGGCTCCGGGGATTGATCCGATTCCTCCAAGAACTGCCGCTACGAAAGCTTTGATACCGGGCATGGCTCCTGTGTAAGGAGAAAGTGAAGGATATGCTGAGCAAAGGAGCGCACCTGCAATAGCAGCAAGAGCTGAACCAATGGCAAATGTAAGGGTGATGGTTCTGTTTACATTTATACCCATAAGCATTGCTGCCCCTTTATCCTCTGAGACGGCAAGCATTGCCTGTCCTTCACGGGTTTTATGGATAAATAACTGGAGTGCAACAAGAATGACAAGACTTACTACGATTGTTACGATGGTAACGCCCTGAATCTTAAGTTCTCCGCCTGCAAAAGAAAGACCTTCCCACTTTATTACAGATGAGAATGACTTAATATCTGCACCGAAAATAAGAAGTGCCAGGTTTTCCAAGAAGTAGCTGACACCGATGGCGGTAATAAGAACCGCAAGAGGTGATGCTGCTCCGCGAAGTGGCCTGTATGCAACTTTTTCAGTGGTGATGCCGAAAAGTGTGCAGATGATAACGGCCGTAAGAATCCCCACCCATGTATTGCCACTTAAGGTTGAGCAGATAGTGAAGATCGCATAGCATCCTACCATAATGAAATCACCATGGGCGAAATTCAGCATCTTGGCGATGCCGTAAACCATGGTATAGCCCAGAGCAATGATGGCGTAGATGCTGCCAAGGCTTAGACCGTTAATGAAATAAGTCAGAAAACTCATTTTTGTTCCTCCAAAAACTTACAGATTTCGTATAGAGAACGAGGAATGCCTGTGACAGCATTCCTCGTTGAATTTTATCATAATATAAGGATATTTACTATGTTGTCTCAGTATTATCAGTCAGCTGAAACGTAAGCACCGTCCTTGATCACAACTGCCTTAGGCTCCTTATTAGGCTCACCGCTTGCATCCCATGTCATCTTCTGTGATGTAAGACCTGATGCCTCGATCTCTGTCATAGCACTCTTAAGTGCCTCGCAAATATCTGAAACGCTCATGTCAGGTGTTACGCCCTTAGACTCGATTGCAGCCTTGATGATATATACTGCATCGTAAGCATCTGCTGCGAACTGGTTCGGAACTTCGCCGTACTTTTCCTTGTAGCTATTTACAAAGTTAACTGTAAGATCATCAGTTGCATCTGCTGCGAAAGGTGTAAGAAGCATTACGCCCTCAGCAAGTGCTGTATCGAAGTTGTCTACTGTAAGGATTCCGTCAAGACCGTCTACACCAAAGAATGTAGGAGCATAGCCCATTGTGTTAGCCTGTGTAAGGATAAGTGAAGCATCCTTGTAGTAGATAGGAAGGAATACAAGGTCAGCGCCTGCATCCTTAGCCTTCTGAAGCTGTACTGAGAAGTCTGTGTTGTTATCCTGTGTGAAGGCCTCAGCAGAAACTATCTCGTAGCTCTTTCCTGCAGACTCTTCTGTGAACTTCTGATAGATACCTGTTGAATAAACATCTGAGCTGTCATAAATGATACCAACCTTGGTTGCAAGTGAGTGTGCATCAATATACTGAGCTGATGCAATACCCTGGTTAGGATCTGAGAAGCATACACGGAAAGCGTTGTCATACTTTACGCAATCAACAGCTGAACCTGAAGGTGTAAGCTGGAACATGTTGTCTTCCTTGGTATACTCAGAAACTGCGATTGAACATGCACTTGTAGTAGAACCTACAAGAACCTGCATACCCCAGTCCTTCAATGTATTGTAAGCGTTTACTGATTTCTCAGCGTTGAGCTCATCGTCTTCCTTGCTGTACTCAACCTGGTAACCATTAATTCCGCCTGCTGCGTTGATCTCCTCAACTGCAAGCTCTGCTGCGTTACAAACGGCATTACCATAAGCTGCTGCGCCGCCTGTAAGAGGGCCTATAGCACCGATCTTGAATACTCCGCCTGCGCTCTCAGAACCAGCTGATGCCTCGGTAGATGCCTCTGCACCTGTGTCATTACCTGAAGCATTTCCGCCACAGCCTGCGATAGTACCAAGAAGCATTGCTGATGCTGCCATTACACTTACTACGCTTTTGAATCTCTTCATAACATTTGTCCTCCTCGCAATAATCACGCTCTCGCGATTCTTATTAGCATTGTATAATACGTGTATACAATGTAGTTATTTAAGACTTTACAGTAATAAAGTAATTATGTCAACCAAGAAATATTATCTTATTATATTTACAGCTTCCTGAACTGAGGAAACTCCAATTATCTTTATGTCCTTAAAGGCGCTCTTTAATTTTGCCTCGGCGGACTTTGGCACAATACAGGTCTTAAAGCCAAGCCTTGCCGCCTCAGATACTCTCACATCGGGCATTGTAACTGAGCGGACTTCTCCTGATAATCCCACTTCTCCAAAGGCTATGCAGTCGTCCAAAATAGGCTTATTCCTAAAGCTTGAAACGATAGCCATGCACATGGAAAGGTCAAGAGCAGGCTCTATAAGTTTCATGCCGCCTGCAAGATTTATGTAGGCGTCATAGGATGAAAGCTCAAGTCCCACTCTCTTTTCCAGAACAGCCATAAGGAGGTTTACCCTGTTGTAATCCGTTCCGTTTGCCTGTCTTCTTGGGAAATTGAAGTTGGTATGACTTACAAGTGCCTGAATCTCAATAAGGATCGGTCTTGTTCCTTCTATAGAGCAGGTAACAATTGAGCCGCTGGCATTTTCCGGCTTTCCTTCAAGCATGAATTCAGAAGGGTTGGCTACTTCTGCAAGCCCCTCTGTTCTCATCTCGAATACGCCGATCTCGTTGGTTGACCCAAATCTGTTTTTTACTGCCCTGAGGATCCTATAGGATGCGTGTCTGTCGCCCTCGAAATAAAGGACTGTATCCACCATATGCTCGAGGACTCTGGGGCCTGCCACAGTTCCTTCCTTGGTAACATGTCCCACGATAAATATGGAGATTCCAAGCTGCTTGGCGATCCTCATAAGGACGCCTGTGGATTCCCTTACCTGAGAGACACTTCCGGGTGCAGAGCTTACGCTTTCATTGAACATGGTCTGGATTGAATCGATGATAACCACATCCGGAGACTGTCTCCTTATGATCTCCTCGATTGTTCCAAGGTCCGTCTCACACAGAAGGTTCATGTCATCAGAAAAATCCCCTATGCGATTGGCACGGAGCTTTATCTGCTGCAGGGATTCCTCACCTGAAATATATAATACTTTTCTTTTATCTTTGGATAATAGTCTTGCAACCTGCAAAAGAAGGGTGGATTTACCTATTCCGGGATCTCCTCCTACCAAAGTAAGAGAGCCCTTAACTATGCCTCCCCCAAGTACTCTGTTTAGTTCGCCGATATGAGTATCAAACCTCTCCTCATCGGTAATTACTACCTCTGAGATCTTAACAGGCTTATTATCCCCTGCCCCTGAGATTCCTGCTGCCTTCTTAGCGGTCTTACCTGCAGTTGGCTTTACTACTTCCTCAACAAAAGTATTCCACTCTCTGCATCCGGGACACTGTCCCATCCACTTTGAAGACTCATATCCGCAGCTTTGACAGTAAAAAACTGATTTTATCTTCGTTGCCATATTTCACCCTTTAAAACTTTTTTCATATATTAGAATTTTGGAAAATTTCTATAGTGTAATCTAAAAGGGCTGCCTTGCAGCCCTTTTTATTATTTTTACATATTCACTTTATTTGTGGATTTCAACTTTTACCGGTGCTCCCGCAGGTGCCACGCTAAGACTAAGCTTTCCACCTACTCCGGTCTTCATAGGTCCGATGTTCTTACCATCTACAAGCACGTGGTACTCAGCATTTTCCTCAAGACCTATGGTAATCTGAGCGTCTCCCGGTGCTTCAACTTCGAAACTTACTCCTTCCTTATCCTCCTTAAAATGAGCAACCGCTGTGCCCGGTACGGATTCATAAAGGAACATTTCGTTCTGCTCAAGCTTTGTAATATCCTTGAAAGTCTTGACCTTCAACACATTTCCGTTGAATTCGAAGTTATCAAGCTTTTTCTTCTCAGGGAGATCATAATTACCAAAGCTTATAGTTCCGTCACTTTCCGCCCTCAGCAACTGTTCTACGACAGCCATTTCGTACCTCCTATAAATCAAGTATTTTTAGAAAGTTCCTAAAGTAATTATAAGTCATTTGCTTTGTAATTATTATTAAAAAATTATGATTTTTTAGACTTACCGGAAACTTTTTTCGTAGTCTTTTTTGTCTTGACTGAAGCCTTAGTTTTAGCTGTAGTCTTGGCTTTTGTGGCAGGTTTTACAGCCTTCTTGGCTGCTGTACCTATAGGTTTCTGGGTAAAGACTACCTTATCGTCCTTAAGGCCTATGGTAACCCTGCTATCTCGTGAGATATTGCCCTTAAGGAGTTCCTCAGCCATAGCATCCTCAATAACTGACTGGATAGCTCGCTTTAACGGTCTTGCACCCATCTTGGCATCTGAATACTTCTTAACAAGGAACTGCTTAACTGCAGGAGACATAACAAGGTCAATTCCCAGCTGCTCCTTGCATCTCTTACTGAGGTTCTTGCTAAGGAGGGTAACGATCTCCATCATCTCCTTCTCGTTAAGAGGATGGAATACCATTATCTCATCGATACGGTTAATGAATTCAGGTTTAAAGAGTTTCTTTACTTCCTCCATAACGCCGCTCTTCATGGCTTCATAGTCCTTATTTGCATCGGAAGCCGTGTCAAATCCCAGCTTTTTAGGCTCTACTATTCTCTGAGCGCCGACATTTGAAGTCATAATAAGGATTGTATTCTTAAAGCTTACCTTTCTGCCCTTGGCATCTGTTATATGACCATCATCAAGAACCTGCAAAAGCACATTGAAGATATCAGGGTGAGCTTTCTCAATTTCATCAAACAAAATAACTGAATAAGGGTGGCGTCTTACTTTCTCGCTGAGCTGTCCGCCCTCGTCATATCCAACGTAGCCCGGAGGTGATCCGATCATCTTGGATACGGAGTGACCTTCCATGTACTCGGACATATCAACTCTTATAAGAGCGTTCTCATCGCCAAACATTGCTTCCGCAAGAGCCTTTGAGAGCTCTGTCTTACCGACACCTGTAGGTCCAAGGAATAGGAATGAGCCGATAGGTCTGTTAGGATCCTGAAGACCTACTCTTCCTCTTCTTATCGCCTTAGATACTGCAACTACAGCATCCTCCTGACCGATAACTCTCTGATGAAGAATCTTCTCAAGCTTTAAGAGTCTCTCTGTCTCCTTCTCAGCTATCTTCTTAACAGGAATCCTTGTCCACATAGCAACTACTTCTGCTATATCATTCTCAGTTACGGTAAAGTCTGCGTTCTTTTCCTTCTTGGCATCCGCTGCCTTCTTGCGGTTATATTTCTTAATAACTGCTTCCTGCTCCTTATGGAGTTTTCCTGCTCCTGCAAAGTCCTCCTTTGCAAGAAGCTCCTCAATCTGTGAATCCATATCACGGATTGTCTGCTCCATCTCCTTAAGAGCAGTTGAACCGCCTGCAAACTTAAGTCTTACAGCAGAAGATGCCTCATCAATAAGGTCTATAGCCTTATCCGGAAGATTTCTGTCATTGATATATCTGCTACTAAGGTCTACAGCCGCCTGTATAGCCTCAGGAGTTACCTTTACATGATGGTGCTCCTCGTACTTGTGGACAATTCCGTTAAGGATTGCAAGAGTCTCGTCTCTGTCGGGCTCTTCCACGTTAACAGGCTGGAAACGGCGCTCAAGTGCAGCATCCTTTTCAACATATTTTCTGTACTCAGTGATGGTTGTGGCACCGATCATCTGAATCTCACCTCTTGCAAGTGAAGGCTTTAAGATATTGGAAGCATCGATTGCTCCTTCTGCTCCGCCTGCACCGATAAGGGTGTGCATCTCATCTACAAAGAGAATGATATTTCCATCATCGATAACTTCTCTGATGATCTTCTTTATTCTCTCCTCAAATTCGCCTCTGTACTTGGAGCCTGCGATCATTCCGGACAGGTCAAGTGTGAGAAGTCTCTTATTTTGTACTGTAAAAGGTACGTCCCCTGATACAATTCTCTGGGCAAGTCCCTCTACTACCGCAGTCTTACCTACACCCGGCTCACCAATGAGGCAGGGGTTATTCTTGGTTCTGCGGCTGAGGATCTGGATCACTCTCTGTATCTCATTCTCTCTTCCGATAATAGGATCAAGCTTTCCACCTGCAGCAAGAGCTGTAAGGTCTCTGCTGTACTGATCAAGCATTGATGCCTTTTTCTTATTGTTGTTCTTTCTGCCAAGGTCTTCTTTTACAAGGTTTGCATCCTCGCCCATGGCTGCAAGAGTCTCAGCATAGACCTTCTGAATGGAAACATTCATGGTTCCGATAAGTCTTACTGCTACATTCTCGCCTTCCTTAATAAGAGCAAGCAGGATATGCTCTGTTCCAGTCTTTTCAGCATGAAATCTGTCAGCCTGTCTGTGGGCTTCTTCAAGAACATTCTCAGCCCTTGGTGAAAATCCCTCCTTATCAAGCACAGTAAGGTTCCCTCCTGTGACAATAAGGTCTCTGATGATATCCATCATCTTGTCTTCATTTATTCCATTATCTATCAGAATTCTTGAAGCAACGCATCCCTCAGTTTTTATAAGTCCCATGAGAAGATGCTCTGTTCCTACATAGTTAAGTTTAAGAGTTCTGGCTGTCTTCTTGGCATTTTTAAGCGCTTCTTCAGCTTTATCCGTAAACTTTTTATTCAAAGCAAGATCCCTCCTTTACGCTTCATATTCACCATAAATCTCATCAATAAGCTCATGTATCTCAGTCCTGCTAACTCCCTTACACATGGCCCTTGCCAGAACCACGCTCAGCATATCATGAGCCTCCTGCAAAGCTGCAAGCTTATTCAGATCAATAGCGATAATAGCTCCCCTTCGTCTGTCAATCTTAACAAAGCCCTCCTGCTGCAAAATGGAATAAGCCTTGTTAACTGTGTGCATGTTGATGCCAATGGCATCCGCCAGCTGCCTGACGCTTGGAAGCTGCTCACCTTCACGGAACTGAGACGTGGCAATACCCATAATTATCTGATTACAGAGCTGAACGTATATAGCTTCGTCACTGTTAAAATCAATCTCTATAAACATAGACGTCTCCTTTCCTCCGGTTTCCACGGATATGAGAGTATTTCGCATAAAACCCGCATATTCTGTGTTATATCAAGTATAACAGAGGGGTGACATATGTCAACCTTAGGAAAGGCATAGGAAAGCAATTTTCTATGATATAAAAAGCCGGACTGCTCTTATTGAACAATCCGGCCATCAATTTCATTTTTAATTACTTCTCATCATCAAGATCAAGGAACTCGAATTCGAAATCGTCATCTTCAAGAAGGAAGTTTCTGCTCTTTCTTGGCTGAGATGAAGGCTTGGGAGCCTCTGCTCTGTCAGCCTTTACTGAAACTCTGTCAACTGCGTCGCTTGATCTGTTGTAAGAAGACTTTCTCTCAGGCATAAGAGACTTTGCTGTTCCCATGGGAGCTGCCTTTCTATCTCTTGAAGGAGTGACTGTCTCCGTTCTCTCCTTGCTGTCTGCAACAGTTCTTCCAAGGCTCTTGTAGGAACCGTTTTTGTCAGACTTCTCTGAGCTCTTCTTATAGCCCTTCTTGCTTGGAAGATCATCATAGCTGTCTTTTCTTCTTGCAGGAGCCTCTTCCTCTTCTTCATCCTCGTAATAAGCATAATCACGAAGCTTGTAGATGAGAATAAGTACTGCAAATACTAATGCTGCTATGATAAGAGCAAGAACGATAAGTGTGATCTTAAGCTTCTTAACCTGCTCCTCAAGACCTGCTGTCTTCTGGCCTAATGTTGCATAATTCAAAAGGTCATTTAGCTTAACCTGTGTGCTCTGAACATTATCATAGAGGTACCAGGTCTCTGTTCCTGTACCGTCATCCTTATAATCAAGTGAAAACTCGCCGTTACCAACAACTGCAGGTGCTGCTGCTTCCTCAGCGGGAGCTTCTGCAACCTCTCCTTCAGCGCCTTCTGCGCCTTCCTCGGGAGCTGCGCCCTCTTCTGCCGGCTGCTCGCCCTCAGGGTTTTCTGTTACTTCTGCAGGAGCATCTGTGCTCTCAGCAGGTGCCGGTGCACCGATCTGAAGAAGATCTGATCTTACGAAACCTGTTCTTCCGTTTGAACCAAAGCTTATCTGATACCATTTCTTGTTGTCTGTACCTGTTGCCTCACCTGTAATGGTTACACCGTCACCGTTTGCAACTGTTCCTACTGTGCTGTAGGCTGTGCCTGCACCTGATCTGACATTTGCGCTTGCGACAGTGATTGTAGCTGCCTGACTCTCCACAGCTGTAACCTGTGTCTCAGGAAGTGAAGCTGCCTCAGTTTTTGTTGAAGTACTTGTTGATGTGCTTCCTGACTTAGAAACGAGATCGCTTCTTACATAACCAAACTCATGGTCATTTACATAAATCCTGTACCAAACATATCCCTGGGAATCAGTAGCTTCATCAATGATATCTACCTTATCTCCTGAATCAAGGCTTGATACCTGCTGAGCAGTTGTGCTGGCCTCAGATCTTACCTTTACATTTGATGATGTTACTGTTCCAGTTGCGGCAAGAACACTAATAGGATTCCCCAACATGATTACTGATGCGCAAAGTACTGACGCAGCAGTAGCCATAATCTTTCCATATTTTTTATTCATACCTTCCTCCTTACTACTTAAGCCTCGTCAATGGCTTTTCCGATATCATGACGCATATACTTATTGTCGAATGATACCCATTCTGTTGCCTCATAGGCTTTCTTTCTGGCCTCTTTGAGTGTATCACCTTTTGCGGTGATTCCCAAAACTCTTCCGCCATTTGTAACTATTTTACCATTTTCATCGAACTTTGAACCAGCATGGAAGCAATAATATCCATCTTTATTCTTAAAGTTCTCAAGGCCTGTGATTTCCTTGCCCTTTTCATAACTTACGGGATATCCTTCAGAAGCAAGAACTACGCAAACCGCTGCCTTATCCTCGAATTCAAGATCGATCTGATCGAGCTTGCCGTCAATAACAGCCTCGCAGACATCGATCATATCTGTCTTGAGCCTTGGAAGCACAACCTGAGCTTCGGGATCACCAAAACGTGCGTTATACTCAAGGACCTTGGGGCCGTCCTCTGTAAGCATAAGTCCAAAGAAGATAACTCCCTTAAACTCTCTGCCTTCCTCTCTCATGGCATCAACGGTCTTCTGATAGATGTGATCCCAGCAGAACTTATCTACTTCTTCAGTATAGAAAGGACTTGGTGAAAAGTTACCCATTCCTCCTGTGTTAAGACCTGTATCTCCGTCTCCTGCTCTCTTGTGGTCCTGAGCAGAGCTCATAAGCTTGATTGTCTTGCCATCAACGAAAGATAAAACTGAAACTTCGCGTCCTGTCATGAATTCCTCGATGACCATTCTGTTTCCGGCATCGCCGAACTTCTTGTCCTCCATGATGCTGTGGACGCCTTCGATAGCCTCTTCTTTTGTCTGGCAGATGAGAACGCCTTTTCCAAGTGCCAGTCCGTCAGCCTTTAAAACAATAGGGAATTTTGCTGTTTCAAGATATTTAAGAGCATCCTCGGCATTGTCAAAATTCTCATATGCAGCTGTGGGGATTCCGTACTTTTTCATAAGATCCTTAGAAAAAGCCTTGCTTCCCTCAAGGATAGCTGCTGCCTTCCTGGGTCCGAAAACCCTAAGGCCCTCTGCCTCAAATGCATCAACGATTCCACCAACAAGCGGATCATCCATACCAACGATGGTAAGGTCAATGTGCATATCCTTGGCAAACCCTACAAGTTTGTCAAATTCCATGGGCGTGATCTGCACACACTCAGCAAGTTCTGCTATGCCTGCATTTCCGGGAGCACAATAGAGCTTATCAAGCTTGGAACTTCTTGATACAGCTTCACAGATTGCATGTTCTCTTCCGCCGCCGCCAACAACCAGTACGTTCATACCTAATCTCCTTTAACCTAACAAAACATCCGGATCGTATCCGTCTATTATCGCATGACCATTCTCAACTCTTACTTTTCCCTTAGCGATGAGATCTATGGCCATAGGTAAAATCTTCCACTCAGCCTGCTCCATTATTCTCTGCTGAAGAGTTTTTGCTGTATCATCATCTCTTATCATAACAGGCTTCTGAAGGATGATCGGTCCTGTATCGGTACCCTCATCCACAAAATGAACAGTGGCTCCTGAGACTTTAACGCCTCTCTCAAGAGCCTTCTCATGTACTTTAAGGCCATAATAGCCTGTTCCGCAGAATGACGGAATAAGTGAAGGATGGATGTTGATGATCCTTCCGCTAAACGCCTTAACAATCTTCTCCGGAATAACCACAAGACAACCTGCAAGTACTATGAGATCAGGATTTTCAGAAACCAAAAGCTCATAGAAAGCATCATTAAATGCTGATCTGTTCTCGAATTCAGCAGGAACAAGAACCTCTGTTTTTATTCCATGCTTTTTAGCTCTCTCCAAAGCATAGGCATTTCTGTTGTTTGAAAAAACCATGCATATCTTTGTATCAGAGATCTTGCCATTATCGATGGCATCTATAATAGCCTGGAGGTTTGTTCCGCCTCCGGACACAAGAACTGCTATATTTAGCATATTTCAACTCCCTTATCACCAGCTTCTACAGTTCCAAGTACAAATCCCTTTTCTCCGGAAGCCTCAATAGCTTTGAGAGTCTTATCCACATCTTCACTGTTTACTGCAAGAACCATACCAACACCCATGTTGTAAGTGTTGTACATCATGTGCTCATCAAGGTTGCCCTTCTTCTGCATAAGCTTGAAAAGAGCAGGAAGCTCATAGCTGTCCTTCTTAACAACAGCCTTAACACCCTCAGGGAGCATTCTCGGAATGTTCTCATAGAAACCGCCACCTGTAATATGGCTGCATCCCTTAACTGTTACTCCATCCTTTTTGATCTGCTTAAGCATCTTAACGTAGATTCTTGTGGGAGCAAGAAGAGCCTCACCAAGAGTTGTTCCAAGCTCGTCATAATAGGTCTCAAGGCTTTCCCTGGTCATATCAAATACTTTTCTTACAAGTGAAAAACCATTGCTGTGTACGCCGCTGCTGGCAACACCGATAAGTGTATCGCCGGGCTTTATGGTGCTTCCGTCGATCATGTCTTCCTTATCGACAACACCTACTGCAAATCCTGCAAGATCGTACTCATTCTCAGGCATAAGATCAGGATGCTCTGCTGTCTCACCGCCGACAAGTGCACACTCAGACTGCTTACAGCCCTCTGCAACACCCTTAACGATTGCAGCGATCTTCTCAGGATAATTCTTACCGCAAGCGATGTAGTCAAGGAAGAATAACGGCTCACCACCTGCACATATTACGTCATTAACACACATGGCAACGCAATCAATACCGATCGTATCGTGCTTATCAAGCAAAAATGCGATCTTGATCTTAGTTCCTACTCCATCAGTTCCAGACAGAAGAACCGGATCCTTCATTTCCTTAATCTTAGACAATGAAAAAGCTCCTGAAAATCCTCCAAGACCTCCAAGTACCTCCGGACGCATTGTCTCCTTAACGTAACCTTTGATCATCTCAACAGACTTGTAACCTGCCTCGATATCAACCCCCGCATTTTTGTAGTTCAGTTCAGCCATGTGTTCCTCCACTTTTTGAATCAATAGTTTTTGTAACCTACTTCCTGAAGATGAGCGTCTTTTTTGACAACTGCATCTTTAAGACCTTTTGAATAATCCTTCAATCTATTAAGAAGCTCAGCATCGCTTGTAGCAAGAATCTTTGCTGCAAGTAAGCCGGCGTTTGCTCCGCCATTAATTGCGACTGTGGCTACCGGGATTCCTGTAGGCATCTGTACAATACTATAAAGTGAATCTCTGCCTCCAAGTGAAGTAGTATGCATCGGTATTCCAATGACCGGCATAGGGAAAATTGCTGCGCACATTCCCGGAAGATGAGCTGCCATTCCTGCTCCTGCGATAATTACCTTGTAGCCCTTCTCCTCTGCTGATTTAGCATACTCAAAGAATTCATCGGGCTCTCTGTGGGCGGAAATAATGTTCATATCATAAGATATTCCCAGTTCATCCAGAATTCCTGCTGCCTTTGCCATAACCGGCATGTCTGAATCAGACCCCATAACTATTCCAACCTGTGCCATTCTGCCTCCTTTATACCACAATATATAGTGTTTTTCAAACAGTGTTATCTAACGTAATAATGCTTCCAACCCTAAAAGAATATCGCGTTTTAGATAGGCTTTCAAGCCTTTTTACTGTCTTTGAGAACTTTTGTAAAAGGTCACTAAAGATACGATACAAAACCGCCTCCCTTTTTATAGGAGGCGGCAAAACACCGTTTTTATCACTCTTCTTTTATCTTATATAAAAGTCCAAAGGCTCCTTTTCCATGGATTGCAGCCATGGCTGCTGATTCTTTCTGAATATATATCTTATCAAAGAGCATGTTATTGCCCACATATCTCCTTACATCATCAAGTTCATACGGAGACAGGCTGGAGTGAGTGATAAACAAGACGCTCTTATCAATGTTCTGGCCCTTATCAAGCTGCATCTGGATATACCTTACCCTTGTTCCATCAGTTGGTCCATACAAAATCTTATCCAGTCGGCCGACACCCTCCTTGAAGATAATCGAAGGTCTTATCATAAATATCCGGCTGATTCCTCGGAATTTCGGGCTTACTCTTCCAAGTCTTACCAGATAATTGGTGTCATTTATAAGGAAGCTTGTATGAATTTTCTTCTTGGCCTTATTTATTGCTTTAATGCAGCTCTCAAGATCCTTTCCGGATTCAGCTATCTGCTCGGCTTCCATTACAAGAAGTCCTATTCCGCTTGATACATGCTCTGAATCTATTACCGTAACGTTATCGAAGGCAGATGCTCCTATAACCGCATTTTTGTAGGCATCTCCAGCTTTAGAGGACATGGCGATGTGGATAATATTTGTGGCATCTGACAGATGCATGGCAAAGAAGTCTTCATAATCATCAGGAGTAGGCGTTTCAACCCTAAGGTCCATTCCATCTCCTTCTTCCATGTACTCCAATACTCCGTCAGTCTCTGCCTCTATTCCATCAAGGAACACGCCGTTTTTATTCTTAATATAATAGTGAATGAGTGGTATACGTATCTTATCCAAAACTTCCTTTGGAAGGTCGCATACACTCTCTGAAGTAATAAGTATCGGTACCTTATCCTTTCTGCCTCGCCTTTGTTCACTGGGATCGATATATGTGGGGCTTGTCCTGTGGACAAGTTCAGCGGGCAAAATTCGAAGAAGCGTATTTTCCAGCATCTCGCCGTTAAGAGGTTTAAGCAGGTATCCGTCAAAACCTGCCATCCTGAATTTTGCCTGATCCTCAGCAGAAGAATGGGCAGTCATAACTACTACAGGAGTCTCTCTGCACATACCACCAATCTGGGATCTTATAAGTCTAAGACACTCTATTCCATCCATTTCAGGCATTTCCTGATCAAGGAAAATAGCATCATAGTGGGTATTCGCGCATCTCTCAAGGCACAGAGGTCCACTGCTCTCCGTATCGATTATCATCTTGGTGTCCCTAAGAAGCTTAGCGGTAACCACTCTGTTCATCTGGTTGTCGTCAACTATAAGAAGCCTTGCAGAAGGTGCCTCAAAGCTCTGGCGATAAAACTGTTTTTCCTCCCGCTTCCTTATTTCATCAAGACTAAGATTACCTACAGGCTTCTCAACCATGATCTCCTGCGGAATCTTAACAACAAAGGTTGATCCCTTAGTATAAACGCTATTAACCAGTATCTCACCGTTCATCTGATCAACCAGCTGTTTGGCGATGGTAAGTCCAAGTCCGGTTCCGATTATTTCTTTGCTGTTTGCCATATCTATCCGCTTATATTCATCAAAAATGAAAGGAAGATTATCTCTCTTAATACCAATACCTGTATCTTCCACCGTATAGATCATCTCAGCCTGTCTGTCTGCTACACGGTTACAGGTCACAGATAAGCTGACACTTCCTTCATTTGTGTACTTTATGGCATTCTCCAAAATATTGATAAGAATCTGCTCTATTCTGGTATCATCCCCAAGAAGTCTTGTGGGAATATCAGGATCAACCTCAACGTAGAAGGCAAGTCCTTTTCTCGTGGCATTTTCCCACACAAGATTGATGGTCTCTGACAAAAGTCCTACTGAATCGTAGTCCACAGGAACGATTTCCATCATTCCTGCCTCAAGCTTTGATAAGTCAAGAACATCATTTATAAGGGATAGTAAAAGTTTGCTGGCACTTCTGATATTCTGAGAATTCTCAAGGACTTCTTCGGAAATATCTTCTCTTAAAGTCAGCTCGTTAAAACCGATAATAGAATCTATAGGGGTTCTTATCTCATGGCTCATATTCGAGAAGAACTTGTTTCTTACTTCGCTCAGATCCTCGATTTCTTTCCTCTGCTTTTCGATAAGGCTATTCTCATGTATGTAAATCTTATTTTCAAACAAAACCATGGCAACTATAAGAATACTTACCAGGATGATGCTTGAAAAAGAGTCGAAGTATGCAGCTTTTTCTGAGTGATGTGCCACAAGCTCAGGATATGTGTAAGCTATATAATATGCCACCGCTGCAGATGCAACAGCTAATGCCATAAGCACATATTTCCTTTTTCCCTCGACAGTAATTCCTATATAAGCAAATCCAAAAACATACCATGCAGGAGATCCGCCATAGATACTTCCGCCAAAAATGAACGCAAAGGGAAGAAGCACCAGAACCAGCAACAGAGCTATAAGCGTGGTGCCCACCCTTATCTTCCTGGCTTTGGAGGATACCAGTGTTATCGTCAGAAAAACAACAAAGCATACTGACATGGCTATAATGTTAAGGATGTCGTCCTTAACTATGATAGCCACTATGATTACCACAAGCAGTGTACAAAGTCCTATGTGAGGAAAGAACGAAAACAGTCTCTCCTGCATGCTTCTTGAGTGATCATCTACCCTGGAAAGAATTTTTTCTATAATCATGAGGCATTACCTCCCAAAACTCTTTCTATCTCATCTTTAATGTCATCAACTTTTCTGTACAGATCTCCATGATTGGCAACAATATAAGCTTCCCAGCTTCCAACGGCAGCTCTCTCGATTTCCTGTGCTTCTTTTGAAAGCTCATCTGCGCCGATTATCTTAGCTGAGCACTTAAGTCCGTTTATCTTTATTCGATAGTTCTTCCAGTCTTTGTTCTCATAATATTCCTGAAGTTCGTCCATAATATCATCAGATGCCCTCACAAACTCCATAAGCATTTCCTCATACATTGCTCCACTTCCTCTGCAAAGCTTTCTGCCTTCCTGGGCGTTGAGGAGTTCAAATTTCGAAGTGAGCTCATCCTCGTCATATTCATCGGAAGAACCATAGTCATCTTCGTCCTTATCTTCTGCTTCCACATACTGCCACATGGTGGAGGGAAGGAGTTTTTTAAGGATTCTCTCAAGCTCCGATACTTCTATAGGCTTTGCTATGAACTCATCAAAACCTTCCTTAATAAACATTTCTCTTACGCCGCTGACTGCATTTGCGGTGAAGGCTATGATAGCTGTGTGATCATCATTACCATTATTTCTTCTTATTAGCTTCATGGCTTCGACACCGTCCATTTCAGGCATCATGTGATCCATGAAGACAACGTCAAAGCGCTGCTTCTCGCACATCTTGACAGCTTCAAGACCGCTAAGGACAACAGATACGTCCATTCCGTAGCCGGCAAGGACACCCTTCGCAACAATAAGGTTCATCTCTTCATCATCAACAACAAGAGCCTTTACACCGTTAAAGGCAAGCTTCTTTCCACTGGTCTCAGGATCGAACTCCCAGACAGACATCTTTCTGTTTACAGCATTTACAAGAGAGTGGCTAAATACAGGCTTTCTTACGAAAGTAACCTTGGAATTTTTGGGTATCCTAAATCCCGGAGAAACTGCTGCCACTACCGAAATATCATTTTTTAATGTCTCGTAATAATTTGCGTCAGCCTTATACTCCTCCTCTGCAATAAATACATGAGTTATCTGTGTACCCTGGCAAATGGTGCGCAGTTCTTCAAAATCAGTGACCTTGTGAATAGGAACATTTAGTCCTCTTAACATCTCTATGATCATTGTGTTGTAATACTCTCTGACTGCAGGTGACTTGTATTTATCCGGCTTTAAAAAGCATACAAGTTCAAGCTTTTCAGGATTATCAAGAACAACACTCGGCTTATCATCTATAACCTTTTGAGGTATGCTGACGGAAACCTTTGTACCTTTGTTTTTCTCACTTTCTATGTGCACAAATCCGCCCATCTTGCGAACAAATCCAAAGACAATATATAGTCCAAGACCTATTCCGTCAGCCTTTCTGCTTCTTCCGGAATCAGACTGATATATTCCCTTTATGACCTTATCAAGTTCTTCAGTGGACATTCCTATACCTGTGTCTGACACTTCTATACACAGGTTTGTTCCGTACTCCTTGCGCCTTGCAAAAACGCTCATATATATACATCCGTTAGAACTTGTAAATTTCCTTGCATTAACCACGAGATGTCTTATGATTCTCTTTATTCTGGCTGCATCGCCAAGCATTCTTGCAGGAAGGGTTACGCCCATATCCACTATAAACTCAGGGTCATTTGGACGAATTTCCATTCTGTATTCAGTTACAATGTCATTGATGATGGAGGATATACGATAGTCATCCTCAGATAAAACAAGGCTGTCAGTATCAACCTCGGTATAATCAAGAATATCTTCAATTCTTCCAAAGAGTCTCCTACCCGCACCCTGAATAGCCGTCAGATCTGCTTTTTTCTGATCGCTTTTTTCATCCTTTAACAGAAGTGATGAAAGGCCTGTTACAACGTTAATGGGAGTTCTGAGTTCATGGGATACGTTGGCCATGAAGTCCTCGGATTTTTCTCTCATTATCTGCAGGGCGTGCTCTAATCCTTCCGCTGTTTTTCTACCTTCTGATAAGAGTTCACAGACGTATCCTGCAACCTTGTAAGCCACAAGAACTACCATGACATGCAAAGCACTGTGACCAACCGAAAAGTCTTCTGCATTTTCATAGTTAAAAACTATCATTACGATATGATAAACAATCAAAAGGAAAAAGGTCAGAACGATTATCCTTAAGACTTCCTTTTCTTCCGTAAGACAGAACAAAAGAAGTGCAAGGACTATAACAAGTGAAACGCTGTAGAAAGCTTCCACGTGAATTCCATAGTAGAAATTGGTAAGGGTAATGAAACCCGCATAGAAATAAACAGAAAATTTGGCATCAAATTTCTGATTTACATAGACACTCCAGCTTACTCCGACTCCTACTAGCAGAATCGGAACAACCCACAATTCCCAGCCTTTATATATGGCTCCAATGGCAAGCCCAACTGAATACAAGGTGTAACACATAAGTATTACAACCTGAATACTTCTACGTAATTCTTCGTCACGCTTGCCTCGTTCCATATCAGCACCTCACTAAAAAGCCAGATACAACAATATCCCTATCGCTATCAGTGACAGTGCATTTAATGCTATTCCCAGATTCGGGAAGAGCTTGAAAATATCTCTCTCGAATCTGGATATTATTCCAAGTATCAGTCCGGCAAGTGAATAGAACAAGCAAAACAGCACCGCCATAGCGTAGCGGGCGAGAGCCTGCCCTCCGTTCCTATAGGAAAAATAAACAGCCAGAGCTATGGTACATACTGATATAACACCGAGGACAAAGGACATTATGCCCTTTTCCGGATGCTTCTTATCAGTAAAAACATAGCGCTCCCTCCTACGCTTAAATAGCTTTATTTTAAATTTGCGCTTTTTTCTCTGCTCCTCCATAGACCTATCTTAGTTCTTCGCAACTCCTGCTGCGCCATACTCCTTATAATACTCATCAATAGCCTTCTTGATGTCTTTTCCGAGGATAACTTCTCCATCAACAGGCACGTTATACAGGTGTTCAACAACTTCCTGCATGGTTACAATAGCTTTTGCTTCAAATCCGTAGCGATCCCTGATCTCATCAAGAGCGCTGGCATCAGAATCCTGTCCCTTTTCCTGACGGTTAAGGGATACCATAAGTCCGACAATATCAACATCAGCCTGTTCTCTGATGATCGGCACTGTCTCCTCAATGGATTTTCCTGAGGTTGTAACATCCTCGATGATCATTACTCTGTCCCCATCTCTGAGCTTTGATCCAAGAAGGATGCCCTTATCGCCGTGGTCCTTTATTTCCTTACGGTTGGAACAATAACGAACCTCTCTGCCATAGAGCTCGCTGATTGCTATTGCTGTGATAACTGTAAGGGGAATACCCTTATACGCAGGTCCGAATAACACATCAAACTCAAGTCCGAATGTATCATGAATAGCTCTTGCATAGTACTCACCAAGTTTTTTAAGCTGAGAGCCCGTTACATATGCTCCTGCGTTCATAAAAAACGGAGATTTTCTTCCGCTCTTTAATGTAAACTCGCCAAATTTAAGGACGTTGCTGTCCACCATAAAGTCAATAAAATCTTCCTTATACCTTTCCATTTCCGGTCATCTCCTGTAATAGTATTATGTTTATCTGTTTAAAAGTGCACCCTTGATGTCTTCCTTCATATCAAGAACTGCTTTTCTCGCAGCTTCTCCCAAAAGTTCCCTGGAAGGATCTGCGTATTTTTCATTCTTCCATGCGGCAATAATTCCTCTTGATGAATTTACAATAGCACCAAGACCGTCCTTGTCAAAGAAGTTAACAAGGTCTGCTCCCTTGCCGCCCTGAGCGCCGTATCCCGGAACAAGGATAAATGCGTGGGGCATGATATCGCGGAGTACCTTGCCCATCTCAGGATATGTAGCACCAACTACGGCACCGATATTACTGTAAGCGCCGTCCATTGACTCTGCGCCCCATTTCTCAACCAGGCTTCCCACCAGCTCATATAAGGGCTTCTCGTCAGTTATCTTATCCTGAAGCTCTCCGCTGCTGGGATTAGATGTTTTTACAAGGACAAATATACCCTTATCAAACTCGTTACAAACTGAAACAAAGGGCTTTACTCCGTCTGATCCAAGATAGGGATTAACTGTTGCAAAATCAGCATCAAAGCCCTTTACAAGAGTATTACCAACCTTAGATGCTCCAAGATGAGCAAGAGCATAGGATTCTGATGTTGAACCTATGTCACCTCTTTTTACATCTGCGATTACAAGAAGTCCCTTTTCTCTGCAATAATCGATTGTCTTCTTGTAAGCAATAAGTCCGGGAATACCGTACTGCTCGTACATTGCAACCTGAGGCTTTACAGCGGGCACAAGGTCATATATGTTATCAACTATTTCCTTGTTGAACTCAAAGAAGCTCTCTGCAACTGCCTCTGCGCTCTCCCCATACTTTGCAAGATTATTGTCTAGGATTCTCTTCGGGATAAAATCTGTCTTAGGATCAAGCCCTACCACGATAGGTGCTTCTGTCTTTTTTATCCCCTCTACCAGTCTCTGAATCATGTAACTTTTCATCCTCCCTGTATTTATTTACTATGAATCCTGATAGCCATAGAAAAATGTATCTATCGCCGAAACAAGCTTCGCCTTTGGCATGGTCTTAAGCAGATACTTTTCAGGCTTCAAGGAAGCAACATTTATAACACTTTCTTTATCGCTCTTGGACGTCAAAAACATTACCGGCAGATTCGCGGTTTTTTCATCCGCTCTTATATTTTTAAGTACCTCCGGCCCGTCCATCTGAGGCATCATGTAGTCCAAAAGAACCAGATCCACATCATTTCCGGCAAGGAAATTCAAAGCTATCTTACCGGAGCTTGCCATATAAACCCTGTATCTTACAGAAAGCCAGGTTTTGATCATCCTGAGCATGGTTCCGTCATCGTCCACAACCAGGATCTTCTTTTTCTGCTCCTCATCCATATTACCGCTTGCAACAGCCAGGTCAAGAGCCTCTACAAGCTCTGTCACATCCAGCGGCCTTAGGTAAGTCTCGGTTACCTTTATGGGAGACAGGAAATTGGAAGCATAGTCCAGCTCCTCGGTATTTCCTACTTCATACAGATAAAAATGCTCGGAATCTATGGCTTCATCCAGATATTTGAGATGTTTTACACTTTCCTCATTTAAATCTCCAAGATAAAGAACATACAGCTCGGGTTTATCCTCGATGGCCATAATAGCTTCCTTGGATAAATCGCAACGGATCACATCGTACTTACCTTTCTCCAATCCAACTGCGATAGCATTGATCATAAAGCTCTTTGTAGCTCCGATAAGCAATACTTTTCTCTGCATGTGGTTCCCCTCTCTTCGCACATAGATTTACAATATCTTTAACAACCCGTCTCTGTCAACTGCCGATAACAATCTTTTTATTTCTTTATAGGTATCCTTAAAATCATCCGGCATCCGATAGTCATCCATCATATTGACCACATCGTCGGCGCTGTCAAAGTAAGACCCTTCAACAAACTCTCTAAGACTCTTTAAAGCGCCCTTAAGTTCCTCCGGTTCGATGAGCGGTTTGCTCATATCCTCTTCCTCAGTAAGGTCTTTGTCAATAAGAGGACTGAGGTAATCTGAATATGCCCTGTACATGGATAAAAGTTCCGGAGTTCTGCGTTCTATCTCATGGGCATCTTTGCTGTTTCCGCACTGCTCAAGGTAAGCCGCAAGGTTTGAAAGCTCCATTGCACCAAGGACTCTTGCCGAGCTCTTAAGTCCGTGTACATAGGTGGTGTAGTTCTCAAAATCTCTAAACTGCCATGCATCCTCGATGGATTTTGCCTTGGCTTCTATAGCATATGCAAAATCCTTGGCTACGTCCATAAAGGCAATTGGTCCTCCACAGTTCTTAATACCTGCTTCAAAATCTATACCCTCAATATTAGACATGATACTTATGGCGTTAAGATCCTTTGCAGATATTTCCTCTGCTTCAATTACCGGAACAAAATCCTTATCCTCAGGTCTTATTACCTTGTAATCAGGAAGACTCTTAAGTATTGCATCCTCCAGCTTTGCTGAATCCACAGGTTTTGGAAGATAACCTGAAAATCCTTCCTTTAAGTACATCTCCCTTGCTCCGCTAATTACATTTGCAGTAAGGGCAAAGACCGGTACGTTTTTATTAAGGTTTTCATCAAGATCCTTCATTGCCCTGAGGGTCTCTATGCCGTCCATCTTGGGCATTCTGTGATCAAGGAAAATGATGTCATACTTGTTCTCGCAGACGAGGTTAAGTGCCTCAAATCCGCTCTCAGCCACATCTACCTGGACCTGTGTCTGCTTCAAAAGTCCCTGTATTACTGTTAGATTGGCAAGTGTATCATCCACCACAAGAATCCTTGCTTCAGGTGCGTGGAAGCTCTCATGGTAAGTATCTTGTCCAAGAAGTGTCTCTTCATAGGTTGCAGCAAAGTCACCAATAGGATTCCAGTTAACTACCTTCTGCTTAATGCTAAAGGAGAATTCACTTCCCTTTCCGTACTCACTGCTGACAAGAAGCTTTGAATCCATAAGATTAAGGAGCTGCTTTACAATATTCATTCCAAGGCCGGTACCCTCGATGGTTCTGTTTCTGCTCTCCTCGATTCTTTCAAAGGGAGCAAAGAGTTTTTCCATATCCTCTTTTCTTATGCCGATACCGGTGTCCTTAACTCTTATGCGCATGGATATGTTTTCTTCATCCAGCTTCTTGTGATCGATAGATATGGTGACGCTTCCCTCATTAGTGTACTTGATGGCATTGGTAATAAGGTTTATTGCGCACTGCTTTATTCTGATTTCATCTCCAAGAAGTATGCAGGGAATCTCTGTGGATATATCTGTCTTAAGCTCCAGATTTTTGCCCTTCATCCTCATGTGAGCAGTATTTATAAGGTCATTTATCATGGAACTAAGGTCATATTCAACAGGGATTATCTCTGTTTTACCGGCTTCAATCCTGGAGAAGTCAAGTACATCATTGACTAGTCCAAGAAGGAGTTTTCCTGAAGCATTTACATTTGTAGCATACTTGGTTATTTCAGGATCCTTGCTCTCACGGAGAATCATCTCATTAAAGCCAAGCATAGCATTTATAGGAGTCCTGATTTCATGAGACATACTGGACAGGAAATTGTTCTTGGCTTCATTGGCCATCTGCTGGGTTCTAAGTTCATCCGCAAGAGTTCGCTGGGCCTGGATCATCTTAATGTAGCTGACCATGGTCTCAGCGGTCTTCTGGAAGGTGCTGTACATGTATTCAATTTCATCGTTAGTATTTATATTCAGGTTTTTTAAGTTCTCAAGGTTTTCATCGAGTCCCGACGCACCAAGGTCATAGAAGGATTGTATGCTGTCTGAGAGCCTCATTATGGGCCTGGCTATTCTGAACTGGGCATACTGGTTTGCTATGACACTCATAGGTATGATTACGATAAGTATCAGCATTATGAGCTTAGTATCAAATATAAGAGTAGCATTATTCAAAGTAAGCCCAAGTTTTCTGCCCTCTTTGCTAGCATTCTCGATCTCGATGATACTGAACTGATGCTCCAAAGAAACAATATTGGTGGTATGTTCCCAATCTATTTCTGCGCTCATTTCATCAGTGTCATACTCCTGCCTGTAGATATAGGGCGCATCCATAGTAGGAATAAGTGTATTGGCATATATTGCCGCTGCAATACCAAGGGCTATCGCCTGTATGGAAATAACCAGCGCCAGAGCCATTCCAATCTTTGATTTTCTAACGTCCGCAACTTTCCTTGTTATCTCATCAATATCAGATCTGTAATAAACGCCGCTAAAGAAAAGTGCGCGAACTTTATTTGGTGCCACTCCGAATATGATATAAACAACCGCAACACTTATAAATGCCTCAGGAAGCTCATTAAGGAAATAGAATATGGTCCTGTGTGGCATAAACTCATAAAAGCCTCGTCCTGACAGAATTCCAAGGATTCCACCCCAGACACTTCCGTAGAGGAACATATAAAACGTCATTACAGCCAGGGCTTTTCTCTTTTTATTAAACATGCCTGACATGCTAAAGAAATGAGCCATGGCGCCGCCAACAAAATATATCGCGGAAGTAAATGCCAGCTCCCTATAAACAACAGTTTTTGCCGCAAATAAAATGAAGCAACTAAAGATGCATGGAACAACGCCTTCAAGGGCAGCGAAAATGAGCATAGGAGAAAACTTGAATAAATAAGCTGCCACGTATTCTATTGTGTTCAGCTCTTTATTCGTGTCGATATGTCCATTGTTCTTGATCGTAAGGGTTGTACACCAGAGCATAGCCAGAATTAAAATGATGTGCCTTATGATCATTTCCCTTTTTTTGGCCTTTGACTTCATCTAAAGTCCCCTCAAATGTTATACAGATCTATATGTCCTAAGCTTCTCTTAACGCATAATACTGATTTTGTTTCATCACAAGAACAGGTGCATTCTTAAAAGCATCGTCGCCAATATAGCACCTATCTTTTTCCTCATCCAGAACAAAAACTCTGCCCTCGCTGTCATTCTCGTTGATCCTTTTAAGGGCATCCTGCAAGGTTTCATCCCCTGTGCACAAATAAATATTCATCCTTTTTCATTTCTCCCAAAACAAATATTAATACATAGTAATCATACTACGAAGTAACACCTCATAGATGCACTAAATATCGTATTTAATTGTTTTTTAAGACTCTATACAGTAATACTTTACATTCTATCTAAAATACTTCAAAATAATATCGTTTGTTGGATTTTAAGGAGGTTACGTATGAAAATTGCAGTTGTTGACGACTGGTCAAAATCAGAAAAAGCCTTTGCTGAAGGTAATGATTATGTGCGACTTGCCTGGGATGGTGAGTACAGAAAGGGCGACAGCATTGTTTTCTCAGGTCTTACACCTGATTCCTACTACGTTGTGAATGTGGATCCTTGCGTTGGAGAGGCTTTTGTTCTGGTAAAGGCAGAAACCGTAACCTACACTGTCCCTTTTTATGAGAAAAAAACCAGTTACAATCCCATAGCCTTCGTAGGAAACAGGCATTATGTTTCTATCAGAAAGGCTGCATCTTATGAGGTTGATTCCTACAGAAACCTTGCCCTCAATCCCTTTGATCAGCACGAGGAATCCTCAGTTTATCCCCATGCTTTGGCCAATGTGGAGACAAGAGGAGAGGCTGTTTTTGCTGCAAGAAATGCAGTAGACGGTGTGGTTGCCACAAGAAGTCACGGCGAGTGGCCCTATGAGTCCTGGGGCATAAACAGACAGGACGACGCAGAGATCACTATCGATTTTGGCAGAGCTGTAGACATAGATGAGATAAGGCTCTACACCAGAGCAGATTTTCCTCATGACAATTACTGGATCAGAGGAACATTTACTTTCTCAGACGGTTCAAGGGAAACAGTAGAAATGGAAAAGCATGTGGATGATCCGCATATTTTCAAGATAGAGAAGAAGGGCATCACCTTCCTTAAGCTGGGAGAACTGATAAAGGCAGATGATCCAAGTCCTTTCCCCGCTCTTACCCAGATTGAAGTATATGGCAAGAATGCCTGATCTGTAAGAAATATATTTTTAAAGAGGTAGTTATGGAGTTTATTACAAGATTTACCAAAGATCCCCAGTTCAAAAAGAAATTCGCTATTATGTGCCTTGGCGTTTTCTTTATGGGATTCTTCCTTTCATTTTTGATCGAAGTCAGCCTCGGAACTGACCCCTGCACCTTTATGAACCTTACTATTTCTGGTCGTTTGGGTATGCTCTTTGGAACCTGGCAGGTTCTTCTTAATTCAGTTCTGTTTGTGCTGGTTATCATTTTTGACCGTTACCAGATTGGTCCCGGAACCATTGCCAACATGGTTTGTATCGGATACATCTCAGATTTTTGCAGATGGATATGGGGAAAAACCATTCCCGAGTTCGTCTTCAAGGAGTGGCCCTACAGAGCTGTTGTTTTCGTAGTTGCCCTTCTTTGCTTTGTGATCGCAGCATCATTTTACATGAATGCGGATATGGGCGTTGCTCCCTATGATGCGATCCCTAACATCTTAAGTGACAGGGTTTTCAAGAAGATTCCTTTTAAGTTTATACGTATTGCCTTCGACGGAGCAGCCGTTGTTATAGGCTTTGTCCTTGGAGGAAAGATCGAGCTTTGCACCATTCTTATGGTATTCCTTCTTGGCCCTACAATTACAGCTGTTGGTAAGTTCCTGAATAAAAAAGTATTTAAGTTTGCCTGAGCCGACCGGCTGAAAGCATCAAAAAACCGCGATTTCGTTTTATCATCTAAACGAAACCGCGGTATTTTTTATTCTTAATTATTCGTCCTGTGATTCTGCTTCTTCTTTTACTTCAGTGTTCTCTGCTGTAGTTTCTTCCTTTGTGGTTTCTTCTGAAGTACTGTCTTTTTCGGCATCATCCTTTTTGGCTTCATCAGCCTCAGGCTTTTTATCCATCAGGTCCTCAAGCTTAACCACCTTGATATCCTCAGGTGTGGGATTTTCCATCTTGGCGATTCTTGTTGCCTGATTTGTAACGATCTCCTCAAAGAGGTTTCTGACTTCTCTAGCGTTAGCAAAGTTCTCAATACGCTCAAGCTTTCTCTGGTTTATCATCTCTCTGATATGCTTTTTCACATCCTCTTCGAGAATGTACTCGTATTTATTGCAGCTTATATCAAAGATTGATTCCAGCTCGTCGATTGAATAATCCGGGAATTCAATGTACTTGTTGAACCTGGACTTTAGTCCCGGGTTACTTTCAATGAACTTCTCCATGGGCTTGGTGTAACCAGCAACGATTACAACCAGATCATCTCTGTGATCCTCCATGGCCTTGAGAATAGTATCAATAGCTTCCTGACCGAAGTTGTCATTGTCCTGGGCAAGTGAGTATGCTTCATCAATGAAAAGAACGCCGCCAAGGGCTTCCTTTATCTTGGCCTGAGTCTTAAGTGCTGTCTGTCCAACATAGCCTGCAACAAGTCCTGATCTGTCCACTTCCACGAGCTGTCCCTTGGAGAGAACACCGATCTGCTTGTATATTCTGGAGATTATTCTGGCAACCGTGGTCTTACCTGTTCCGGGATTTCCTGTAAATACAAGATGAAGGGATACCGGAACCGCTTTCATTCCTGCATCTGAACGCATCTTCTGAACCTTAACAAAATCAGCAAGTTCCTTAACATCATGCTTTATGGATGTAAGTCCGATGAGGCTCTCCAAATCCTCCATAGGATCTGTCTCCGGCTCAGGCTCTTTCTCTTCCTGGTCATTGTCCTCTTTTTCCTTCTTATCTCCGGCGCTTGTGGCAAAGAGAGCTTTTGCTTCCCTTAAAGCATCATCAGCTTTTTTCATGGCATCTTCATCGCCTGAAATTGTAGCGCCTGCTCCTGTCTGGGAACCTGCTCCGATGCCTTCCGGCTTATCGCCACCTTTGTTTCCTTCATTCTTAAAGTCTTTCTCGACCTGATCTTCTATTTCCTTCTGCTTCTTT
Source organism: Butyrivibrio sp. (assembly GCA_024690485.1). Lineage (GTDB taxonomy): Bacteria > Bacillota > Clostridia > Lachnospirales > Lachnospiraceae > Butyrivibrio. The sequence goes on along the minus strand of JAILPB010000099.1, from coordinate 2,377 downwards.
GGATCATCAAAGACCGGAGGCTTTCCGTCTCCTCCTGAGCCCGGACCAAAAAAGTCGTTATACATGCTTCCTAATAAATCCTGTGCCATTTCTGTCTCCATATATTTGCCTCAAGCAGCCTGGCCGCCTGAGGCAATAGTTATTGCTTATATTTTCAATAAGAATTATTTATACCAGTATGATACGTCGCATCCTGCGTTTATACCATATCCTTCGCCTCTTGAAGTAAACTGCCAAAGAAGCTTACTTCCGCTGTAGGTACAGGTTGGTGCATACTGAGCTACCCATACAGCATAAGGAAGGTCACCCATGTTGAGCTTTGCATTAAGCCAGTTTGTTGAGCCGTATACACCCGCATCAATTCCGCTTGACTGAAGCTGTTGACAAGCGCCCTTGATCGCAGCGGTTCTCTGGTCTTTTGATAATCCATCAGCTCTTCCGCGTCCGCCGGGAGCCAGCTCTGTATCCATAAATACAGGAAGTACTCTGCTGTAGCCGCCAACTCTTGCTGCGATAAAGTTTGCTTCCTCTCTACCCTCAGCTGCAGTTGTTGCATTTGAGTAGAAGTAGAATGAGTAGGGAATTCCGTACTGCTGGCAGTTATATACGTTGCTTCTGAACTTAGTATCCTCAAAAAGTCCGCCACCGCCGTAGTAACGTCCACCCACACGGATAATTACAGCATCACAGCTGTCTCTGAGCTGCTTCCAGTCATTAACTGTATTGAACTGTGAAATATCAACTACCTTACCTGTATTGTTTCCGCCTTCACCTGGATCAATATCATCCGGAGCGTCGGGATCTGTTGCAATGATTCTGCAGTTTGCAGATTTAAAGTTAGAACCTGCCTCGCAGTATATTCTGCAATCGCCCCAGCCCTTAACAGTAACATTTCCTCTGTTGTCAACCTTGGCTACTCTGTTGTTTGAGCTATACCACTTAACAGGAACGTTGGCGTTCTTCTTAGGGCTTATGGTTGCAGTTAATTTGAACTTATCCCCAAGTTCATCGTAGGTCTTCTTCTTAACATTGAGCTTTACCTTGGACACCTTAACCTTCTTGGCTACATTAAGGTGAAGAACAAACTTAACTCCGTCAGCCTTGTTAGTAACTGTGATATCGCACTTACCCTTTTTCTTGGTTGTTACGACACCCTTTGTAGTTACCTTGGCAATTCTCTTATTGGATGTGGAGTACTTAAAGTAGTTCTTGTTCTTATTTGTCTTAATATTTGATCCATATCTCTTTGCAGCGATGACAAAGGTCATGCCGGGCATTGCTGTTACGTCCTCAGACTGAACCTGTTCTTCCTCAGCAGTTGACGCAGTATCTGCACTGTTTGCAGCTGTAGGATCTATGGGATTAACAGCAGTAGGATCTGTTGTATCCTTCTTTGTTTCTTTGGGAATCACTTTCTCGATTGAGATTTCTTTAGTATATGTACCTGAATACTTAACCGCCGCAGTAGCAGTTTCCCCCGGTACAAAAGGAATAGCTGAAAAAAGCGTTGTTGCTATCACTAATCCAGCTAATACATTCTTGCTTAACTTCATACCTCTCCTCCTAGTTTTAAAAACCACAAAACTTTTTCTCACGCTCAGCGCAGTAAATGCGCAGAGCTATATGAACAGAAGTAAAATACTCCCTATACATCTTACCATAAACAACGATAAATAAAAGGAAAATAGGGAACTTTTCTTGACTAATAGAGTTTTTATACTCCGTATTTAAGATGTTTCATTAAGAAACGCCATGGCCTTACGACCATGGCGTTTTCTAAGCTAATTTTTTAAAAGGAAGTTCGGCTCTCGCACTATGTGCTCGCCCGAACGACCACACTCACTAAGCTCGACAGAACCTCGCTAAGTTTCATCGATGTTCGGCTCTCGCTTCGCTCGCCCGAACGACCACACTCACTAAGCTCGACAGAACCTCGCTAAGTGATTGAGGTCAGAACTTACCAGCTTTAGCAGCTTCCTCGATGGATACTGCTGTTGAAACTGTCATACCAACCATCGGGTTGTTACCAGCACCGATGAGACCCATCATTTCAACGTGAGCAGGAACTGATGAAGAACCAGCGAACTGTGCATCAGAGTGCATACGTCCCATAGTATCTGTCATACCGTAAGAAGCAGGACCTGCTGCCATGTTGTCGGGGTGAAGTGTACGACCTGTACCACCACCTGAAGCAACTGAGAAGTACTTCTTACCAGCCTCAGTACGCTCCTTCTTGTATGTACCTGCAACGGGATGCTGGAATCTTGTAGGATTGGTTGAGTTACCTGTGATAGATACGTCAACGTTCTCCTTCCACATGATAGCAACACCTTCCTGTACATCGTTAGCGCCGTAGCAGTTAACCTTTGCACGAGGT
>JAILPB010000101.1 GCA_024690485.1 Butyrivibrio sp. | reverse complement strand
GTGTTCAAAACCTTAAGAAAAACGATAGAAAATTAATTTTTGGAGGAGGTTTCTACATGAAAATTACTGGAATTCTTAAGAAACTCGAATATAAGGCCTATTTAGGAGGGTCTGACAAGGAAGCTGATCTTACAGATGTGGAGATTACAGCTGTAGTTAATGACAACAGAAAGGTTATTCCCGGATGTATTTTCCTTTGCATAGAAGGAACAAACTTTGATGGACACAGTGTAGCAGCGGAAGTTGCTGAAAAAGGCGCGGCTGCAATAGTTGTTCAGAAGGATGTGGATATCCCTGCTGATTCCAATACAATAGTTATAAAAGTTGAGAATACCAGATATGCTATGGCATTCATCTCTGCAGCATGGTTTGGAAATCCTGCAGAAAAGCTTAAAACAATCGGTATCACAGGAACAAAGGGTAAGACCACAACCACATATCTTATAAGAAATATGCTTGAGAACGCAGGACATAAGTGTGGTCTTATCGGAACTATAGAAGTAATCATCGGTGATGAGCACATTCATTCAGAGAATACAACTCCTGAGTCCTATGAGCTTCAGGAATACATGAGCAGAATGGTGGAGGCAGGCTGTGACTGTGTAGTTATGGAGGTTTCATCTCAGGGGCTTATGCTTCACAGAAGCCAGGGCTTTATCTATGACATGGGTGTATTTACCAACATTGAGCCTGATCATATCGGACCTAACGAGCACAAGGACTTTGAAGACTACATGCACTGCAAGGGACTTTTGTTCAAGCAGTGTAAGCTTGGTATCGCCAACATGGACGATCCCAGAATGGAAGATGTTCTTGAGGGCCATACCTGCGAACTTACAACCTACGGATTCTCAGAAGGAGCTGACCTTAGAGCTATAAACCTTGCATACATGCACAAGCCCGGCGAACTGGGAGTATTGTTCGATACAACAGGAATTGTTGAGCTTCATGCACAGGTTCCCACACCCGGAAAATTCAGCGTTTACAATGCGCTCTGTGCTATTGATGTGGCTAAGCATCTTGGCTGCAGCGAAGATGAGATTACTGCTGCACTTAAGAAAGCACATGTTAAGGGCAGAATCGAGATGGTTAAGGTGTCAGATGAGTTTACACTTATGATTGACTATGCGCACAATGCAATGGCATTAAAGAGCCTTCTTAGCACCCTTAGAGATTATCATCCCACAAGACTTGTATCTGTATTTGGATGTGGCGGAAACAGATCAAAGCTCAGAAGATTTGAGATGGGTGAAGTTAGCGGAAAGCTTGCTGATTTTACTATAATTACATCAGATAATCCTAGATTTGAGGAACCTATGGATATCCTCAAAGATATTGAGACCGGCATGAAGAAAACAGACGGCGAATATATCATGATCGAAGATAGAAAAGAAGCTATCAGATATGCCATCGAGCATGGCGAGCAGGGAGATATCATTGTTCTTGCCGGAAAAGGTCATGAAGATTATCAGGAAATCAAGGGCGTAAAATACCCTATGGATGAGAGAGTACTTATTAAAGAGATTCTTGAAGAAATGAAAAAGTGATAAAGATGCCTATAGAGTTCGCAAACGAATGGGAAATACAGGATTTCCCTTATGCAAACATAATAATAGACATATCTCATGAGAAGGTGGACAGGCCTTTTCAGTACAAAATTCCGGAAAAACTAAGGGGACAGATTGATGTGGGAAGCTGCGTCAAAATTCCCTTTGGAAAGGGGAATGTGCAAAGAGTTGGCTATGTGGTTGAACTTATGAATGAACCCCAGTGCGACCCTGTTAAGATTAAGGAGATCATCTCTTTAAATGATCAAGAGATGTCTCCTGATGCCCTTATGGTAAAGCTTGCAGCCAGGATTCACAGAAGATACGGTTCTACCATGATCAATTGCCTAAGGACAGTTATTCCCGTCAGGAAAAAAGTAACAGCCTTAAAGCATAGATATGTAAGGCTTCTTACAGATGAAAGGCAGGCAAGGGATTTTTACGCTAACTGTATAAAAAAGCACCAGGTAGCAAGGGCAAGGCTATTGGAAAAGCTCCTTGAGGATCCGTTAGAGAGAATCCCTTATGAGATCATAACAGGGAAGCTCAACGTGACACCTGCGGTTATTAAAGCCCTTTCGGATAAAGGTATTGTTAAGGTTGAGATTGAGGATTATTACAGAAATCCTGTGGGCGA
>JAILPB010000082.1 GCA_024690485.1 Butyrivibrio sp. | reverse complement strand
CCTGCTGCCTTAGCTTCTGCGATGAACTTAGCATCCTTCTCTGCATCACCTGTGATAAACGGAACATTCATAAGTGAACGGTCTTCCTTAACAACAGTACCCTTGAAAAGATTGCTTGAATCAAGGAAATCATAAAGAAGTTTAGCCTTAGCTTCATTCTTTGCCTTCATTGCCTCAAGTCCGCCCATATTCTTGAGCCACTTAAATACAAGACCACAGATGTAAATTGTCCAGCATGGTGGAGTATTGTAAAGTGAATCGGCATCTGCCTGAGTCTTCCACTTAAGCATGGTTGGTGTTCCCGGAAGAACATCATCAGTAATTAAATCTTCTCTGATAATTGAGATAACCATACCTGCAGGTCCAACATTCTTCTGAACTCCGCCGTAGATAACTCCATACTTGGAAACATCTACAGGTTCAGATAAGAAACATGATGAAACATCAGATACAAGAAGCTTGCCCTTTGTATTTGGAAGAGTCTTGAACTTAGTTCCATAGATTGTATTGTTCTCACAGATGTATACATAATCAGCATCCTCTCTGATTGGAAGATCTGAACAATCAGGAATATAAGAAAATGTCTTGTCCTCTGAAGATGCTACTGCTACTGCATCACCGAACTTTGCAGCCTCCTGGTAAGCTTTCTTTGCCCACTGACCTGTGATGATATAGTCAGCTTTCTTGTTCTTCATTAAGTTCATAGGTACTGCCGCAAACTGCTGTGACGCACCACCCTGAAGGAAAAGCACCTTGTAGTTATCAGGAATATTCATTAATTCCCTGATATCTGCCTCTGCTGTTTTGATAATGTCATCAAACATCTTTGAACGATGGCTCATTTCCATAACTGACATTCCGCAGCCCTTGTAATCCATCATATCAGCTGCTGCTTCCTTAAGTACCTCCTCAGGTAATACTGCAGGTCCTGCACTAAAATTGTATACTCTGCTCATTGTAATAGTTTCCTTTCTATCTTTCTTACATGCTTTATATAACTTAAATATAATGCTTACATGTCCGCGATTTGCACTGATTTTAAGCCTTCCGGAGGACTTAAAGACCCCCCTGAAGGATAGTCCAAATCACAAACAGTAAACATTATACATCATAATCAAATATTTTTAAAGTACATTTTTTAGCAATTATTTCACTAAATAAATGTAACAAAATAAGGTTATTTATTTTTTATAAATCTAATTTAAATAATTATTCCTGTGAAACATTCTTTTTAAAATAATTATTCCTGTGAAACATTCTTTTAAAATAATTATTCCTGTGAAGCATTCTTTTTAAAATAATTATTCCTGTGAAGCATTCTTTGCCAAATCATCTGCATCAAATGCATCGCTTATGTTAGCACCCGGTGCAACCATCGGGAATACCTTATCATCCTGATCGATTACACAGTCGATAACTACAGGAATATCAGAATCAATTGCCTCCTGTAATACCTTATCAACTTCATCCTTGGATGTAATTCTAAGCCCCTTTGCGCCCATGCTTTCGGCAAGTTTTACATAATCTACAGGATCATCAAGGATTGTATTGGAATAACGCTGTCCGTAGAAAAGTGTCTGCCACTGGCGAACCATACCGAGAACCGAGTTGTTGATGACAAGCTCGATAACCGGTGTCTTTGCTCTCACAGCTGTAATTATCTCATTGAGATTCATACGGAAACATCCGTCGCCCGCTACATTTACTACTACCTTGTCAGGATTTGCTGTCTGTGCACCGATTGCAGCGCCGAGACCGTAACCCATAGTTCCGAGACCGCCTGATGTAAGTAACTGGTGCGGAGCCTTGTATTTATAATACTGTGCAGCCCACATCTGATGCTGTCCAACTTCTGTACATACGATTGCTTCACCCTTTGTGAGCTCGTAAAGTCTCTCAACGATGTAAGGACCTGTAACTCCCGTGGTATCGTAGGAAAGTGGGAAGTTATTCTTTCTCTCCTCAACTGTTGCAAGCCACTCTGAATGATTCTGCTTCTCGAGCTTAGCATTGATAATCTCGAGAACTGATTTTGCATCGCCTACCAAATCAATATCTATAAGGATATTCTTGTTAATTTCGGTAGCATCTACATCTATCTGAATAATTGTTGCATTCTTAGCAAATGTCTTTGCATTTCCGATAACACGGTCCGAGAATCTTGAGCCTACTACAACTAAAACGTCACATTCACAAACGCTTAAGTTTGAAGCCTTTGTACCATGCATTCCAAGCATGCCCATGTATTTAGGATCTGTTCCGTCAAATGCACCCTTACCCATTAAGGAATCGGTTACAGGTGCGTCAAGCTTGTCAGCGAATTCGCGAAGCTCCTTGTCGGCTCCTGCTATAACTGCACCACCACCAACGAAGATTACAGGCTTCTTTGCATTTCTGAGTACCTTTAATGCTTTTTCAAGATTGTTTTGATCTATATTCTCGGTGCTTCTGGCAATAATTTCAGGAACTTCCCTTACATACTCTGCAGTGTCTGCAGTAGCATTCTTTGCAATATCTATAAGTACAGGGCCCGGACGACCTGTCTGAGCTATCTTAAATGCTCTTCTTATGGCAGGTGCAACCTCTTCCGCAGAACGTACGAGGTGGCTGTACTTTGTTATAGGCATAACGATTCCGGCTGTATCAACCTCCTGGAATGAATCCTTACCAAGTAAGCTGACACCTACGTTACAAGTGATTGCTACCAATGGAACCGAATCCATATAAGCTGTTGCAATACCTGTTACAAGGTTTGTTGAGCCCGGACCGCTGGTTGCCATACATACACCAACCTTGCCCGAAGCACGTGCATAGCCGTCAGCTGCGTGTGCAGCACCCTGCTCGTGAGAAGTAAGTACGTGTCTTATTTCATCACTGTGCTTATAAAGCTCATCGTATACATTTAAAATTGTTCCGCCAGGGTAACCGAATACGGTATCAACACCCTGCTCTTTAAGACATTCAATTACAATTTCCGCTCCTTTTAATTGCATAATGTCACCTCCAAATTT
>JAILPB010000070.1 GCA_024690485.1 Butyrivibrio sp. | reverse complement strand
AAATTGTCGATTAGTAGTATCATTCTTCATCCTCCCCGTTTTCTGCCGCTTCAACAAGTGCTGTAAGTGATGACTTTGCCTTATTTAAGGTCTCCTCGTATTCCGTTTCCGGAACTGAATCAGCCACAAGTCCTGCTCCGCTTCTTACAAATATCTTGCCGTTTTTCTTATAAACAATTCTGATTGCGATGCAGGTGTCCATATTTCCTGTAAAATCTATGTAACCGATTGCTCCGCCGTAGACGCCCCTCTTGTTATTTTCAAGCTCTCCTATAAGCTGGCAGGCTCTTATTTTGGGTGCTCCCGAAAGGGTTCCTGCAGGAAGTACCGCCTCTATTGCATCCAGCGCATCCTTATCTTCCCTGATCTCACCTCTCACCGTTGAACCTATATGCATTACATGTGAGAATCTCTCGATAGAATGAAGCTTTTCAACCTGCACGGTTCCGAATTTACTGATTTTTCCAAGGTCGTTTCTTCCAAGATCCACCAGCATGTTGTGCTCAGCCAGTTCCTTTTCATCCTTAAGGAGCTCCTCTTCAAGCCGTCTGTCCTCTTCTTCTGTGGCTCCTCTTTTCCTTGTTCCTGCAAGGGGGAAGGTGTGAAGGATTCCATTCTCAAGCTTTACCAGTGTTTCCGGTGATGCCCCTGCAATCTCCACATCAGTTCCTGCAAAATAGAACATGTAGGGCGAAGGATTGATGGTTCGAAGCTGTCTGTAGGTGTCAAAGAGGCTTCCCTCGTACTCTGCGCTTAAGCAGTTCGATAATACTATCTGGAAGATGTCGCCTTCTTTTATGTGGTGCTTTGCTTTTTCAACCATTCCGCAGTACTCTTCTTTACTGAAAAGCGGTTTAACTTCGCTAAGTAGTTTTCCTTTAGGTTCTTTCTTCTTTTCTCCGCTTTTAATGAGGCTTATCAGCTGCTTAAGCTCCAGAAGAGCTTTGTTATAGCCGGTGTCCACATCCTTAAGACTCATGTTTACAATGAGGACTATCTTTTGATTAACATGGTCGAAAGCTATTACCTTATCGAAAAGCATCAGATCCACGTCCTTGAACTCTTCGTTGTCCTTAACATCAATCTTGGCAGTAGGTTCGCTGTAGAAAAGATAGTCATAGGAGAAATATCCCACAAGGCCTCCGGTGAAGGTCGGAAGGTAATCAAACCTGGGGCTTCTGTGCTCGCTAAGAACCTGTCTTATATACTCCGAAGGATTATCTGTTTTTATTTTCAGATCTCCGATCTTCATCTCTCCGCCATCGCAGGTAATAAGGAGCTTTGGGTCATATCCAAGGAAGGTGTATCTGCCCCATTTATCGTTGGCCTTTGCAGATTCCAAGAGATAACAATGGGTTGATACGCTCTTTAAAACCCTCATGGTCTCTATTGGAGTTGTAAAATCCGAGAGGATTTCGCAGCTTATTGGTACTATGTCGTACTTTCCGGTCGCTGCCAGCTCTTTGATGGTATGTAATTCAGGTAATGTTTTCATGTGCGCCTCCTACAATATCAAGCAATAAGGAAGTTCTGCTCTCGTGCTTTGCACTCGCCAGAACTAAAAAAAGTCCTTGACAGAAATTCTCTTTCTGTCAAGGACGAATATACTTATACTATCCGCGGTGCCACCTTGAATTCATGGTCTTCCATGCGCTTGTCAGGATACCGAATGCTATTCGCTTCGCTTATAGCATTTGTTCGGAGCGATGCAAATACGCTCCTCACTCTTGTATCATTTTCTTACGAAGTTTGCAGTAAATGCAAACTTCTACCGAATATGTACAAGCTACATCATATCCTCGGCAACTGACGTATGCCCTCACGTTGCAAAATACTAGGCGCTAAGCACCGTTCCCTGCACCCTCAGCGGTCCATTTGACAAACTGTTTCATATCCGGATCTCAGCACCCCGGACTCTCTGTGAAGGCATATAAGTCTTTATCTCCGCTTCAACGGTTTAAATTATTAACTTGTGTAAAATACTAAACCTATTATCACATACTGTCAATTGATATATTTTAATATGTTTTTTAGATTAATTTCGCTACAGGTTTTATGTTTAATTGTATTAAAAATTACTCCGTGGCATTGCCACAGAGCGTTTTCCTCAAAACTAATTAATAGTGAAGGTCGAAATCAAAGACATCATCAGCCTTTACAACTGAACCATCTGACTCAGATACTGTAAATGAAGCAACTGTGTTGTCATATGTTACGCTTCCCTTGATAGTGTCGTCATCACTTGTGAATGCAAGTTCCTTCTCGCCTTCGCCGTCTACAGCTGTACCTGTGATCTCGCCTGCATCAGTGCTGATAAGTACGTTGTAACTGCCGCTTTCCATGCCCTCTGTAAGGATAATGTAGTTACCCTTAGAGAAATCGCCGTAGATTCCGTAAGGATCTGTAGCAGGGATCTCAAAATCTGTTTCCTTGTTGATATCAGCAAGTGAAGCTGCAAGGCCATAAGCCTTGTTTCTGCAAAGAGTTGCCTTGTTACCAACTGTGATCATACCCTGGATTGAACCGCCTTCATATGTGAAGCTCATCTTCTCTGCGATAGCGTCGACGTTTGATGACCACTCATCATATGCTGACTTGATATCAGCTACAGAGCTGTCCTCTGTCTTCTCAATTCTCTCCATAAGGCTCTCTACCTCAGTTTCCCAAACGAGTGTAGGCCACTGTGCCATCTCGTCCATCTCAACCTGAGTTTCAGCGTTCATTCTAAGATCATCGTACTTCTTGTAAAGCTCATCAACCTTAGTCATCTCATCTGCTAAAGAATCAGATCCTGCGATCTCACCGATCTCAGTCTTGATCTGCTCTGTATAATCTTCGCCTGCTTTTGTATCATCAGCCTCTACTTCAACCTCAGCTGCATCTTCAGCACCGGCTACTTCAACGTCTGTTACATCCTCTGCATCATTAACATCCTGTACAGCTGCTACTGCGCTCTCTTCTGTTGATTCTTCTAAAGCTGCATTCTCCTCAAGAGTTTCTCCCTCTGTAGCTGCGGCAGGATCCTCATTTGTAAGTGCTGTTTCTGACTCTGCGTTTCCACATCCACTCATAATCATTGTTGCTGCAAATGCAATTGCTAAAAATCTTTTTTTCATCTAGTTTCCTCCTTTTGCTGTAAAACAGGACTCATTATAACATCAAAAAACCGAAAAAAAGCCTATACATTAAAAATGCACAGACTTTTCACAAAGAGAACACTTAATGTTCAATTTTTCAAACAGCCATTTTTACTGGGAAACTCACGGATTATGCGGCCTTTTCCCCTTTATTTGTGACCATAAGGTAAACTCCCTTAAATGCAAATAATAATGCTGCACTAAGGATTATTCCTCCGATAATATCCGTAAACCAGTGAACACCGCAGATCATTCTGCCTGCAACAGTCAGTCCTATAACTACAGTTGCCGCTGTTTTCAGGATATTTGCGATTCTCTTTTCACGAACATACTTATCAAGAACAGGCATAAGGCTTCCCATAACCACGATGATAAGCATTGTATGTGATGAAGGAAATGAAGCCTCCGGTACGCTGTTATCTGGCATAATGATAGGTCTGTAGTTGATAACGACCTTCTCAAAAAGGGCATACAGTGCAATTGTCACAGCATATAAGCCGCCAAGAATAAGTATCTCTCTATCAACCTTTAAGAGGCTCTTTCTCTTAATGAGCTGAACCAGTCCCATAACTGCAAATACCGCACATACCAAAAGCGCGATCACGCCAAAAATCTGAGTAAGCTCATACCAGAACCAGCTTGTATGGAACAGTCCATGTATAAATACATTTACAGTTGAAAGACCAACCTCAGTTCCTTCAGGGCCAACCGCCGCTACATCCACGGTTTTAATAATCACTATCCAAACAAAAAATAAAACTAAAAATATTCCCGCCTGTAAAAATCCGGAATTCTTTTTCATACGTTATAACCTCCTTGCATGATTCTATAAAATCATGCACCAAATACATCCGCATTTCAACATTTTACACTAAATATGCATGAAGATTCACTGATTTGCATTATTTTATGGATTTGTTGCGCTAATGCAGTTAAAATCTATATTAATACAAAAACAATCAGGACAAAACAACAATGCTATTTCTTATTCTTTCAGTATTAGAAGATGATCAGAGAAAACTTGTAGAGGACATCTTCAAAAACAATTACAAGAAATACCTCCGTATTTCAACAAGAATATTAGGCTCTAATACGGTCGCTGAGGAAGCTGTCAGCGACGCTCTAATCAAAATATCTCTAAATATAAAAAGAATATCTCATTTACCATGTCCCGAAATGGAAGCCTTCTGCGTTACTATAGTAAAGAACTGTGCTTATGACCACTTACGCAA
>JAILPB010000012.1 GCA_024690485.1 Butyrivibrio sp. | reverse complement strand
AACGGCGCTACTCTTCAGATGACCGGAAAACTTGATGACATTGAAGCCCAGACTCCTGATGATACCTTTATGAGATGTCACAAGAGCTATCTTGTAAACATCGCCCACGTTAAGAATGTGGATAAAGACCTTCAGGTATTTGAAATGAAAGACGGCGAGTGTGTACACATAAGGCGCGAAAGCCTCCGTGAAGCATCGCGCCTTCTTACTGAATATGCACTTAAATAATCAAGCTGTTCCTGCATCCTCCTGGATCATGGAAACAAGAATATCTACAAGAGCTGGATCAAACTGTACACCACGGTTTTTCTCCAGTTCTTTTATTATGCGGGCAGGTGGCATTACACTTGCATAGGATCTTGGTGAAGTCATGGCTTCGTATGCATCTGCAATACCGATAATCCTTGCTTCAAGCGGTATCTCATCTCCCATAAGCCCGTCGGGATATCCGCTTCCGTCATATCTTTCATGATGCCATCTTGCACCTGTTGCAAGTCCCGGCATCTCCGATACATTCCTTAAAATCTCATATCCGATAACAGGATGCTGTCTTACAATTTCAGATTCCTCAGCTGTAAGTCTGTCAGGCTTTCTCAGGATTTTCTCAGGTATTACCAGCTTACCAATATCATGTACAAGTCCCATGTAGTAAATATCCTGCTGCTCTGAATCTGATTTTCCAAGTCTTCTTGCTATCTCCATTGAGTACTTTGCAACTCTCATGGACCTTCCGGGATTATTAATATCTCTGGAATCAACTGTTCCTGCAAGGGCAGTAAGAATCTGTGCCGATACAGAATTTCCACTGTATTTTTCGGAAGCTGTTGCCATAGCCTGAGTTTCTTCACCGCCGGTAGCAACCTGTACTCCGCTATGATATTCCTCAAGTCCTTTGGCCATTTTTTCACAGAGGTCCTCATAGTGGGCTTTAAGAAGCGGATGGTTTTTTATTACAGAATCCGTGTCACCTTCTTTTATTGAGTTTTCAATATCAAGGGCTTCCCCTGAAATCTCATTTGCGCCGATAGTCTTCGCTGTACTTTTAAGCGAATGAACTGCTATATGGTATGCATTCCAATCCTTTTCATCAACAAAGCTCTGAAGCTCATCGCCCTTTTTGCTGTCAACAAACATCTGCAGCTGGGATATGTAAAACTCCTCATCTCCCATGCAGTAGTTAAGGCCTGATACCGTATCAAGGTTTTCGAAGATTTGAGACAGGCTTCTCTTTACTATCTTGGTCTCTGCATTTCCGTTTTGAGCTGCCTCGGATTCCATGCCTCTTGCAGCTTTATTCTCGTTATAGAAAATATGCTCAAGGGATATTCTCTCGCTTATAAGTTCTGATGGCACAAGGTCTCCCAATAGTTCATAGAGAGTATTAGCCACAACAGGTTTTGATAGATATGCATCAAATCCAAGTTCCTTGAATCTCTCCTCATCTCCGCGAAGGCCGCCAGCCGTAAGCATTACAACAGGAGCATCCTTACTAAGTCTTTCTTCTCTCATTATGCTTAAGGTCTCAACGCCGTCCATAATAGGCATCATATGATCCATGATTACCAGATCGTATTCTTTTTTCCTAAGCTTCATAAGAGCCTTCTGTCCATCTTCTGCAGTATCTACCTGAGCCTTACATCTGCTTAAAATCTTGAGAAGAAGGTCCACGTTCATGGCATTGTCATCAACCACCAGCAGTCTTGCACTTGGCATTATGGGAACCAGAACCTCTTCATTATCATTTTCTATAAGTGCCGAATAATCGAAAAGGGTCTTCACATCTATGTCTTCGCCGGGGTTCTGGGCGATAACATTTAAGAGGTTGTTGAAAAATGCCAGAAGATTTTCTCCTGCGCCCTTGATTCTTGCGGCATATTCTGAGGTTTTTGCTTCCCTTGTATTTTCAAGGATCAGGTTGTCAAAACCAAGAATTGAGTTGATAGGAGTTCTTATTTCATGGGACATCTGAGATAGGAATTCGCTCTTTTCATCATTTGCTTCCTCAGCCCTTCTCATGGCATCAACAGCCTGTTTCTCCGCTTTTTCAAGCTGAACGATGGTTTTCTCAAGTCTGTTGTAGTCAGGGGTCTCCAAGGTAAAGAACAGTATCAACATGCCAACGGATGCTGCAAAATAAATCAGGTTAAGATTCGGGAAAAACAGCATCTGTGCAAGATAAATTGAGATAACTACTATGGTTGCAAAGACAATACTAAAGAACTGTCTTGCGTTGTACTTTCTGAAATTCACGATAATATATCCCGATGCCAGGATAATGAAGTAGCAGGGTATTACCACAGTACATGCAAGGAACAGCATGCCGTGACTGTATCCTGCCATTTCACTGTAGAAGAAAACGTTACCTGTAAAGACGTTCTGAACAAGGAGAACTATCTCGATGATCATTACGGCGATACTGATTTTTCCTAAAAGCTCGTTTCTCTCATCATCGCCTGCACAGGTGACAACATAATCTGCATAGGCTGCTGCTGCCAGAGATGCTGACAGAATGTTCAGGGAATGAAGCACGTAATGACCAATCACAGCCATTCTCTCTTCAAGTTGCATCAGGACAATTGTTGCAAGGTCCAAAATGCATGCAACGGTAAAGACAAATGCAAAGGTTTTAAATGCCCTTGACGTCTTTGTCTCATCCGTATATATCAGTTTTACAAAAAAGCACAGTACCACATCAAAGACTACTGCTGCCATTTCGTAAGAAATGTTTAAATCATAAATCATCTTCCATACCCCGCATATAATGTCAAAACTCCCATAAGCATGTTGAATTTAACAGGCTTTTCAATATAATTTGAAAAACCATATTTTGAGAGCATTCCTTCTTCAGTAAAATCAGAGGGCGAGCCCATGACCACTGCATTTGTTTCCTTGTTATGCTCAGGAATATTTCTTAGCATGGTAAGTAGTGCATCTCCCGTTCCGTCAGGCATGAAGTAGTCTATAAGGAAAAGGTCATACTCATTTTCTTTGCAGCATGAAACTGCATCATCAAAGCTTTTTGCATAGTCGCAGGAGACATCCTCTATCTTTTCAAAAAGCTCCTTAAGATATACTATTCCTACCTCAGAATCCTCAGCTATAAGTATTTTCTTACTCATAAAGCCCCCTTGGTTTTTAGTTAAAGTTCCTTTATCTGTTCTGAAAGCATATTTCTCTCTGCAAAATATGCTCCCGTTCTCTCTCTTAAAAGTTCATATTCGCCTCGTCTGCACAAAGACTCAAGTCTCTCTGACATATTCGCAAGGCTCTCTGCACCGATAAGTACTGCGTCATCATGTTCTGAAGTTATGATCGCCATGGTCTTAATATAATCTCCGCGCCTTATAGCTGCCAGAAATTCAGTGCTCATGTCCACTTCCGCAAAGGTCTTCAAAATATTCTTGTAGGCCTTAATGCTGTGAAGCAGATATTCTCTTGCATCTGCAACTCTGACTGTGGGAAGTTTTTCCTGAAGAGCCTCCCACTCACTTATGGCAACCTCTCCCTGCCACTGCTGTTCTGTAATAGGCAGGAATTTTTTCAGGATATCTCTGATGGAATCCTCAGTAAACGGTTTTGTAACATAGGCCGCAAATCCCATCTTCCTATACTTTTCTTCCTCACCGGCTACGGCATTTGCCGTAAGCATTACGATAGGTGTATCGTCGCAAAGGTTTTCTTCGCGGAGATGCTTTAGCGCCTCTACGCCGTCCATAATAGGCATCAGATGATCCATAAAAATAAGATCATATCTGAATTTCCTAACCTGCATAATTGCCTGTTTTCCGTTGTTCGCAGTATCCACAGTAAAGCCTATGGGACGAAGAATTCTGACAAGAAGGTCTATATTAAGATCCGCATCATCAACCACCAAAACCCTTATCTGAGCCGCTCCGCTTATGGCCTTGTGCTCTGCTGTTGTATCTCTCTCATTATCAAAAGTATTTTCAGTCTGATCCACAAGCTCTGCCATTGAAGGAAGTCGCCTTGGACCGTTCTCATCATCTTCATCAGATACGTAATTTAAAACGTTTTCAAAGAAAGTAAGCAGTCTCTTTGCAGAGATTTTTACTCTCTGGGCATATTCTCTGGAGGTATCCTCCTTGCTGTCTGCAAGAATAAGGTTACTATAACCCATTATGGCATTTACGGGAGTTCTGATCTCATTGGACATCTGAGCAAGGAATCTGCTCTTTGTACGGCTCATCTCCGCAGCCCTTATACTTGAAGCCTCCAGCTCTTTTCGTGATACCGAGAGCTCATCTAAAGTTTTCATAAGCTTGGTGTAATCCGGCGTCTCCAATGTAAGATACAAAACAAGAAGTGATACTGATGCCACAAAGAATGAAACCAGAAGCTCATTTACGTAAAGCATCTGTAACAGATAGAAAAATATTACAAAAAAGAAAGTTGCCACCAGAGCATGCTTCATCTGCTTGGAATAGCTCTCGTTATGACTTAGGATAAACACGCCGCCGTACAAGATATAATAGAACGGGTATGCATATACGATCATCATAAAAAGAGGACCTGCAATATAATGGCCCATAGGTGAATAAGCAAAGATTATTCCTGTTATGGGATTTGTAACAATGATAAGGAGATAGATTACAAGAAGAATCCTGTTTATGTACGCACCTGTGCTCTCTTTCCATCTGCTACCAACAAAGGCCATTACATAGTGGACAAACTGATAGGATGTAATTGTGGCACTTACATAATCTATGATGTTTGCCAGATACTTGATTATCAGTGGCATCTCCGGGCCCATGGAAATAATGATTGCATCAACAACGTCAATTATTGTTGAGACAGCAATCAAATAAGCCAGATGCCTGAATTCCTTGTTAACTCTGGTTTTTTCTGTATATTTAAGTTTAAGAAAGACGCACAGTATTATATCGATCGGTATAACTGCAGCCTCAAGATAAATGTTATACTTCAGTTCCACAATAACCCCTCATTGCCTTTGCCCGGCTTCTCCTCCATGATCTATATCCTAGCTTCCCTGTTTTTTAATATACCCACAGCTTCACGCAGCTTATCAGTAGACATCAATGTGGGCGCATCCTTGTCCCTGTTGTGCTTTCTTCTGTCTGAAAGGAGATTAACTTTTTCCTCAGGCAGAAAATGTAAAAGAACCAGTTCCAGTTCCTTATATACTATTGGCTTTAGCAGATAATCAGCAAAACCAAGCTTTACATATTCGCTCTGAACTTCCTGAAGCGCTCCTGCAGTAAGTGCTATGCAGGGCGTTTTTTCATTCTTAAGTTTCTTTCTGTCCTTATCCTGCTTTTTATTAAAACGATCGCGCCTTCTTTTTTCTTCCTTTTCCTCTCCGCTTCTTCCATGGATGATATTAACCATCTCTCCACCGTTCATTCCGGACATTCTAAGGTCTATGAAGATAATGTCGTATTCGTTTGTAGAAGCAAGTTCCAGCCCCGTAGCAGCGCTAAGAGCAGAATCTATCTGTATTCTTGTTTCTTTTAAAAGTCCCTCGATAACAGACAGGTTCATGTCCGCATCGTCCACCACAAGTATTCTTGCATCCGGTGCCTGGAACTTATTTCTGTAAGAATTCTCATTTACAAGGTTCTGGGCGTACATCTTCTCGAAATTACCAAGAGGGTCCATTCTCATAACTTCCTGCTTAACTTCAAAGTGGAAGTTACTTCCTTCGCCGTAAACACTCTCAACTTCCAGCTTGGAATTCATGAGAGCCAGAATTTTCTTTACAATGGATATACCTAGTCCGCTACCCTCTACAGCCTTTATCTTGACTTCATCAATTCTCTCGAAGGGGCTGTACAGGCGCTTAAGGTCTTCCTCCTTGATACCGATACCGGTGTCTCTAACGGAAACCATAAGAACAATTTCTTTTTTCCCTGTGGCTGAATCATTGAAAAGCTGCTTGTAATCAACAGATAAAACTATCTCTCCTTCCTCTGTATACTTAACAGCATTGGTGAGAATGTTTATCATACACTGCTTTAGTCTGTCGGAATCTCCGTATAGAATATGTGGCATATCCTTGTTCACAAAGCATTTCATCTCAAGACCTTTTGCAAGAATCCTTGGACGGATCATACTTATGATTTCTTCAAGAACAATTCCCAGATCATATTCTGCAGGAAGAAGTTCCATTTTTCCCGCAACCATTCTGGAATAATCAAGGGAATCGTTGACGATCGCAAGTAGTGAATTGCTTGCAGCCCTGATATTTCCTGCATACTGTCTAAGTGCAGGATCATTGTATTCACGAAGAATAAGCTCGTCATAACCGATAATAGCATTTATGGGAGTTCGTATCTCATGCGCCATATTTGCAAGATACTGCAGTCGCATTTCAGAATCTTTTATAGCCGTATCCCTTTCCTTCTTCATCTTCTCAACTTCGCTGTGTCTAAGTCCTTCGATGTAAACTCCAGTACAAAAAACAAGAAAGCTAAGAAATAGAAAGGTAAAAAGCAGCACCCAAATAAATGCCCATCTGTAAGCTATGGACACCGCACCCATAAACAATGAGAAAAGCATCATTATGACTCCTAATACGAGCCACACCTTTCTGTTTTTAAAAATTCTCCCATCAACTAAGTTCATAGATTTTGCTATATTTCTCCTCAAGGTAATCAAGGAAATCGTCTGCAGTAAAATCTCTTCCGGTAATATCCTTTATCCATTCAGAAGGAGCAAGTCTGTTAGCCTTAGCAAAAACGTTGTCCTTCATCCAGTTGTTAATAGTATCTAAGTCTCCGTTCTCAACACATTTATCGATATCAATCTCATTTTTCATGCGGTTGTAATACATTGCGTTGTACATATTGCCCATGGAATATGTAGGGAAGTATCCAAAGCCTGTAGCCCAGTGTACATCCTGAAGAACGCCCTCTCTGTCAGTCTTTGGTGAAACTCCCAGGTATTCCTCGTATTTTTCTCTCCATCTCTTTGGAATATCTGCGATGTCGAGACCGCCTTCTATTATTTCCTTCTCTATCTCATAACGGATTATGATGTGGAAGGTATATGTAAATTCATCGGACTCTGTTCTGATTAGTGAAGGGTTTACAGCATTTATTGCTTCGTAGAACTCTTCCTCTGTTACGTCTGAGAGGATATCGCTGAATATCTCTTTTGCTTTAGGGAAGATCAGCTTTACAAAGCTTCTTGAACGTCCAATCCTGTTCTCATACATTCTTGAAACAGACTCATGCATACCAAGAGTTTTACCATCCTGAATATAGTGATCATAATCCTCGGTTGGCTGCAGCATCTCAAATAAAGCATGTCCACTCTCGTGGATTATTGAATACATGCTGGCACTAAAATCTGTAGGATAATAGTGAGTTGTGATTCTGGTATCATGCTGGCTTACCCAGTGTGTGAAAGGATGCTCGGAAGTTGAGAAAGCGCCTCTCTCCTGGTCGAAGTGAAGTACATCCAGAAGATACTTAACCATCTCTACCTGCTGGTACTCCTTTACTTCACGGTGCATGAAGTCAGTGCGGATCTTCTTTTTACTATTCTGAATTTTCTTAAGAAGAGGAATGAGTCGCTCTTTGCAGTGCTCAAAGCACTTATCAAGCTCTTCTGTGGTGATGCCTCTCTCGTAGTCACCAACAAGCTGGTTATATATGCCTCTCTTCTTATCTTCTTCGCTAAGTTCTCTTAATTTAACCTTCTCAATACATACGTCTCTTACCTTAGTCAGGGCATCAGCAAACATTGAAAAGTCTGAGTTCTGTCTGGCTTTTGTCCAGTCAACAAAGCCCTGATTGAACGCAAGTGTAAACTCCAGATTCTTTTCCGGAGTGATATTTTTATTTTTTACATAATCTCTGTGATACTGATCTGCAAGGACCTTGTCCAGATCATCGAGCTCATCGATATGCTCATATAAATACTCTGAAGCAGAAATAAATTCATCTGATTTTACAAGCTTAAACAACTGGTTTGCAAGATAAGCATTTGCCTCTCCCTGAGCCTGCATACCCCTTGGGGGGCAGATAGTCTCCTGATCAAATGCAAGAACGTTGCAAGCAATTGCGTAATTATTTGCCTCCTTAAGGACGCTCTTTATGTAGTCTAATTTTTCTTTTGTTTCCGGGTTCATGGGTCTTCTCCTATAATGTATGTCTTTTTTCTTGAAAACGCGCTTCCAACGCGAATTTCCGGCTATTTTTCTATTTGAATTTCAAAATTATCTTCTGATATCTATAGCTTTAAATTTCACTCCTTGCTCCTATTTAAGAAGTTTTGTATGGTTTTAATCCGTTATTCTGTAACCCTTCTCCTTTAAGACTGCCTCTGCGTTTGCAAAGTCTGCCTCTTTTACAAGGATATAGTCCGTGTTATAAGTAGACACGGCAAATATTCCGATATTATTTTTTGCAAGTGCGGTGGAAATTTTCGATAAAATCCCGATAAGCGTAAAATCAAGCTTCCCCTCAATTCTAAAGGCCTTCCAGCCATCGCTTCTCTCGGTGGTATTGTCCGGCGTTTCAGATGTCGCGCAGACTAAAGAAATCTCTTCATCGGTTTTCCCAACAAAAACAAATTCTCCGGACATGTTGATTTTTGAAGTATCTTCTACCTTGCAGACTGTAAAATCCCGGTCAATCTTCTTAAGTTCCATATCCAAATCCTCCAACATTCTAATTTTACCACAATGTCAGGCATTTTGTGGGTTTTATTGTGATTTTCCCCTGCAAGTTTCCCAGATATCATTAAAAAATCATGCCTCCCCCGAACACTCACCTTACATCGCTTCCACCTCTTCTTGAACATATTTCCTCCTCCGCGATATAATTATTTAGAATATTGCTAATAGCTGGTACAAGCACCT
The DNA here is from genome assembly GCA_024690485.1 of Butyrivibrio sp. GTDB lineage: Bacteria > Bacillota > Clostridia > Lachnospirales > Lachnospiraceae > Butyrivibrio. The sequence goes on along the minus strand of JAILPB010000012.1, from coordinate 44,203 downwards.
GTATATCTATGATGTCGTGCTAAATACTATGTCGCTGGCTACAGAAAGAAGACTACAAGAAAACCTATGACAACCAATAATTCAAAGAAAAAAATCTGCATGATAGTACAGGATCCTGAGGTTAAGGGCGGGATTGCCGCAGTTACGAGCGGTTACTACGGAAGCGTCCTTGAGCAGGATTTTGACGTGACATATATAGAATCTTACTGCGATGGCGGCAAGTTTAAAAAACTCATAAAGGCACTTTCTGCCTACAAAAAGCTTCGCCATCTCCTTAGGACAGATGCCCCTGATCTTGTTCATGTGCATTCTTCCTTCGGCCCAAGCTTCTTTAGGAAATATCCAATTATCCACATGGCTGCCAAGCGAAAAATCCCGGTAGTTAACCACATTCATGGCTCTGCACTGGATGAGTTATACACAAATGCACCCACTTGGAAAAAGAAAATGGTGGAAAAAAGCTACGGCGAGTGTGCAAGACTTATTGTTTTGTCAGAAGAGTGGAAAAAGAAGCTGTCTGTAATCGTGCCTTCAGACAAAATCGAAGTCGTTTCAAATTACAGTAAAATTAAAAGAGATCTGATAGCACAGGATAGCCTCGATGCCCGCTTTGATAAAAAGCAGGTTCTCTATCTTGGCAGATTCGATGACCTCAAAGGCGTTGTTGATATCCCTGCTATTGCTTATATCGTAAAGAAAACTGTTCCAAACGTAAGCTTTATCCTTGCAGGATCAGGCGATACAGAGCCTACCGTAAATGAAATCAAAAGACTTGGCCTTGAAGAAACCGTAATTCTCCCAGGCTGGATAAGAGGCGATGAAAAAGAAAAACTCCTTAGGGAGAGTGCCATTTTCCTTCTTCCATCCCATATGGAAGCTATGCCCATGTCAATCCTTGAAGCCATGGGATACGGACTCCCTATAGTTTCTACAGAAGTTGGCGGAATCCCCCAAGTGGTTGAAAAAGATGTAAACGGAAAACTCTATGCGCCTAGAGACGTAGAATCTATAGCATCAGGTATCATAGAGTATCTTACTGCCAAAGACCTCTATGACGACGCATCAAAAAAGAGCCTCGAAATCGCCGACAATAATTACAGCTTCGAAGCTCATATTAAGAAAATTGAAGACATTTATGTAAAGCTAATGAAGTGATCAAACTCTTTTCAAAAGTTCAATCCTTTTTGCTGCATCCGGGCGGTCGCATACTTCCAGAGTTTTTATGAGGCCCTCTGTAGTGCAGGTAACAATGCCATCTGCCGTAACAGTATGCCTTTTAAGTTCCTCAAATGTAAGCCCTACTATCTCATAGGTAAGGTCCACATAGAGGCCATCCCTAATGCCGCGGATATAGAACCTTCCGGGGAGGATGCTATAATCAAAATCTTCCCCGATTTCATCTGTCCAGGAAAACACCTCGTATCCGTTTTCCTTTAAAATCCCAATCACACGTTTAATATTTTCAAGGGTATTATCTATCATGAGATCCACATCATGAGGCTTGTGATCCAAAATCTCAGGATGAATAAGATATGCAGCCATGCTACCTATCAAAATGCTATCAGCCTCGCCGGTAAGAAGCTGCGCCATTTTCTTCATCTCAGGATATATATCCTCAAAACTTTTCTCATCTTTTCCCATGGAAATTACCTCCAATTTGAGATCTCGCCCTGCATGTTCCAGTCACGGCAAAGCTTTCCATTTGGATAAAAGATAAGCTTATGGAGATCGCTACCGGTATGCTTTTTGATCATCTCCTCATAATCGGACATCTCAAAAGACACTGACATATCTTTATAGTTATATTCAAACGAGAAATAGTAATATCCCTTATTGATTCCGGCTATCTTGAACTCCTCTTTTGATAATCCCTCTAAGATATCCATTAGCTCTATTCGGCTATCCGTAATATATTGCTGCACAGGACCTCTGTCCACGCCATCTGAAAAAACTGATAGCTCGCGAAAGACCACTTCTGTAATGCCCATACTTCTTGCAAAATCAAGATATTTCTTAACATGCTCGGCATTTTCAACACCGCCTTTTTGAAAAACACATACCATCTTAAGAGGCAGGATTTTCTGTAATCTCTGTACTACATCCGCAAAAACTGCATTTTCTCTGATGGCAACGCCGTCCTTAAACTGAACGATGTTCTGATTTACATCCTCCTCATAAAAATGTCTGGAACACTCGATTCTTGTAACATTAAGGTCTTTTATGACTTTGGTAAGTCTGTCCCAGTTATTCACAAATCCTGACAAATTGGAGTACATAATTCTGGGTTTAATGTTACTACCTACTTCCTCTGCGTTTTTCACAGCTTCCGCAATAAGTTCCAGATGCTCAGGGCTTTCTGATGGTTCCTTTCCTGATAATGATAAAAAGATCTGCCTGTCACCTGTATATTTCAAGGCATCTTCCAGCATTTTTTCATATCCGTCGCATATTCCCTCACACACCATAACCTGTCCTTTTCGGATAAGCTTCTCGGAACAAAACCTGCAGCTTGCACTGCAATCATTGTAAATGTATGGGGTAAAAGAGAGATATTTTCCCGTTCCTTTATATGTAATCTCAATTCCGCTATCTGCAGATAGTCTCTGGGCTAAATCATTATAATCACTGTAAAAATTCATAATACTTCGTACTTCCTAATAAATTTTATTTCCTCAGATACTATAAACGATTTCCGATACCTTGTGTGAATTTTGCGACGAAATGAAAGATTTTCGGGATGAAATGAAGGTTTTTATAGTAAAATAGGTTTATTAACGGGAGGTAGTGTATGAAAAATCTAAAAAACATTTTCTATATGGCTATCATAGCCATTTCTGTCATTGCTTCAGTCGTGATGTGCGTCCAATTTAAAAACAGTCCTGCAGAGACTGCATCAACATCTGACTCTTCAGAAAGAGCCACCCTTGCACCAAGAAAAGACACCACCATAGTTACCGTGAACACTGAGGTAATAAATGATGGTCTGAAAAATATGGGCTTTCTCGTAACCCAGGAATACTACTTCACGCAGGTGGAAACATATAAAAAAGAAAAGCCGATTTTTAAATACTTTAAGTCATCATCCGTAATGGCTTTCAGTTACGACGGATCTGTTACAGCCGGAGTTGATTTCGAAAAAATAGACATTTCCAAGGATGATACATCCAAGACAATAACTGTGAATATTCCCGATTCCGAAATCCAAACTGTAATAATAGATAAAGATTCCTTCAAAAAGATTAGCGAAGACGATTCCCTGTGGAATCCTTTAGAAATCGAAGACTACAACAACGCTATAAAGGAATTCGAAGAAGCCGCCAAGAAGAAAGCTATAGAAAGCGGAATCCTAGAGCGCTCTGATGATCAGGCAAAAAAGCTTATCGAAAACTTTATCAACAACTTCCCATCAGTTTCTGATTACAAGATTGAATATAAGTAAAGGAGCCTTTCAGATGGATAATCTTAGTAAAATTGCAAAAATAGCTATAGTCATTCTTATAGCGGTAATATCCGTAACAAAACTCTCACCTTGGGCATCCGATCCTGGAAACCACCGTCATTCGATTGAACAGACCGACAAGAAAATAACTGATGTGATGACTCTCTCAGCAGGAGCTGCGGGCACATCAGCAACATTGTCTCTCCTCCCCGGAGACCTCTGCACACCGCTTGCAGAGCAGCTTGCGCAGCTGGCAACATATTTCATGATGATACTAAGTGCCCTGTACCTCGAAAAGTTCCTGATAACACTGTCTGGTTTTATCACATTTTCCGTACTTGTCCCCATTGCATGCATTCTGGTTGCAATAGGTGTCATCTCAAATAAAAAGTTTCTATATGGTATCGCTGCAAAGATAGCCCTTTTAAGCGCCGTTATCTATCTTATCGTTCCTGCAAGCGTAATCCTTTCTGACAAGATATATCAGACTCAGGCTGATACTATTGAAGAGACCATAACCGAATACAATGATCTGGAAATCGAAAGTGAATCCACCGGATTCCTCTCTGAGTTAACATCCATTGCATCAACCACAATAGATAAAGTCACGAAATTTATCAGCAGTCTCCTTGAGTCATTGGCAATTATGATCGTAACTGCATGCATAGTGCCACTTCTGGTATTTGTATTACTGATCTGGCTAACAAAAACTATCTTTTCACAAAATGTATTGTCCCTAGATAAAAAGCAAATAGACGATTTAATTAAAAAAATTAACGGAAGAACAAATTAGAAATCTCTACACAAGAACAAAATAAAAACCTCTACACAAAAATATATTATAGATTCTTGTTTTTCCTCAGAAAAACGAGAATCGTATTGGACTAGGTCCTCGCTAAGCGAGGGGCGTATCCTGCGGAACGCAGGATTCTTGCGTGCATTTCCACTTTGGCACGCAAGAAGTCATACAAATATGGCGTGGTCCTTAGGTCACGCCATAATCTTTCTACCTCTCAAATAGGCTTATAAAAAACTTCTTAAAGCTGCTGTCATAAGGATGCTCCCTCAGTGGCAGATTAAAACTGCGTGAACCTATAAGAACTGAAGTCGGATGTGTAAACTCCATAAATCCCCACTTGCCGTGATATGCGCCCATTCCCGAATGTCCAACTCCATTAAAAGGAACACCCTTTACCATCATATGAAGGCAAACTTCGTTTATACAGCCACCGCCAAATTGCATGGACTGCATAACCTTCTTTGCCCATGGCACATCCCCGGTAAAGATATATAAGGAAAGCCCAGCCTCCCTCTCAGATATAGTCTTAAGCACATGACCTACCTCTGAATCCTTGAATACTACAACCGGAAGAAGCGGGCAAAACAGCTCCTTTTGGACGATGTCCTCATCTATATCCACGGGATAAATAACCGTAGGCTCAAATTTACACAAATCCCTGTTTCCATGTCCTCCAAAGACCACCCTGTCTCTGTACTTATCAGCCAAGTCCTCGCACTTATCATATGCAGCGGAGTTAATAAGCTTTGGATACTCAGGATTATTTACCGGCTCTTTCCCTATCTGCTTCTCGAAGGCTTTCTTTAACTCTGAAATGAACTCTGCGCTGATCTCCTCAGCAACAGCAATCTGGTTAATGTTGATGCATATCTGCCCCGCATTTAGCATCTTGAAAAATGCTATCTTCCTTGCGGCGTCCTTAATATCCGCATCTTTCCTAACAATGCACCAATTGCCCGTTTCACCACCAAGTTCAAGGGCTGTGGATGTAAGGTTCTTTGCAGCTTCATTCAAAACATGCTTTCCAACCTTGGGAGATCCCGTGTAGAAAATCTTATCAAAGCGCTGAGCAAGGCACATATCCGCCACATCATGGCCTCCATCGATGACAGTCACGTATTTTTCAGGATAGATTTCAGAGACTATTCTCTGCAAAATAGCGGTACATGCAGGAGACTTGGAGCTTGCCTTAATAACCGCAGTATTTCCTCCTGCGATGCCAGCAGTCAGGACCCCAAGAGATAAAAGAATCGGGAAATTAAAAGGACTGATAATAAGAGAAACCCCGTAGGGCATCTTATAAACCTTGGTAAGCATACTTGGGAAACAGTGAAATCCGCTAAAGCAAGTCTCCGGCCTGGCCCACCTTCTTACTCCCTTTATGGTCTCATTTATCTCCAGGATAAGGCTTCCTATATCGCAAAAATATGCCTCCAAGGGAGCTCTTCCAAGGTCCTTATTCAGAGCTTCTTCTATCTCCTCTCTATGTAGCAAAACAGCCTTCTTTAACTTCTTTAGCTGCTTTATTCTAAATTCAACATCAAGAGTTTTTCCTGTTCTGAAAAACTCCCTCTGCTCACCTACGATTTTTTCTATGTCAGATATGTTGTACATATTTCCCTCCAAAATTTATGGATATACTACATTCCGATCAATATTCAGAAATGCTTATCGTCCTCATTATTGTATCACAATGCGTTTCCACAAATCCCCATAAGTGTTACTATTTATATATATCAATGCAGCATTCGTTTTTGCATTTAATTAATTCTTGGGAAGAAAAAAAGTAGATAATGTAAATTATGAAGCATCATAAGGAAGCCACAGTAATCGGTACCCCTTATGGAAAAGGAGGAGAAATAATGGGCAGGAATCACGAAGTCACAGAAAGGCACCCTTTACTTGGTCCTGGCGGGGAACTCATAGAGCCCGGCTGGTCCAGGAGCCTTTTGCAGGAATACAACAAAGAGATGATCAAAGCCCCAAAATGGCGCATTAAAGAATGGGACTACTATCTCGTATTATCCGATTCCTTCGCTGGAGCATTCACCATATCAGATGATGGCTACATAGGCCTACAGTCAGTGTCTCTCCTTGTTTTCGGTGATAACCCCTGGGAGCATACTGAGACTGTATTAAACGCTTTTCCCATGGGAGGCCTAAACCTCCCCAGATCATCAAATGAAGGCATAACCAAATATAACGATAAGCGCCTTCAAATGACCTTTGAAGTCCTTGAAAATGCCCGTCACATAACCTGTTATTTCGATAATTTCTATAAAAATAAGCCTTTTTACTGCGATATAACCTTAAAACAGCCCGAGATGGACTCCATGGTAATAGCAACTCCCTGGGATAAAAAACATGCCTTTTACTACAATGAAAAGAAAAACAGCATGAGAGCCAGTGGCTACATGGAGTTTGACGGCAAAAGATATGAATTTAACCCTGCTACAGATTTTGGAACTTTGGACTGGGGAAGAGGTGTCTGGACCTATGACAATACCTGGCACTGGGGCTCCGGAAACACCGACATAGACGGCAACAGCTTTGGTTTTAATATAGGCTACGGATTTGGTAATACATCAGCCGCTACTGAAAACGTTCTGTTTTACAATGGGAAAGTCCATAAGCTTGATGACATAGAATTCCATATCCCGGAAAACAGCTACATGGAGCCTTGGACCTTTACATCCTCCGACAACAGATTCAATATGGATTTCATCCCTGTCATAGACAGATGTGCATGCCTTGATTATAAGGTCATAGTTTCAGATCAGCATCAGGTATTTGGCAGAATGAGCGGCGAAGCAGTTCTCGACGATGGCACAGTCATAACCGTAAAAGACATGATGTGTTTTGCAGAAAAGGTTCATAACAAGTATTAAAGAAAAGGGATTACGCTCTTGGCGCAATCCCTTTAGATCATTTTTTAGTCTTTGTGAAAAACTTTGCTATTTCTGCATTTATCTGCTTTAATTCGGCTGGATCTCTGCTTCTGTCTCTTCCCAAAGGCATGTCATAAAATTCCCTTGGAAGAACTATGTTATCACCTTCAAAAGGATGGATAACACCTGCATCATCTCCGCAGATTACTCCCCCGTTACTAAAGGCTGTCATCTCAGATATGATGTTCTCACCGGGAGCTGCTCCTGTAAAGCCGCTAAGGCACAGACAGAACTTTTCCGAAACTCCACTGTATGAAGCAGCTGCATTTTTATCTTCTTCATTTATCATACTATCAGCATACTTCTGAATAAGGCCGTCGCTCTTAGTAGGATAATGACGCTTCCTAAGTCCATAGGTTCCAAAAGGATTAAGACTTACAATCTGTCCCTCTTCATCAGTCTTTAACCTGCCGGGGCAAATTGCCATTCCTCCGTTAAAAAATCTTGCATGCCCCATAACAATTCCTGATAATGCACCCTTTATACCGATTATTCCAGCGGTTAAGTGATTATTGAAGGAATCAAGATTCTTGTTATCCGGAACAGCTTTGGCAAAGCATGCTACGGGATAATCACTTATGTCCCCGTTAAATGACTTTTTCAATACAGAAATACCAGCTCTGTACTGAGGAGTTATCTGGAATGGTGCAACCTCCTTTAAAGAAGTGTCATCATTCATCTTGGGATAGCTGATATCTGCATATACAAGTACGCCGTCCATTCCCTTAAGAGCAGGAGATGTAATAAGCATGATACTATATTTTCCGGGAGTCTTCTCGTCTCTTCCGTGAATCTCACCGGATATTGTTATTCCTTCGCCCTGTCCCTTAATCTCAGGAGCTTCGATTTTTTCACAGGTAAATTCGCTAACGTTATCCCCACATTTTATAAAGGAAGAGAGGAACTGATCATCGCCGATTCTCTCATCACCAAGGAAAACTTCCCTGACTTTACCCTTATTTACGCCGGTTCCGCTGACTACTATTTTAAGCTTCCTTGACGGACTCTCAATAAAATATGTATCCTTCGGAGAATTTGCAAGGGGCACAGGATTCTTGGTTGCAGCAATATTCATCGCAGATATCCGCTCATTTACTGCTGCATTGCCCTCATCCTTTTCTTCTACAGGTTCCTTCTTAAGCTTTCCCTGAGCCTCCAGAAGCCTCTTCATAGCTCCTTCTGCATGGAAAACAGGAATTTCTTCAGGTTTTACCTCAATAAGTGGCTTGTGCTCTTCCTTTGGAAGATCTGATCTATCGAAGTGATAATAGATCTTGTATGTATCCTGAGGCTCCACAAATCTCATGACTACAAATGCATCCGTCACAAACTTACCATCATTATGCGTTTCAAAAGCGGTATAGCTGTCAATATGACACTCATCGCATTCAAGAACCAAAGTGGATATTTTTGGGCATTGTCCGCTCTCTATCTGAAGCTGAAGCGAAACAGTGCGCTGTCCGTCCGGATTCATAATGATAAAGGAATTTCTCTCCTCATCATCCTTTCTTCTTGAGTATAGATACTTTCCGTTTGCGCTATTATTAAGTCTCTGTCTTCCGCTGGTTCGCATGGACATCTCTTTTTCTATAATAGCTTTTCTCTCCAGAGACTGTATTTCTTTTGAAAGACTATCTATAGCTGCAAAGCGCTCTTTACCCGGAGTTATGTTATCTTCTCCAAAGCCTGATGCAGACAGAAGGCTTATTCTCTTCTCAAGACTGACTGATGCTTTTTCCCTGGCATAGACTCTGCTGCCCTGCCTTGCTCTGTCAGCCCTCGTCCAGATAAGTCTGTGACTTGGATTCTCTGACCAGCCGCCGATACCACTTCCGCTATCTGCTCCGACCTCTCCATTAAAAGAAACCTCAGCTTCAGGATCATGCTCTTTCAGATATCCGCCAGGCGTATTATAGGCCACAAAATCAAGCTTCCTAAGTTCTCCAAGGAAGCCTTCAAATCCGCCTGTCCCGGGAACAGCCTTAAACAGCGATCTGATACCCATATCATTCCACCAGCCGCTTCTGCAGTCTGCACCTATCATTACAAAGAGATCGCTTTCAATCTCGCCCTGAGCCTGCTTTTCATGAAGCCCGGTCAAAAACTTGGTAAAGCCGCCTTCATCCAGTAGATCTCCGGGGGAGTAAACAGGCACCATAAGGATGGACTCATTCCCGTGTCTATAGGTAACAGGATTATATTTTGTAAGTGGATTACTTTTTAATTTACTGTTAACAGTGGTAAAAGCATCGGGACCGACACTGCTGTTTCCCAAAAGTACTGCTTTTATACCGTTCTTTTTAAGATCACCTATTATCGAAGGCGAAAAGATATATCCTTCTGTACGAAGTATAGGAGTAACATCTCCAAGAATTTTCTTTATTGATCTGTCACCGGGCACAGCATCGGCATCGCCCAAAATGTTTTTTATTGCACATTTAATCTCTTTTGATGTCATGGCTGCAAACAGATCCGCATGACTTCCAGACAACAAAAGCTCATCTCCGCGCTCTCTAAGCCTAGTCTTAACCTGCTCAATTACGTCAGGCCCAAGGGATGGCAGTATTCTCCCAAGTGTATATTCGCTTTCAAAATCCCATGCGGCTCTAACGGGTTGTCCCGCATTATTAGCCTTGTTTAAAGCATCTAAAATGAAGCGCACCATTTTAAGATCTCTTTCAAATCCTGCGCTGTCATTGGAATCACCCCGGTCTGCATGGTGAAAATTCACATGAAAATTAAATCCGATATGGATCTTGTGATTCATCCCCATATTTTTATCCCCCAACAAGTAATTTAGATTATTGTACCATATAACGTTACTCTTTTCACACAAAAAGGGAATACTATTAGGAATAATTCTAAACTCCGTGGAGGATAATCATTATAGGGATATTTAATTCCAAGCCTCTTCTGCCTTGTTGTAATACTCCATAAGCGTAGGCTTGGTAAGACGATTAATTGCTACGTCGCCGGCGACCTCATCTTTTCCGAACTTAAAAAGTGCAACTACATTTTCCTCAGTGAGATACTTTGTATCCACATCAAAGGAAATATTCTCACTAAGTTCATGGCGGCTTGCCATATTAAAGCCCCAGTCACCAAAGGCCGGAACCTCCAGATGATAGGGTTTCACATAAAAGCCTTCGCTTTCAATAGTTTTATTTATGCACCAGAAGGCATCTCTCGCGTAGTAGGGGCTTGTTGACTGAACCACCATTACGCCGTCATCCTTAAGGCAACCTGCGCACATTCTGTAAAAAATGTTTGAATAAAGCTTATTCAAAACTTCAGTGTTGGGATCCGGGAGATCCACTATGATAAGGTCATACTTTTCGCTGCTGTTTTCCAGATACTCATAGGCATCCGTGTTGAAAATGCTCAGCTTATCAGATAAAAGGCTTCCCTCATTTATCGCAAGTATATCCTTATTTGTGCTGCAGATCCTTATCATCTCTGAATCAAGATCCACAAGATCTATCTTTTTAACATCGTCGTACTTTAAAACTTCCCTTACCGCAAGGCCGTCTCCGCCTCCAAGGATCAGGATGCTGTCCCTGCTTTTTATCTCGTTCATAGGGACATGGACTAGAGCCTCATGATATCTGTACTCATCAGATGTGGAAAACTGGCAGTTTCCATCGATATAGAGCCTTACATCATCGCGGTGCTTGGTCATGACTATTTTCTGATACTGAGTCTGCTCAATGAGAGTCACCTTATCTCTGTAGAGACCGCCCTCTATGGACTCAGATATGTTATCGGAAAAGACCATTCCAACCAGCATCAGCATCGCAAGTATTCTTGCCGCCGCTCTGAAAAGCCCTATGTTATCAACATTTTCACCAAACCTTCTCATGATAATAAGAGCAGCGATTATGTTCATAAGACCGCACAAAAAAGATGTGGCAAAGTATCCAAGCTTTGGAAGGAGCAGAAGCGGAAATGCTATAGCCCCCACAAGGCCGCCTATGTAATCAAAGCTGAAAATCGATGACAGAGTAACCTTAAGGTTATTTTCATCCTGCTCTATTATTCTGGTCATTACAGGAATCTCCGCTCCGGCAAAGGTTCCGATTATGATGATCTCAATGTACATCACAAGTGCATAATTTGATACATAGATATTTGCAAGGAAAAGAAGAAGAGAACTTACTCCGCCGATAACTCCGATCCCAAGCTCTATGGATACAAATATGTTGAACAGGTTCTTTGAAAAATATTTTGATATGTATGATCCCAGGCCAAGGGATGCCATATAAAGGCCTATTGTAATCGAATACTGAAGCGTGCTGTTTCCAAGAAGATAGGAGCTTACCGCACTTATGATAAGCTCATAGCACATGGAGCAGCCTGATATTATCAGCGTGGTCAGCATCAATATTCTGTATTTCTTACTCATAAACAAATCCTTTCGTAAGCTATATTACTGAATTACCCCACTTACGATGAAAGCTATTCCAATGAAAATGCCAAAGATCATTATGCCTGCAGCTTCATTTTTTCCCTTAAGAGCCTCTGCAAAGTTGAACTTGCGGTTAACGATATCTACTGCAAAATAACCGATGATCATCGCTACTACGCCAACTGCTGAATATATAAGAGTATCGATAACTCCATCCTTAAGGCCTGCTGCATCAGATACCTGAAATGAGATGATAGCTGATCTGATGATAAAACCAAGAGCTGCATAAATACCTGCAGAAACCCAGCCTACAGCCTTATTTCCATTGTGAATCTCCTTGGGAAAATCCACAGGGATCAGAAGGTCGATCACAAAACAACCAAGCATCATAACTACCAAACCAACTACAAGATAAATAAGTGTCTCTAAATATATCATTTTAAATTTCCTCCAAATATTTCCTTTTTTCTATTGTTTATTTTCCGCCGCCAAGACCGCCGGATGATGAGTTTCTACTTCTGATACTATCCTGCCTTACAGAGTTTGAATAGCTGTCAAAATATCCGTTACCAATGTTATGAATGGTGTCCCCATGGTACATAGAATAAGCAGAAGGGGTTCTGCTATATTTTGCAGAGTCCGTTGTATAAGCCGAGCTGTAATAGTGACTTCTGTACCATTTAACGGTGGACGAGCTGCTTTTATATGGAGCATTATCCGAGGTGTAATTGTATTTTCTGGGTGAAACCTGAACATATACAATATTAGTATTAGTATCCGGTCGATAGATTAGACAATACTCTTTCTTGGTAACTATAGCTACAGCTCCATCCTCTTCGTTCTGCTGTGTAACAGACTCCGTGTAGCCTTCTATCCCTTTTATAATGTCTTGTGTTGCATCTTCAATGGATTCTTTTCTCGCGCCTACTCTATTCCCATTTTTACTATATGCATATACATTCGCCTTTTGCCCTTCATTTCCGGTAATGGATGTCTCATACGTATAATTACTTGAGGATTTTACATACTCCGAAATCTTCTTTGGCGTATAGGGGATAAGCTCCGGAATCATCATCACAAGCGCTATCATGATACACGCTATAAAAGTTATTACTCCGCCGATTAATTCGCTATCTCCGGTTACTACAGGCTTCTCATAACCTGTAATCTGTATTTCATTAAGGTCAAGGTATTCTCCCATGGAAAACTCTGTGCCATCAGACCAGGTCTCAACTGATAATATCTTCTCTTCCGTGACATCCTCGAATTCCACAAAGCCTGCTCTTTCTCCGGAATCCACGTCTACGTCTCCGCCGTAACCAGCTACGACCTGAGTTCCCTCATCGACCTTATGCCACTCAGGTCCTACATTTCCTCTGATTTTATTAGATGGCCAGGATATTGAATACTCATTATATGCAGTATCTATTGAAAGCCATCTTTCGCCTCTTGAGGTACTGAGCCTATATTCAGTCCATGTCTTGTTGCCGTCATAGGGATTTCTGTATATAACATATCCGATTACTTTAGCGTCCAGACCATCAACATTAAGCTTTGTACCAACTCTTATGTTGCCTAACTCGTTATAATTCATTTTTTAAAGATCCATCTCCTATATTTCTCTCTATTATTTGTGTTTTGATCTCTTTTGCTTCGAAAAGCTCTTTGAGCTTTCCGGCAATTCCCTCTGTCACAGTATCAGTGCAGGAAAAAATATCCACTGCAGCATATCCGTACTCGGGCCAGGTATGCACTGAAAAATGTGATGTTGTGATAACTGCAAAATATGTGACGCCTATAGGTTCAAATTCGTGGATACATTCCTCCACGATCTCAGCCCCCACATATTGGATAGCAGTGTGAGCCGCTTCTCTTATGGCCTCCGGGTCATCGATCATCTGACCGCAGCCATAGAGATCGGCAATTAAGTGCTTTGCCATTTTTACTTCTCCAAACTATTACTTTTAAATAACGTTCCGGTAAGCTTATGTAACGTGCCATAAGTTTTCCCCTTTTTGTCTCTTGGGGCCCCGCACCCCTCACAGACAGTGTCCGCAGAGCTGTTGTAGCCTCCGCAATAGTCGCAGAGCCAGTCCGGCTCATTGGTGGTCTTTTTTGCTGCTTCTTTAGACAAAGTCGCTGCTTTTAAGTCATCCGGGAGATAGAATAACGTCTCTATTCCCCGGGGCTTTCCACAGTTTGGACACTCATCAAACCTGGCTTTTATACCTTTCGTGTCGCAGCTTGGGCAGTCCCAAAGACCTTCAATCCTCTTTGTTTCCATCCTCGATCCCTCTTTAAGCTCTCTTCTTTCTATATTTTTTCTACGCCTTCTTTTCACCGGCGCAACTATATTATTTTACATGATTTTGGAGATTTTTGATATTTTTTATTTGCATTATGGAAAATACAGTGATAGACTAATTGAGCTACAAATGTAATAACGAGTGTTTGGGCAAAGCCCTTCCTTCCCACTCGCAAGCGGTTTGGCTAACCGTCAAAACTAAAGGAGATAAAAATGAGAGATAAAAAAGTATTATTCTTAACTCAGGCAGCAGTTATCGCTGCTCTTTACTGCGTCCTTACTATTTTTGTAAATGCATTTAATCTTGCAAACGGCGCAATCCAGGTTCGTATTTCAGAGGCTCTCTGTGTACTTCCATTTTTCACACCGGCAGCAGTACCGGGAGTAATCATTGGTTGCTTCCTTAGTAATATCCTTACAGCATGCGCACTTCCCGATATTATCTTTGGAACACTTGCAACAGCACTTGCAGCTGTAGCTACATATAAGCTTAAGGATCACAGATTCCTTTGCACACTTCCTCCGGTAATCTCTAACATGCTCATCATTCCCCTTGTGCTTAAGTACGCTTATCACCTGGAGGGCACAGTTCCATTCTTCATGATCACAGTTGGAGCAGGAGAAGTTATTTCATGTGTTGTTTTAGGATCACTCCTTATTTCAGCACTTATTCCTGTAAGTAAGTATATTTTTCGTCCCGCCGAAGATGTAGCATAAATCATATTATAAATTTTGACCTTGAAGGTTTTCATTGAAAAAAGCTGCAACCCTGTGGGCTACAGCTTATTATCAAGAGACTTTCCAGTCTCTATATGATTAAAATTTGGAAGGTAATCACTAATGCGACTAACGACTTTGTCTTTGGTCGCATTTTCATTTTCAAAAATATCTGTCAAATCTTCGATAAGCTTTTGCACTGCTTTTCTGTCGGTAAGAGCCTTGCCCGTTATGATTCCAAGGGCTTTAAGCCTTGCCATATCCACATTTTCCTCATCAGTGAAAAACTCTTCATAGGCCTTTTCTCCTGAAGTCTCAGAGCCGGAAAAGTGAACCGGATATTTCTTTGAGCCATTTTGAAGGTCTTTTGCTTTTTCTATTGCCTCCTCGTCGGAGCTGCACTTAATCACTTCGTACCCGTTTTCAGTAAGAAGTTTTTCGGCTATCTCGTCAAATCTCATCATCTGGGCTTCCTCAAGCTTTGGGAAAAATATCTCTCTGTTATCGCCAAGCATGCAGGATAACATGCATATCTGGCCGCTTTCGATGGGAGATACAAAATATCTTCTTACATCAGAAGGCGCGCCAAGTGGCTGAAGCTTTTTCATTCTGGATAAAAAGCCATCCGGGAGAGAGCCGTTAGAAAATGCCACATTTGCAAATCTTGCTGTTTTTACAGGGAAGTCATCGGAATATGAAAAAATAAGATCCTCCATTATTCTCTTTGATGCTCCCATGATGTTTACAGGGTTTGCAGCCTTATCTGTGGATACGCAGAAATACTCCTCCGGAGGAAATTCCGAGAGAAGATCCAAAAGTCCCTTTGCATTTATTACGTTATTTCTAAGGAGTGCTTCAATTGAAAAAATGTCCTTTTCAGATCGCACATGCTTGTGGGCAGAAAAGTTTGCAACTATATCAAAGCCCTTGTGATTCCTGTACATTCTCTTAAAAACAGGAGAAGAATAGTCCATGGGATAGGACAGATATGTATCCGGCATGTACTTTCCGTAGGAGGATCTAAGGTCCCTTGTCTGCTCAGCAAGGGCATTTTCATTGGTATCGACTATGCATAGCTCCCCCGGCATAAAGGGAAGCACTGCTTTTACAAAGCTTGAGCCTATACTACCTGCGCCGCCGATTACAAGGATGCTTTTCCCCTGAATCTTTTTTGTAAGGGCTGCTTTGTTATCCTCAATGTCAGCAAGGAACATGCTCTCCGGTCTTTTTGTCACATATTCATTTATAAATCTCTCAAGGTTAAACATTCAGTTCTCCAGTTGTTCTTTTGCTAACCCGTAGCCAGTACGGATTTCTGCCAATAGTCACAGGGATGTATCTCGATCTAGCAGGTATCCTGCATATTCGAAGTCTTCTATATTGTCTATATCTATGCTGCTTTTCATGCTCATAACATAAGCATAGGCACCCTCTCTGTAAACGAATCTGTCTTTTTTAAACTCGCCTACATCCGCAATATAGATGGCACCGTTAAGTCTGTAGGTTTTGCCCATCTGCTGCCTCTGACCTGCACCCGTTCTGTCTATAAATCCGCTTAGGCTCATATCCTCAGGGATGCTTCCGCACCAACTTAAAGGGTGCTCAAGTTCGCAAACAGATACCACGAACCCGGCATTTTTCTCTGCATAGGTTTTATAGGCTCCCCTGATGTCCTCTGCTCCGCGAAGAGGGGATGTTGGTTGCAGGAGGCAGAAGGTGTCAAAAACCTTGCCTTCTTTTTCAAAGGTCTCTAAAACCTCTGCCACGGTATCCCAGGAGCTTGCCTTATCGGAAGAATTGTCCGTGCTCCTAAGAAATGGCACCTGCGCTCCGAGGCTTTTTGCTATCTCTGCGTACTTCTCGGAATCCGTTGATACCATGACAGTATCAAACTCTCCGGAATTTAGTGCTGCCTCAATGGTATATCCCATCAAAGGTTTTCCGCAGAGCTCTTTTATATTTTTATCTGCAAGTCCTTTGGACCCGCTTCTTGCCGGAATAATCGCCAGATTTTTCATATCTCTATAAGCTCATCCTCTGCAAAATCTCTGATTGCAACTGTTCCAATAACTTCATTCCACTTCATGGGAGATATGCCGCTTCCGGGCCTCTTTGTTGTAAGATTTTCCTCTGACAATATCTCGCCTTTTTTGATATTTCTTGAAGCAATGATGCTCTTTCTTGCCACAAGTCTGTTTTTGAGCTCAGCTTCTGTAGGAGTCTTTTCTCCGTTCCCAAGAGCCTTCTCGATATTTCTTATGGCCTTTACCATAGCCATGAGTTCATCCGGTTCAAGGCTTGCCTTGTGATCAGGGCCTTCCATATTTCTGTCCAAGGTAAAGTGTTTTTCAATCACAGTGGCGCCCATGGCAACTGCAGCTATGGGGACTTCTATTCCTTTTGTGTGATCCGAATATCCAACAGGACAGCCAAACTTTTCCTTTAATGAGAGCATGGCTTGGAGGTTTACGTCCTCCATGGGTGTTGGATAATTGGTTGTGCAGTGCAGGATTGTGATATTCCCTGAGCCGTTATCCTTAAGGACTTTTACCGCATCCTCCACTTCGTCCATGGTGCACATTCCTGTGGAGAGGATAATATCCTTTTTCGTCTTTGCAATTTCCACTAGATACGGATAGTTAGTGATCTCCCCTGATGGAATTTTCCAGATATCAAGAAGAGGATCAAGAAACCTGATACTCGGGGTGTCAAAGGGAGTAGACAAAAATCTGATGCCCACCTCCCTGCAATAAAGCGACAGCATCTTATAATCCTCAAAAGGAAGGAGAAGCTTTGACAGCATATCCTTCTGAGATTCTTCTTTTCCCGTATTTTCTTTTTGATACTCGGCCATGGGTGCTGATTTTGAAACAAGGCTGCTAAGCTTTGCGGTCTGAAACTTAACTATATCTGCGCCGCACTCCTTTGCCTTATCCACAAGTTTCTTGGCAAGTTCCGGCGAACCGTTGTGGTTTACCCCGGCCTCAGCTATTATAAGTACTTTTTTCATGTCCACTTCCTGACTATTCTTGCAGGTGCGCCAACAGCAGTGCAGAAGGTTCCGATGTTTTTGGTGGCAACGCTTCCTGCTCCGATTATGGTGTCATTTCCGATCTCAACACCCTGAAGTATTGTGGCTCCTGCGCCAATAAGTGCATTTTCTCCGATCTTGCTCTCACCGCAGACCTTGGTTCCAACTGCGATATGGGCAAAGTCTCCGATCTCGCAGTCATGCTCAACGATGGCTCCGGTGTTAATAATTGCGTGGTCGCCAACTGTGGCACCTGCGTTTATTACTGCATTTTTCCCAACAAATATGCCCTTCCCCAGTTTCGCATTAAGTGAGACCACCGCCGAAGGATCTATGATATTTGTAAATGAAAAGCCTATGTCCCTGGCCATATAGAATAGTTTTCGTCTGATTCCGCTTGGCTTAATAAAGCCCACTGTTATGAAAGCTTTGGTTGTTCCTTCCGCAAAAAGTCTTGGAAGCTCTTCATCACTTCCCACAACTTCGCAGCCAAAGATATCATCCCCCGGTTTTAAGGCAATATCCGTTATATAGATTTTTCCGAATCTCTTGGAACGAAGGGCCGCATCCACAACTGACTTGCAGTGGCCGCCTCCGCCGATCATAACTATATTTTCCATAAAATCCTCTTACAAAACCTCCCCTATTCTGTCCTCCATGCGCTTCATTTCCTGGAATTCGCCCATATCAAGGAAAGACATTTCGCTTATTGGATACATGCCAACCTTGCCGCCTTTTTTCATAAGGTCCTCAGCAAGATCTGTCATGTGGTACATTTTATCCTCCGGGATCAGGTTAAACACATCGGGATTAACCACGTACATTCCTGTATTTATAAAGTAGGACAGATGGGGTTTTTCTTTAAGTGCTTTAACAAGTCCCTCTTTTTCCGAATCCAGAACTCCATATGGTATGGAAAAATTTTTAAGGGAAGATACTATAGTCATGCCATTTTCCGCTGTAATATGGTGCCTTATTATGCTGTCGTAATTGGCATCTATAAGGATATCGCAGTTTGTAACTATGACAGGTCTATTAAACTTTTCCTTAATGAGCTTGATTGAACCTGCTGTTCCAAGGGGCTTATCCTCTTCCACATACTTTATAGTATAGGGTACGTTCTGCTCCACAAAGTATGACTTTATCATTTCTTTTTTATAATTGACTGTCAGGTAGAATTCTTTTGCGCCGTATTCATGGAAGCGGTTCATGATTCTCTCTAAGATAGGCACGTCGCCTATAGGTATAAGCGGCTTTGGCAGAATCTTGGTATAGGGATAAAGCCGTGTCCCCTTGCCGCCAGCCATAATAATAATTGGGGTGTCTGATAAGGCCAGATCTCTGGCTTCCATATAGGAAGTCTTTGCCTTATCCCTGAAAATAATATCAACTATCCTGCCGTCATCATCAACTACAGGCACAGAGTTAATAAGCGCAGTATCCATTAGGACCTGTCCCTTATCTCTGTCTTTAATATTTATGGTCTTTGGATTAGAATTTATGGCATCCTGGGCAATTCCGTTTAGGCCTCCGGACTTAAGGATCCACCTTCGGATATCGCCGTCCGTAAGGGACCCCATAAGCCTTCCATCCTCATCAACGATATAGAGGATATTCCTTGC
Organism: Butyrivibrio sp.; assembly: GCA_024690485.1. Taxonomy (GTDB): domain Bacteria; phylum Bacillota; class Clostridia; order Lachnospirales; family Lachnospiraceae; genus Butyrivibrio. The sequence goes on along the minus strand of JAILPB010000012.1, from coordinate 24,937 downwards.
ATTCTTATCTATCCTGCCCATTGCCTCGATGATAGTACTATCCTTAGAGCCAATAAACTTTTCCAAATCAATATTCTGAGCTGCCATGTCTTCCCCCTCGAAATCCAGTGCATAATGCTCCTTATATCTTATTTTATCGGCAATTTGGACTCTTTTCAACAGTATTACATACATTTCTCCCCGCAGGGAAAACACATAAGGGGCCAGCCGCCTTCCCCCGCAGCCGGATTCAAGTCTTAGATACCTTGCCCTTTGCATATTATTACACCGCTTTGTGTTGCCGCTCCGCAGAGCATGAAATAAGCCCCTACGGGGAGAAATGTTGGGGGGTACCTCTTACTGTTAATTAGATGAAAAAAAGTCCCATCTTCTGCATCAAATACAGAAAATGGGACTTTCCCTTAAGGCAAATCAGCCAAATTATTTAACTTTAAGTTTGTAGTGGAACTCAGTGTTGTCACCGAAGCATTCCCAGAACTTAATATAGTAAGTGCCTTTTTTCACCTTGATTGTTTTGTTTTTTCTGCCATTGTATACGGACCAGTTGGAAAGAATTGCCTTACCCTTGCTATTGTATACAAATACACGAATATCGGAACTACTATCCCCCAAACCATACGCTGTAATTGTCAGCTTTTTCTTCCCTTTGGGAATTACGACCTTGCGGCAATTCTCTGATGATTTTCGGTTATTCATTACGGTATTGTAGTCGCAACCCACTAAGTATTCAGTATTTTCCTTATTGAATGCAAGGCCCTTCTTTTTCTTTGTGAATATCTTGTTGGGTGTGAAGGTTACGTTGTACTTTATAGTAATATTGTTTTGATATGTGTCCCAAAACTTCAGGTAATGTGCACCAGCTGCAACATTGATTGATACAGTAAACCTGCCCTTGTTTGTTGATTTGTTCACCATCTCTGTTCCGCCAAAGCTGTCATAGAGATAAAGTCTGACATCTGAATTTGTGCTACCGCTGATTGTAATACGTCCGTCAGATGGAGCATTGATGGTTCTGCAGTTTTCTGCCTCCGGTAAATTGTTATACGCAGAGTTATAATTCCAAGTACCCCCGTTGCTAGATTCCGTGTACTCTGTACCGAAAGATATTACAGGGCTTGCTGCCTTAACGTCCATCGGCTGTGCGAGTGTGATGCTCATGATCCCCGCGAGCACCAGACAAGCGATTTTTTTCATACATTTCATTATATATTCCCTCCTTAAATAATGTAATCGCCTGCAATTTTAGCAAAAATCACCCGTTAATGCAAACCGCGTTTCCTAAAAATCTCACTCGAACACCATTTAAAGTGGGAATAAAAGCATCATATATATCAAGGCATGCGATATAGTTTACTCTATCTTTGGAAGGCTCCATCTGTAATGGGCAGCCAGGTTACGAAGAACCATGATTGTCAAAGCTCCAATCAGCATGGATGTTATGGGACTAAGAAATGACCAACATATGGAGCATACCAAAGCTCCGATCAAGGATGCGCAGGCATAAAAATGCTTGGTGAAAATATAGGGCGTATTACCGGCCATTACGTCACGCAGCACTCCGCCGCCTACACCTGTGACAACTCCCACAAACACTGCAAGATACACATTGGTCTCTGCAACATTTGTATAAGCAGTCTGAACACCTATAACTGTAAACAGTCCAAGTCCGACAGCATCCATGGTATTGAGAAGCACCTCATAAATTGGTCTCTTCTGAACCTGAAAATGGCTTTTTTCAAAGAAGAACACTATTATTCCTACAGCAATACCCAGCAGCGTAAATACAGGCTCCCTAAAAGCCACGGGAGGCGTGATGTTCAGAATTATATCCCTAAGTATTCCGCCACCAACTGCAGTCGTCATTGCAAGAATGGCAACTCCAAAAATATCCATTTTCTTTTGTATTCCCACCGTAGCACCTGAAAAAGCAAACGCTACAGTTCCAATAAGCTCAAGTATAAAAAGCATAAATTGTATTTACCTCATATTTTGGTTTTCCTTCAAAGCTAGATTATAGCAAAAGTATTTTGAAAAAAACATTGAATGATGATTTAAATAAAAATGTCGTTTGGGCTAATATACGATATCACGTTAACTGTAAAGTTAATCACGCCGCCAGCCGATATAATATGTGAGCCACAAAAGTGATGCGGAGCAGCATGATTGTGACGATAATCGGGCAGGCCCAGATACTGGGTGTTGGCCGATTTTTTTGTGTTCTTATTTACTTTGTAAGCTGTTACAAGGAGGTTGGCTTATGCTGTTACTTGGAGGGAAGTGCTTATGAGAATTACTGACAGCAGCGTAAACCTTGTTTCAGAAAGGAGGTACACATCCTACACTACACTGACTAAAAATGAGCAGACACAGTCAGTGCAAAATCCTATTGACAGGGCAGACAATTTTAAAAACTCTCTGCAAAACATCTGCCTTAGGGATAATGATAAAAACACCGGGGAACAGCCCCAGTCTGCAGAGAGTAAAAATGCCATCGAAGCTGAGCAAAAAGAAGAAACCCTGTTTACCAATTACAACGCCAAGGGCAGATATGCTGTGGGTAACACATCAGATGCCTACAACAAGGTTTCCGAGATTGAGAACCTCCGGATGCAGATAATGGAGAGGCTTCTCAATATCATGCAGATTCTCTACGGTGAGTCAAACAAGGACAGTAAGTTAAAGAGTTTTATGGAGAAACTAAGTTCTCAGGTAAATTCCGGCTCTTACCAGTTCATGAATGTCCAGACCATGAACTACACCCACGTAGAAGAGGAGCATACTGCATTTAAGGCTCAGGGCGTAGCCCTCACGGAAGACGGAAGGGAGCTTTCATTTAATGTAAGCGTATCAATGTCACGAACCTTCACCGAAACCGTAGGAATTCAGTACATGCGTCCGGTAAACCTCATCGATCCACTTATCATCAATGTCGGAAGTGAGGTTACCAGGATCTCCGATCAGACCTTTACCTTCGACCTTGATGCCGACGAAAAAGAGGACGAAATCAAAAAGCCCGGCCTCGGAAGCGGCTTCCTTGCCCTTGATAAAAACGGCGACGGAATAATAAACGATGGCACAGAGCTGTTTGGCGCCATTTCCGGCGATGGGTTTGCGGAGCTTTCTGAATACGACTCTGATCACGATAGCTGGATTGACGAGGATGATGAGATTTATGAAAAGCTCAGAGTCTGGTGCAAGGGAGAAGATGGAAAAGATTCTCTTCTTACCTTAAAAGAAGCTGATGTAGGCGCTATTTATCTTGGAAATGCAGAGACCGACTTCACAAATCAGGGCTCAGACTTTTTGGTAAATGCGAGATTTAGAAAATCCGGAGTATTCCTAAAAGAGTCCGGAGGAACCGGAGTTATCCACCAGATAGATCTTGCAAAGACATCATAAATTTTTGTTACCCACATATAAAATTCCAATTTTTCAAATAATAATATTCCATAGTAAAACCCCTTAGGTTGATAATTTCAATCTAAGGGGTCATCTCTTTATTCCTTATGAATTCTCTCAAGCTCGATGATATCTGCAATCTGCTCCGGTGTCAGGAAGCCGTCGTTCCTGTTCTTGGTAAACAGGTCTTCATCCACAGCTCTGCCCTTCTGGTTGAAGTAGCCATCAAAATCCTTGAGGCTAAGATCTGTGTGGGAGGCAGGTACTCTCTCTGCGGGCTTTTTAGCAGGACCCACGTCATCAAGGCGGGCTATCTGCTCAGCATGGAGGTTAACCTGCTCTCTTATGGTATCCTTTGCTTTTCCGGTTTCCTTTGCCTTTCCGGTGTCCTTCTTTCCAGTCTTTGCGGGAGCCTTGGGAGTCGCAGCCTGCTTCTTGGGAGTTCTGTCCTCGATAGTTTCAAGCTCTTTCATATCAGCTACGTACTCTGCCCTTGCAGCCATAACTTCCTGCTCTTTTCTCTCAGGAATAAGGTCTGCTGCCTCATCTGGCGACATAACCTGAGGCGTGGGCATCGGAGGAGAATAATTCACAGGAATCTTCTTACCTTCGGCGATATCATCATCAGAGGACTGACTCACAGGAAGCATCTCCCCAACCGGTATTCCGTTCTTCTCTTTTTTCCTGCTACTGATAAGGCTTATGAGGTCTGCGCCCATAGTATCAAGAGTGCAGCCAATGGCAATCTGTTTATCAATTGTAAAAGCTCTTACAACAGTAGCTTCACAGGTATAGAAATGGAAATAGTCGAGATCATATCTAAAGGATGCGGTTATATGATCTCCCAATTTGCACTTGGCATTACTGTCCAGAATAAAAGCAATGCCTCGCATAGAAATATCGTAAATCAGAGCATTTCTAATATCTCCGCCGTTTATTCTTACAACACCCAGCTTATCGATATCGTACCTCTCTGATTTTCTGCGATTAATTACAACTCCGTCCTGAGTACATCTGATCAGGTGAAAATGGCCGTACTTAGTAGTGACAGGGCCTATGGACTGTGACTCAAACTCATAGGTTCTGCCATCACGCTTGTTGACTGCGATTACTTTTGCAGGCTCACGAAACTCAATATCCTCACCAAAATAAGTAAGCGCATCAACCAAAAGACCATCCCTGACACCAACGACAGCCTTGGTAATAAGCAATATGCCGTGTCCGTTTATGCTTCCACGGATTTTGATTTTGGAGTCTTTCATTACGTCGCTTAGTTTCATATTTTTATTCTATATCAGATACGCCTGCTCCGCAATATACCTGGTGTTACAGCTTATTTTGTTATATCTTTTTTCAGACCATAGCAGGTGGAAGCTCATCGGTTGCAGTTACATAAAACTGTTCTACTCTCACTCCACTTGAGAGGGCATAATATCTAAGGGTATGCCTTCCTCCTCTTAATTTTATATCCACAAGAGGTACCCATCTCCAGATATTTTCACCGGAAAACCTCCATATCGGCTGTCCGCCATAGAGGTCCTGCTCAGAATATATCCTGTCATCCACACCTATTGTGAAATGAGATTCATCAAGTCCCCAGGTGAGGATCTTTGCCCAGATTCTGTAGGTGCCTCCCCTTGCCTCAAATACGTAATGAAGGGACGGAGCCTTTTTAACCGCGCTGATTCCTCCCCAGCTTGTATTCTTGTAGGCGTCAAGTTCCTTAGGATCTCTTATATACATAGCAAGTCCGCTCTCACCGTGGGATGGAGCGTTACAATAATCCCATTTTCCGCATTCGGTAAAAGCATTCTTTGTTTCTGACAGAGCAGTTACTGCCTCGATAAGAATTCTTCCGTCTTTTTCGGAAACAACATGCTGTCCCTGCTCGAGAAGCTCCGTTGCAGGAATCGGCATTCCATACTGAGGTCTGAATTCCATGTGCTCTCCTATGCCATCATCCTTCTGCTTTCTGAAAGCATAATAAACAGGTCTCGGAGGAAGTTCATAGGCTTCTTTTCCATAAAAGTCCCAGCAGAATCCTGCGGCGTCAAAGGATAGAGGAAGACGCATATCTCCGCCTCTTATTCCCAGGGTGTTTTCCTGTCTCTCTCTTGTATAGATAACAAATCTGGAGAAGGAGAAGTATTTATCCATAGCATGGAAAATAATTCTATGGGCTCCGGGCTTAATATTTGGAAGTCGCAGGTACAATTTATCCACATTGTTTCTCACATTGCTCTTCCAGTCACCTTTGAATTCATCTGTCGAATCTGACTCTATTACCTCAGGCGGATTTTCATCCACAGAAACTCCGATTCTGATCCTTCCCATAGAATTCAGTGTAGGGAATCTATGGAGTTCAAGCAAAAATGCTCCTCCACTTGTAACCGTGACCTCATAGGTAAGGGTTGCTCCCTCGGTTCTCGCTTCAACTATGGATCCCCTGTTTCTTCCTAGGTTCGGAATCCTTATCCATGCTCCGGACAGATCACGAACCATGTCTGCCTCGATTCGAAGCATGCCATCATCTTCCATATGAGGCGGGAATACTATATTTCCCTGTCCAAGGAGGGTTATTCCTCTAAATAGCCTGATTTCTACAGGAATAGCCTGACTCTCTCCTGTCATAAGTGCCATCACATGAATAGCATCTTTTATAGAAATAATGGGATCATCCGGCTTTATTTCTCCCTTTTCCGACATGGCAGAGAGCATCTCGGGAACCTGCTCCCAATCAACTTCCAGGAGGATTCTCTCCTCGCCGTTTATTCTGATGTCACCATGGCCGTCAAAACCAACTATGCTATTCTCAGCAATCCTAAGCCATCCCGGGAGATCAACGGTTACAACCATCTCGTTGTCTCCTGCATTTGCAATCTCAAACCACTTCTCAACAGGTTTTACGAAAGTGATCTTGTCATCATTGTTCTGGCAGGTGATTATGAGATGATCCTCTGATTTTCTAAGAGGCGGCTTACATGCAGGATACATGGCAGTCCTCGGAGGAGGGAAATCCTCCGGAGTAACCATTCCATCCCATTTTCCATTTGCCATCACATGATTGTAATAATAGAGCATACTGCGCCTTGCATGATCAAAAGCCAATGACTTTGCGGTATAATCTGCTGCGCTGTGGGTTTTCCCCTGATCTATGCAGAGATTACTTCTGTCTGCATAGTAATACATTGCATAGGTATAATACGCTGCATGAATTTTCATGAGTATCAGCTGGAAAAATGCATCTTTTTCATTATCGGGAAGAGAGTGATAAATTCTATTTCCTGTTTTAAACATGTACTCGTAGCGATGAACCCTGGTCACTGCTTCGTCGGTGTAGGCCGTCTGTGAAAAAGCATCAGAATCCATCTGCTCTATCTTCCTTACATTTGTAAGCTGGTCAAACTCAACAAGAAGCGGAGCCAGTTTCTTTCCGTGTTTTCCGCTAAATGTCTCATCTATAAGAGCTGCCAAAAACTGTACTTCATCAGCACAGATCGTCTCTTCTTTCCCGATATCCCATGAAAGAAGGGCATAGTAAGTAAGCTGCTGCTCCAAGGGCTTAATTGCACCAAAATTGGTAACCCACAGTTTTCTAATGCCTTCTTCATAAGCTTTTTTAAGTTCGTTCCTAGTCTGAGCAAGGGGCATCGAGCACAGGAAAAGATATGACGCTCCGGGAGGAGCCCAGTAGGAATTATGGTAGTACAGGCCGTTTCCGCCGGGACGCTTCTTTTCATCGGGACCCGGATATCTTCTTACATGGCCGTAATTATCATTAACCCATATCAGAGTGTAATCCTCAGGAATGTGGAGACCGTTATCATAGAGCTCCAAAACCTCTTTATAGGGCACAAAAATCTTCATGGGTTTGTAGTCTAAGGTGGTACTTAGGATGTCTTCCTGAGTCTTAATAACGTCTTCAAGAAGGTCGATTTTTGCCCTTAGGAGTTCCTCTCCCTGAAGGCCCGACAATGCAACGGTTTCAAACCCGGAATCGTGTATTCCTCGCATTCCAAGGGTGTAGGTAACTTCGTAGTTTTTGTTCTGTTCTACGCTCTCCTGCCAATATTCAATAATGGCATCATGGCTTTCTTTTGAAGCTGTAAAGTCGTAGATAACATCACTATATCCCTTCTTTTCAAGCCAGGGCTTCCATTCCTTGTTGTTACTTCTCATAAGCATATCGCAGTGAGAAGTTCCCACAACAATTCCCATTTTATCTGCAAGCTTGCTGTTTTCAGGGTTTGCATTAAAAGCATTCACATGCATTGCAGGCCAAATATAGTTAAGCTTTAGCCTCAGCATAAGCTCAAATATTTTTTCATAGGTACGTGGTCCAATGGTGGTCTCACCGAGGTATTTCTGAGCCCACTGATCAAGCTCTTCCTCGTCATTAATAAAAATGCCTCTGTACTCTATGCTTGGATGATCTGAAACATGATAATCGTCAGGAAGTGAAATCTCATTTTTAGGTCTCACGGGCACATCTGCCATGAAATACCAGGGAGATACTCCCAGTACCCTTCGGCAAAATTCATATATTCCGTAGATGGTACCTCTTCTATCAGAGCCTGCAATTACCAGCATACCTCGACGCTCTCTGATTACATAGGCTTCCTTTCTCCTTCTTCCCTGAGAACTGAAAAGCCCTACGAGGTCCGCTTCCTCCAGATCGTCGCACACGCCAACAGTACCCACAAGCACACGCTGTGAGTCCGGATCTGCAGAATCAGTATTGATTTTTAAAACCCTTTTGAAATCGCGTACCAGATTCGATACTGCAATCTTGACCGCGTCAGATTCCCGTTCATTTATAGTCACAACGACTGACGCGTACTGCCTGATAGTTATCCCCATTTTTCTCCCCCAAGAAAATTTGATAATTTAATTGTACCAATTTTTCTATAACAAGTGATATATTACACTTTGACGAATATTTTCTAATTAATTGTGAAAACTGACGATATTTAGCAAATAAACCTTGTTTTATATCGTTTTTTGTAGGAAAATGTTCTTAAGTTCCCCCATGATACACGCTCCCCATAATATAGAAAGATAGGGTTATTTTCATGGTTGATTTGAAAAGTCTTGACCAATTTATAGGTACACTTTCCAAGTCGGATAACACTATGGAGGTGGCACAACAGGCCTTTGAATTTGTTGCGATTCCACTTGGTGTTTCCCACATTACCGTTGATCTGAATATTCCGGAAACCAGGCAGACTCCCCAAAGTGAAGTCCGCCATGTTTGCGTGTATGTTAATGAGCTTGACGGAGAATCCGAGACTGAGATCGTGTGGCTTGAAGAAAGTCACAGAACTTTTGAGAATGGACTTATCACGGCGAAGGTTTACGCCGGTATTGATACAAACTGGAGTAATGAAGAGAGGCAGCTTCTTTTATCTGCCATAAGGGTTTTCCTTATTCACATTGGCCGCTACCATCTTGTAGAGCTGGTACAGAAAAGCGCCATGACCCAGTATCTTACAGGTCTTCCAAATTCAGGAGGATACCTTTCCTTTGTGACTCAGAAAATGATCGCAGGGGAGCTCACAAGCTACAATTCCTACTACTTCAACCTCAGAGGCTTTGGACTTGTAAACAGAAAGTTCGGCCCTGAAGAAACAGACAATATATTGCGTCGCTACGCAAGAACCCTCCTTGAGTTCAAACTGGACGATGAGATCATAGGTCATCTTGGCGGCGACAACTTCGTAGCACTTATCCGAAAAGAGAGAACTGAACAATTCCTTGATCTTTTGAAAAAGACCACACTCTACGGAATAAAGGACGGAAACAAGGTTCCTGTTGCCCTTAATGCTGTAACAGGTGTCTACAACATCGACGACTCGATCAAGAATCCCGGTCAGGTTATAAGTAGAAGTTCTATAGCCTGCAGCGTAGCTCGTTCCTTATCAAGCGAGTCCTTCCTCTTTGTGACAAAAGAGATGAGCAGCAAGGTTTACAGAGAAAAGCAGATTGAGGATAGCTTTGAGGATGGTCTTTCCAACAATGAATTCCAGGTTTATTACCAGCCAAAAGTAGATACTGATACCAATACTGTTGTTGGAGCAGAAGCCCTCTCACGCTGGTTCTGCAAGGGTGAATATGTTTATCCCACAGAGTTTATACCGGTACTGGAGCGCAACAGTTTCTCAATAGGTCTTGATATATTCGTTATCGAGGAAGTATGCCGTACCATCCGAAGCTGGATTGATAAGGGACTTGACCCTGTTCCTGTGTCAATAAACTTTTCAAGGAGCGATCTAACTGACGAAAAATTGGCAGATCAGATACTTGCCATTGTAAAAAAATACGACATTGATCTTAGCTTCATCCAGATTGAAGTCACAGAGACCGCAACAGCTAAGGATCGCGGACTTATAACAGACTTTTTGAATAAGCTAAAAGGTATGAATATCACAAGTTCAATAGATGATTTCGGAACAGGATATTCATCTCTTGGAATACTTAGAGACCTCCCCGTAAACACTATTAAAATCGACAAGTCATTCATAGAGGAAGAGACGCTGACAAAACGTGACGAAATCCTTCTTAGAAACATAATTCGTATGGCTAATGAACTTGATATAGAAGTCATAACCGAAGGTGTGGAAAGAGCCGATCAGATAGAGCTTTTAAAGAGGGTTGGATGCCATATCGTACAGGGATTTTACTACGACAAACCCATGAGTAAAACAGCATTCGAGGCAAGACTTGAAGATAAAGTTTACCTAAGGGCATGAATCAAAGCCTAACATATTCGCCTCGTCAAATGCAAAAAATGCGCAAAATGCACTAAAAAGGCCGCTTAGCATAAAAGCTAGGCGGCCTAAATGATTGTATTAAATTACATTACTGAATTACAAGCTGATCCCATGTATCTGCAGGTACAATAGCGATATATGTCTTACCATTGTTGATCTCAAGCTCGTTAGCCTGTGAATCAAAGAACTGAGTCTTGTTAAGCTCACCAACCTTTGTCCACACGATATCTGTTGCCTTACCGTTTGTGCAGTAGTAACCGGGCTGGTTGATATCGATGCAGTTATAGATGAGGTATCCGTGATCATCAAGCTGGTTGAAAGTACACTTCTGAAGAATAACATTCTTGAATGAAAGAGGCTCGCTGTCCTCAGCATCTAAATGAGCCTTGCCATATTCATAGTACTCATATTCCTTAGTTTCTTCGTTATAAACAAGCTTTGACTCGTTGTGTCCGAAAGGAATGATATCAATTGTTGTAGCATCGAGGCACTTAGCGTAACCCTTGTCCTCAAGCTTAACCTCGTTACCCCATGTGGTGAAGTTGAAGTGGTTATCCTTAATTCCCTCAGGAGCAAACTCATTATATGTAGTTGAGAAGTTATGATTAGAAAATCCTGAATCAAGGTCTCCGGGAAGGATATACTCTGTATATTCTCTGCTCTTTCCGTTATTTACGCGGGAGAACTCTCCGGAAATATGGTTTGTTCCCCAATCCTTTGCAAGATAAGGATTTATGTGAACAGCAGGACCACCATCATGGCAAAGAACAGCATTCCACTCAGCAGCAAGAATGATGTTTGTAGGTCTTGTACTTCTGATTGAACCCATCTGCTCAATCTTTTCCCAATCCTTCACAAGGCACATAAGACGTGTAATACGTCCGTTCTGTGTGCTGTTCATCATCTCATATACTACATCAGCCTCAGCAGTTCCATAGTGTGGAAGTGCGATTGACTCATTATCTACCATTACAGCGATAGGTCTCTGATCCTTCAAAGACTCATCGATAGGTGTACCTGTAAGCTCACTGAGATACATTCCTTCAGGAACCTCAGCAGAAACTACTTCTTCCTCTGCAGGCTCTTCCTCAGTTACTTCTTCAGTGCTTCCGCCTTCAATAGCCTCCCATGAAAGACCTTCTTCAGTTGTATTGGTGTCTTCCTCAGGTGCCTTACCACAGGCGATAGCTGATGAGAGCATCATTGAAATTAAAGCTATGCTCATAATCTTCTTATTAATCTTCATATCAAATAATCCTCCTTGTAAGTGCAAAAAGCACCTCCTCCATTCTAACAGAAAAAATATTACGCAAAAAGCAAAATATGCAAAAAACTCGTAAAAATTTAAATATAATCCTTGCGTTTTCTGTCTGCTGCTTCAATTAGCAGTCTTAACTCATCCTCATCCCTTGGTGTTCCATGGGAATATCCACTGGTATATTTTATGGATTCATCAAGTCCGGGAACAGTCAGGGTTGCCATACTTCTCTCCCATATTGAGAGCATCTGCAGAGCATCTCCAAGCTCTAAATCCTGGAGAATGATCAAAAACGAATCCGCACCATATCTGTATGAAGTGCTATAAGGAAGATACTTTTTAATCTTACTTCCTATTTCCCTAAGAACAGCATCACCGACCTCTTCACCGTGAAGCTCATTTATCTTGGTAAATTCCTCAATATCAAGCATCAGTACGATTATGTGATGATTCTGGTAGGAATTGAAATCATCTCTGAGTGCATATCTGTTTTTAAGGTCAGTTAAGTTGTCATGAACCGGTACATTCTGAAGCATGTTGTTCATGGTCTCAATTCTGTATATTCGCTCCAGTTCCATGGCCTGAAGTCTGAATCTGTGGACCGTTCCCGCAGCAGTAATTATAGCGACAATAATGTAGTTAAATAAATTAACCTGCATTGCCCCATCAAAACAGAACAGTATCCAGTAAAACAGAATATAAGGCAAAATGACCAGCAAAATGCCCACCATAGGGGGAAGTATAAGAAAGTTCACAAGACAGAAGACCGTGGCAAAAAAAATCATCATCTGTCTGCCGCGAACATAGTGATAATATGAAACATACATTGCAAACTGCAAAATAAGGATGTAATACAGAGTTCCTAAGCCTCTGTAAAAATGAAAATTGTGCTTTTTATCTTTAAGAGCATAACATGCAACCAGAAACACTATCAGGCTGACAGCTACCGCATAGAGATTATTCTGAATAACTCCGGGCTCCCCCAGCATATGCCTTGATATAGTCAGATATCCTATAAAAGCAATGATTTCTATGATAAGAACCGATAAAGAAATCCTTCTAACAGCAATAATATTCCTCTTGTGAATACCATCGGCTATGTTCTTATTTATGTGTGGATAAAGGTAATTTCTCATTCTGCGATACATACTTGAAAAAGTTGCCATAATCATTTTCCTTCGCTATTATTAAACAATATAAGCCAAAGAAAATTATAACACGACTAAGCAATAGTTTGGTAATTGGCTTAAGGAGAGGAATTATTATGTTATATGACCTTTTTTTGAACAATTTTACTCCTGTTCAAACAGCGGCAATCGCCGTAATCTGCACGTTTATCCTTACTTTTATCACTTTAAACATGAGATTTACATTCCTTCCGGAAGATCAGGGAAGAGCCTTTGCCGTAGACGGTGCTCTTTCAAGAGGTAAGCTTCGCGGCGTGGGAATCGTTTTTGTAATTGATTTTATAATTGCTTCCGCTGTATTTCTTCCTTTATCAACGGAACTTATAATTTACCTTCTACTCATCTTTTTTGTAATGCTGAGCGGATATCTTGATGATGCAGCAGAAAAGCCCTGGAATGAATATAAAAAGGGGCTTATAGACCTTGCTTTATCAGTTGCAACAATGATCACTTTCCTGTCCCAGAACGACTCACAGATTTCAGTCCTTGGATTTGAGGTAGTTATACCCTATCCTTTGTATTTTATCCTTGGTGTAGCCCTTATCTGGTGTGCGATCAACGTAACCAACTGCGCAGATGGTGTAGACGGTCTTAGCGCAACTCTTGTAATAATCACCGTTATGTCCTTTGTCCTCATCTTTTCCGAGAACCTTGGAAGCATGGGCCTTTTCGGCGAACTGTTTGTAGCAACGCTTCTTGCATATCTGTGCTTTAACACTTATCCAAGCAGTATGCTTATGGGTGACGCAGGCTCCAGAGCAATGGGATTTTTTATCGCAATCATAGCCATGAAATCACATCATCCTTTTGCTTATCTGATCCTGTCACTTGTACTTATCCTTGATGGAGGACTTGGTCTTCTTAAGGTATCACTTATAAGATTTTTAAAGATCCACATCATGAAAAACATAAGGACACCCATCCACGACCACGTTCGCAAAAACATGGACTGGTCAGGTCCCCAGGTAGTTGCCCGTTTTGCCATAGCTCAGATTATTCTTTCTGTATTATTTGCAATGTTTTAACCAGGGATTATAAATGAAAAATCCTCCGGAAAATGTCACCACTGACACTTACCGGAGGATTTATTTTTGTCTGAATCTCTAAACCACAGCATCCGGAGCTTTTATCATATTCCTGAATTCTTCAGGAGGAACAGGTCTTGAGAAGTAATATCCCTGGATCATCTGGCATCCTATATCTCTTAGGAATTCGTACTGCCCTTCTGTTTCTACGCCCTCAACTACCATTGGTATATCCAGTTTCTTTGCCATATCAACGATTGTATTTATGACTATCTTACCCTTGTCTGAGCTCTCGATGCCGTCCATGAATCGCATGTCTGCCTTCAGGATATCCACATGTGCATCCTTGAAGGTATTAAGGCTTGAATAGCCGCTTCCAAAGTCATCCATGAGGATTCTGAAGCCCACCTCTTTCAACGTATCCACAGTCTTAAAATATCTCTCATTTTCAGCAACAAAGGCACTCTCTGTTATTTCAAGCTTCACATCAAGTGGTGACAGGTTATATTTCTTAATAAGATCAAGAATTATCTCATAGAGATTATCCATCTGGAGGTCTTTTCTGGAAATATTAACTGATACCGGAGGAACCAGTATTCCCTCTTTTCTCCAATGTGAGATCTGACTACAAACCTCTTCCCACACGTACAGATCAAGCTTTGTAACAAATCCGTTCTTTTCAAAAAGCGGAATAAAATCACCGGGACTGATAAGTCCGTACTGCTTATCTTTCCACCTTACCAGTGCCTCAGCACTGCATATTTTCTTGGTCTTGGCGTCATATATCGGCTGGAAATATGGAACAAAGTTGTGCTCATGAATAGCTCTGTCACAGTTATGAAGCATATATGCCTGCATTTCAAACTTGTGATCCTGAGCTGAATCATATACGCACTCGTGCTTCTCATAATCATATCTTATGGAGTCCATGGCGAACCTTGCTCTGTCACACATAAGAATAGGATTCATGGTTCTGTCTTTTATTTTATATATGCCGGCATACAGAGACATTGCGTAGTCCATGCCTTCTCCGGGATACATGTCATCAAGGGAGAGCTTGCTTGCAAGCATCCAGTATCTTCCATCGGGGAAAAGTCCCACAAAGTTATCTTCTCCAAGGTATCCCAGCTCAACATCCCATGAAAAGCTCTTTCTCATAGCCTGAGCAACTCTCATAAGGATATCATCGCCTCTCTCAAAACCAAAACGTTCATTGACATCCTGGAAATCTCGGATATCCAAAAGGCACAGCTGATAATCCGTATCAGGATTTAAGGTAAGGACCTCTTCAACCGCTCTGTAAAAGGCTTTTCTCTTATAGATTCCTGTCTTGGAATCCATGGGATTATCAACAAGATAGAGCATTATCAGATTGAAGGTTACGCAGGCTGCAAAGACCGCTCCCATATAATAAAAATCATCTATCAGATGGTGGAAAGCCATAAATGCAAAATCCAGCGTTACGATAAAAGTAAAGCACCAGGTGGCAACGTTTCCAAGACGTCTTCTATGTCTCCATGCAAGATATATTGTTGATGCATAGTAAAACATGTGAACCGCAAAAGCTGTGATCATAAATGCCAGTTTTTCAATGGTCACAAGTCCTTTTATTTCTTCATAATATGCAACGTGGTTTATGGGATTAATAACAAGCAGAAAGCTTGCCTGCAAAATAAAGGGCAGCACAGAAAGAAGCGGTGCTTTTTCCCTAATCCTTGAAAGTCCTAATGTTATCTTAAATGCACAAAGCATGTAGGTTACAAGAGCAAGATTAAGTGCTGTAACTCTGGCTACATAGGTCGTATCTTCGCTAAGTTCAAAGAATTTATCAGCCACACCAAGAAGCCACATACAACCAATGTATGCGACTGAGACACATATTTCCAAGTCTATCCATATCTTGCCAACACTGTGACTGATCTTTCTGGCACGGATGGCAATGATGCCTATGAACATTATTCCCAGGCTTAAAAGTGTTATCATTTTTACACCCCGTTTTTTTACCCAGCAACCATAGTTCAATTATACACGAATTTTTATAAAAAAAATCAGAGAACGAGACGCTCTCTGATTTTTCAGATTTATTTAATACTATGTTTACAAATATATTAACTAAATCAATACTTGCCAAGGAACTTAAGTGAGCTAATGATCGGAACTTCCTTAGCCTTACCGCAGCATGCATTTACAATAGCGATGATCTTAAGAACAGCAAGTACGATACCTGCAATGATACCTGCGATCGGAACAATGAATGTCCAGCAAAGAAGTAAGCTTATAAAGTAAACAAAAAGGAAAGTAACAAGAAGCTTTAATTCCTGCTTTACGTGGAACTTAACATACTTTGAATCCTTAGCAGCGATAATGCCAATAAGAACACCGAATAAACCAAGTAAGTATACAATTATACCGAAAATTCTATTGTCATCGATATCTTCCTGCTCCATCTCAGCTGTGTGGTCTGTAGGTGAAGGCATCTGAGGCATCGGCTGACCGTAAGGTACTCCCTGAGGACCATTCTGCCACTGAGGGCCGTTCTGCCACTGAGGTGCTCCCTGAGGACCATTCTGCCACTGAGGTGCAGGACCGCCAACTACAGGTGCTCCCATCTGAGGAGCCTGAGGTGCCTGAGGCTCTGAAGGTGTCTCTGCTACAGGTGTCTGCTCTGCTACTACTGCTGTTCCGCACTTAGGACAAACAAGAACGTTGTCTTCCATGCTCTCCCCACAATTTGTACAATATTTCATTCCCAAAATCCTCCATAAAAATATTATATTTTTTTAATATGTTTATACTATTCACATAATACACGATTTTATAGCATTATGCTATATTTAAGATGTGAACTCTTTATGTTTAATTTGCTTATATAGCAAGATTTTCAGGCGTTTTTATAGCGCTTTCTGTTATCCATATAGGTTCTGTGTTATGAGTAGTGAAAATAATGTACTGATATCCCTAAAAGATGTCACCAGAGAATTTAAAACAGGCGATGGAAAGCTTGAAGCGCTGAAAGCCATCTCATTTGATATATACCAGGGCGAGTTTGTTGCGATCCTTGGTGAGAGCGGTTGCGGAAAAACCACTATTCTGAACATTATTGGCGGCATGGATCATCTATCTAATGGCAACATCTACATCGAAGGTAAAGATTTTTCCCACCCTACAAACGAAGATCTTACTGCATACAGGCGAGGTTTTATCGGATTTGTTTTCCAGGATTATCACCTGATGCCCAATCTGACTGCCCTTGAAAACGTGGCGTTTATTGCGGAACTAATACCCAATGCCATGGATGCTGAGAAAGCTCTTGACCTTGTGGGGTTATCAGAGCGAAAAAACAATTACCCCTCACAGATGAGTGGAGGTCAGCAGCAGCGCGTATCAATTGCCAGAGCTCTATGCAAAAATCCAAAACTTATTTTGGCTGACGAACCCACCGCTGCCCTTGATTACACCACCAGCATTGAAGTACTTCAGGTTTTTGAATCTATAGTAAAACAGGAAAAAACTACTGTTGTCATGGTCACTCATAATAATGAGATAGCCAGAATGGCAAACAGGATATTTAAGATAAAAGATGGCCAGCTGGATAAGATCATGGTTAACGAAAATCCGGTTCCGGCATCTGAGCTTTCATGGTAACAAAGTCTATGAAGAAAATACGATTTACCGACTCCGTAAGGAATATCAAAAAGCAGCTAATATCATGGCTGTCCATAATCGTAATATCTTCTTTCGCAGTAGCCGCTTACTTAGGGCTTACTTATTCTGCCTATGGCCTTGGATCTGCAGGCGAAAACATCTATAAATCCACAAATTTCCGCGATATTCAGATAACATCCAACTGTCTTTTGTCCAAAGAGGATATTGAAGAAATAAAGAACACCCCAGGCATAAACCAGGTTGAAGGCCAGTACAGGGTTTTTGGAAGACTCCTGTCTGACTCTGAATCCAAGAACATAATGATACTGTCTGTTCCAAAAAACATCGACCTGCCTATTCTAAAGTCTGGACGGCTCCCAGAAAACTCCAAGGAATGCGTGGTAGAAGAAAACATAGCTGATGACATGTCACTAATGATTGGTGACGTGATCTCCGTAGAGGATAAATACGGAGAAGAACTTCACGAAGTATCTGAAGATAAATTTACCGTAACCGGCACCTTTGTCCACTCAGATCACATAAGCCACGACCTTGACGAGACCTATTGCATGCTTGTTGATACTTCTGCCTTTGAACTTGAAAAGTTCGACAACTGCTACCCTCTTGTAAATATAACTTTTGATAAGAAAAAATATGGCTCTCTTTTTGATGAGAAATACTTCGAAGATGCAGACAAATATGTGGATACCCTGGAAAGCCTTGGCGAAATCAGGTCTCCCTACAGATATGAAAAACACCTCTCTTTCCTTAAGGATCAGATAGAAGACAGTAAAAAGGATCTAAAGCAGGCAAAAGGAATGGTAGATCTGGCAGGCAGAATGACCTCATCTATGCAAAGTAAAACAGGTCAGGTAATGGCTGACATGTCAAATATGCTATCCGTAATTATTTCAGAAGACCCTTCAGAGTATAAAACTGCCGATCAGCAGGTTAAGGATGCAGAGGATGCAGAGAAGTCCTATGAAAACGCCTTGAAAAAGGTGGCCGATACCCAGAAAAGCTATGACACATTATTGTCTAAGGGCGAGTGTGTGTGGTATGTGTTTAACAGGAATTCATGCCTTGATTTTGTTTACTTAAAAAACAACTCAGAAAATCTACGAAGCCTAAACACATCATTCTCCTCACTATTCGTCGTCATTGCGATTATGGTCATATTTGCGTCCCTTTCACGAATGGTTCTTGAGCAGCGCACTCTCATAGGTGTATCGAAGGCCCTTGGAATGTACACAGGAGAAATCTTTAGCAAGTATCTTATGTTTGGCCTCTCCTCATCCATTCTTGGAATAATCACAGGGATCATGCTTTCAGCCTTTATAATCGAAACAGTTGTGGGCCTTGGCTATGCAGATCACTTTATATTTGGTCTATTCCCCACAGTGGCTCCGCCCATTCCCACCGTCATCACCTTTATAATCGCTATACTTGTGGCTTACCTGTCCATTTATTTTTCCTGCTCACAGCTTCTTAAGGAGTCCGCTAAAAAGCTCATGACTCCCAAAGTTCCAAAGGGCAGAAGTAAGGCTATAGAGTCGAATCCTTTTCTTAAAAGGTTATCTCTTTATAACAGAATGATCCTTCTTAACATGCGCTCTGACATAGTAAGGGTTATGGTTACCATAATAAGCGTTGCTGGCTGCTGCTCCCTTGTGGTCATAGGCTTTTCCCTTCGTAATAACATCATGGGCGCTCTAAATGCTCAGATGGAAATCTATACAAAATATGATGGAAAAATAAAGATAAACTCATCTCTCTCAAATTCGGTTTATAAAGATATAGAAAAAATCATCTCGAAAGAAGATGCTGAAGGCTTCTCTTTTTACAATGCTCACAGCAGCCTCTATGTGGATGACACAATGGAATACACAGAGCTTCTGATCTCTGATGACCTTAAATCCCTGTCATCCTACAGACCGATTCTTGATACCAAAACCGGGAAGAGCATAGCCGAAGAGCAAGGCATCAGGGATGGAATTGTTATTTCCACAAGACTTTCTGAGATGTATAGCCTGAAAAAAGGTGATGTTATTTCCATCGTTGATGATATGGGATATAAGCACAACGTCACAATCAGTGGCATTATGCGAAATAACATAGGACGCTATACCGTCATCTCAAAATCCTACTATGAAGAAGTTCTTTCTGATACCTTTGAGGATAATGCTTTTTTTGTAAGATATAAAAATCCCGAATCAGAGACAGAATTTGTAGATAAAATATCAGACGTGAAAGGATTTGAATCCTACCAGGCTGCATCAGAGCTTATGGCTAACTTTGAGAATCTTCTTGTGGTGCTTAACCTCGTAATCGGGCTTCTCATTGTATTATCCGGTATCATGAGCATGTTTGTTCTGCTTAATCTGGCAAACATGTACCTCCTGTCCAAGCATACCGAGCTTACTATCATGAGAATAAATGGTTTCACCATAAAAGAGACCATAGGCTACGCTATAAGGGAAGTTCTATTTACCACTTCTCTAGGTATAATCCTTGGGGTTATCCTTGGAGCCATCATAGTAGCCGGAATTCTTCGAAATATGGAGCAGGTGCACCTTATGTTCATCCGGACACCAAATATACCTTCCTGCGTTTTAGGCGCCCTTATAACGTCAATATTTACGTTTTGCATATATGCCAAGGCGATGAAGAACGTCAGTCGCCTAAATCTCAAAGATATAAAGTGATGACTTCTTGAACGTTCATACAGAAACCCGCCAAAACAGGTTGATAGCACAGAAAACCCTCATCCGAAGACGAGGGTTTTAAAGTCTTATTTATTGTCGTAAAGATGACATCTTACAACATGTCCGTTGCCCATATCCTTAGCTGCAGGCTCTACTTCTTTACAGCAATCCATGCAATGAGGACATCTTGTATGGAACTTACATCCCTTAGGCGGATTAGCAGGTGAAGGAATATCACCTTCAAGAAGAACTCTCTCCTTCTTGATATCCGGATCAGGCATAGGAATAGCACTAAAAAGTGCCTTTGTGTAAGGATGAAGAGGATTTGCGAAAATATCCTCTGTCTTACCTGTCTCAACAAGGTTTCCAAGGTACATAACTCCGACTGCATCAGAGATATGCTCAACTACTGAAAGATCGTGAGAGATGAACAGATATGTAAGGTTGTTCTTCTCCTGAAGATCTTTAAGAAGGTTGATGATCTGTGCCTGGATAGAAACGTCAAGGGCTGATACAGGCTCATCACATACTACGAACTCAGGCTTAACCGCAAGAGCTCTTGCGATACAGATACGCTGTCTCTGTCCACCTGAGAACTCGTGAGGATAACGATCCTTGTGATAAGGCTGAAGGCCACACTCCTTCATAATCTCAGTTACGTAATCATCAAATTCTTCCTTGGAAACAAGACCGTGCTCACGAACCGCTTCACCAATGATCTCACCGATAGGAAGACGAGGTGAAAGTGATGAGTAGGGATCCTGGAAGATGATCTGCATCTTTGTACGAAGCTCACGAAGCTTCTTCTTATCATACTTGCTGATATCCTCTCCGTTGAAAAGAATATCACCTTCTGTTTTCTCTATAAGTCTAAGGATTGTTCTACCTGTTGTTGACTTACCACAACCTGACTCACCAACGAGACCCATGGTTGTTCCGCGAGGGATTGAAAAGCTAACATCATCAACAGCCTTTACATTTCCTGTAACTCCGCCAAAGAATCCACCCTTAATTGGGAAGTATTTCTTAAGGTGCTTTACTTCAAGAATGTTGTCGCTCATTAGTTAGCACCTCCTTCCTTAGTTTCATCTTTTGCGATATCTTCGCATCTGTAGCAGCTAACTTCATGTGTAGGAGAAACCTTGTATACCTTAGGATACTTTCCTGAGCATTTCTCTACGCACATTTCACATCTGTCTTTGAAATAGCAGTAATCCGGCATATCGATAGGATTAGGTACGTTTCCGGGGATATTGTAAAGCTTATCCACGTGCTTACCAACAACGGGCTTTGATTTCATAAGACCGATTGTGTAAGGATGTCTGGGATCCTTGAATATCTCTCTTGCAGTACCTTTCTCGATAACACGTCCTGCATACATAACTACAACATAATCAGCCATCTCAGCAACAACACCAAGGTCGTGTGTGATAAGCATGATTGATGAGTTGATCTTGTCCTTAAGGTTTCTAAGAAGGTCAAGAATCTGAGCCTGGATAGTAACATCAAGAGCTGTTGTAGGCTCATCAGCGATGATAAGCTTAGGGTCGCAGGCAAGAGCCATAGCGATCATAATACGCTGTCTCATACCACCTGAGAGCTCGTGAGGATACATGTTGTATACACCCTCTTTGTTGGCAATACCAACCATCTGAAGCATCTCAATTGTTCTAGCCTTAACCTGCTCAGGTGTCATCTCAGGATTGTGAAGAGCGATAACCTCATCTACCTGAGCTCCGATTCTAAATACAGGATTAAGTGATGTCATGGGCTCCTGGAAGATCATTGACATCTTATTTCCGCGAAGCTTCTGCATAGCTGAAGCAGGTGCATTAACTACGTTTATTGTTCTCTCACCGTCATTGAAACGGATCTCACCTTCTACTGTCTGTCCTGAAGGTCTCTGAACGAGCTGCATAAGTGAAAGGCTGGTAACAGACTTACCACAGCCTGACTCACCAACGATACCTACTGTCTTTCCCTGGGGAACTTCGAAGGATACACCGTCTACAGCCTTAACTGTTCCTATATCTGTGAAGAAATATGTATGTACATTGTCAAACTCAACACAGTTATCAGGATTCTTCATCTTAGTAACATATTCGCTTTCAGGAATATGCTTTCTATTTCTCTTTTTCTCAATCTCTGATGTGATCTTACGATTCTCTTTGGAGATTCGTCTTGACTCTTTAGCAGAGATGTAGTTTGAATTCTTTGCCATTTTAAATCTCCTTACCTCTTCATCTTAGGATCAAATGCATCACGAAGACCATCACCTATAAAGTTAAATGCAAGAACTGTAAGAAGGATAAATGTTCCTGCAGGAAGCCATACGAATAAGTAATTGGTCATAACGTATGAATCGTTAACCGCATTTATGATACTTCCCCATGAAGCAGCAGGGTACTTGATACCAAGACCAAGGAAGGAAAGTGAAGCCTCTGAAAGGATAACCTCACCAAGACCCATACTTGCAAATACGATAAGCTGAGGAATTACGTTAGGTATAAGGTGCTTGAAAATTCTACGGTATGTGCTGATACCAAGAGCTTCAGCAGCTACCATGAACTCCTGCTCACGAAGTGAAAGGATCTGACCTCTTACGATACGGGCAATTCCTACCCAACCGATAACCGCCATAACTACGCAGAGAAGATAAATTCTTGCTCTGGGGCTTGCCTGATAGTAGTCCATGATTGAACCAAGGATCAGGTAAAGAGGCATGGCAGGAATACAGTAAACTACGTCAACAAGTCTCATGAGGAGATTGTCTACCCAGCCACCGAAGAATCCGGCAACACCACCGATTACCATACCGATAAATACTTCGATAAAGATAACTACAAATCCGATAAGCAGTGAAATACGTCCACCATACATAAGACGAGCCAGAAGGTCCATGCCGTTAGCATCTGTTCCTACAAGGTGAGCCTTGGAAGGAGCAGCATAAATATCGATAAGTCTTGTCTCCTGGAACTTCTTAATTGTGTACTGACCTGTCTTAACTTCAAAATCATATTCAACCATGTTTCCATCAACATCAGGATACTCGAAAGAACCTGAATTACCCTGAGCTTCGAATGCTTCAAGAGCTGCAGCCTTATATGCAGGATCGAGGAATGTTCCGGGATCGATTGCATTAAAGTTCATGTTTGAAACAACGGCATAACCTTCACCGTTTGCTTCTATAAGGCCTTCATCATTAACAGTATACTTTGTGCTGTCAGCCTCAAATGATGCAGCACCTGTAGCAACAGCTATAAGAGCGTTTCTGTAGAAGTCATAAGAGAACTTTGTATCCTTGCTGTAACCGGTAAATGATCTCATACTTGCAACAGCAAGCTCTGTAGCCTCATATACATCAGCCTTGAAATCAGTACCGTTGAACATGTAGATCTTACCGTCTTTCTCAAAGTCAGCTCTACCTGCTTCAAGTGCAGCGTCAAACTCTTTGTTGCCCTTAAGGAAAATCTGTGCAGGCTCAAGTGAATAGATAAGATAAATATCTGAATTCTCTGCAGCAGGTGCCATACCGATCATCTGACCGTCACGAGTCTGGAAAACATACTCTTTCTTGGATGCTGCAATAAGTGCCTTAGAGTTAATATCTGAAGGAAGTGTTACGCCTTCAGCTGTCTGGAACTGGAGCTGATCAATTACTGTAGCTCCTGCAAAATCCTTCATAACCTGCTCTGTCTTGTAGAACACCTGGCTCTCTGAATAGGGATAAAGTGCTCCGCCAACAAATGCAAAAAGGAACATGCAAACAATGATAACCATACCAACGATAGCAAGTCTGTTTCTAAGGAATCTCTTCAGAACCATCATTCCGGGAGACAGGACACGGACTCTGTTGGCATCATCAAGATGCATCTCTTCTTTTTTAACGTCGTTTTTCTTTTCTTCTGACATCTAATCCGCCTCCTTTCCTTAGTTTACTCTTACTCTCGGGTCAACTACCGCATAGAGAATATCAGCGATGAGGTTGCCCAAAAGGATCAATACTGCCATAAATACCATGTAGAACATAACGAAAGGAATATCGCCCTGTACTACGCACTGGTATGATGTATATCCGATACCGGGGATCTGGAACAAAGTCTCAGTGATCATAGCACCACTGAAAAGTCCCGGAAGTGATCCGCCGAGAAGTGTAACAATCGGAATAAGTGTATTTCTGAAAGCATGATAGTTAACAACTCTATCCTCTGAAAGACCCTTTGCCCTTGCAGTACGAATATAATCAGCATTCAAAACTTCAAGCATGTTGGTTCTTGTGTAACGCATAAGTGAACCAACGCTTACAACTGTAAGTGTAATTACAGGCATGATCATATGACGAGCCATATCAAGAAGCTTACCTGTTGATGAATAGCTCTCGTGGAATCTGCCTACGATACCGTAAAGATCAAGCCAGCCAAGTTTAACTGATAATATATACTTCAAAATCGTCGCAAAGAAAAAGCTCGGAAGTGAAATTCCGATAAGTGCGATAACCGTAACAGTATAGTCAGTTGCGGAATACTGTCTTCTCGCAGCGGCCACACCTGCAGGTATAGCGATTATAATTTCCAAAATAAATGTTACGAGACCAAGTGCAAATGAATACCAGATTACACTACTAAACTTCTGTAATACAGGCTGATTCCAATACCATGAATCGCCGAAATCAAGCATAATTGCCTTTGATGCCCACTTAAAGTAGCCCTGGATTACCCCCGTGTCCAGACCATATTGTGCATTGAGCTGTTCCACCCATTCTGAATAGCTTTTAGCGCCGGGCTTCGTAGATAAAGCCATAGCCTGTTGTTCAACGTATGATGTAGGCATACATCTCATGATCGTATAAATGATCATTGATACGAAAAACAATAAAACTACTGATATGAGTAGACGTTTAAGTATGAATTTCTTCATTGTTGTCTATACTCCTTCTAAATAAAATACT
>JAILPB010000007.1 GCA_024690485.1 Butyrivibrio sp. | reverse complement strand
AAGTGCATTATAATTACACCTGTATATGCAGCAGCGGGATGCGGATCCGACATCGCGGTAAACCTTCGTCCATCTGTCAACTCCCTGTACAGATAGCACTTAACGCGTCGATTCCTACTCTGCTTCGAATCAATTTTCATGGTAATTATAGCAGTTATATCTGCCTAGTCAATACAAATGCAGTATTATTATTCCAATTATTTCTTAACTTTCTTTAATTTGTAAACCGTTACGTTCTTGAGCTTACCGTTTTTACCAAAGTTATATATCTTACTTCCAAGCTTTACTTTTCCTGTAGCCATATAGCCGTCTTTGTCAAAGTAATACTTATTGCCATCGATCTTCTTAAAGCCTGTAACAAGCTTTCCTTTGGCATTAGTATAAATCTTCTTACCGTTTACTTTATGGAAGCCCTTCTTTGAAATTCCCTTCTTGTTAAAGAAGTATGTCTTACCATTGTAGCTTACAAGTCCCTTAACAACTTCGCCGTTATCAGCTTTAAACTGATATCCGCCCTTGTTCTTACCCTTCTTTATCTTCTTAAGCTTACCTGTTACAACAGGAAGATCATTTTCTACTGTTTCCTTGTTTTCGGATTTATCAACCGTAGTATTCTGGCTCTGATTAGCCCCTCCGTTCTGATTATCAGAAGGCTTTACAGGTTCATTGTTTTCTTCCGGAGCAGGCTCATCGCCCTGAGAAGGTTCGTCTCCGGAGGTTGTCTCTTTCTTGAGATCTACCTTTCCTTCATATAGAGCCTTAACTTCACTGGGATTTACAGCTCGGTTAAAGATTGTAAACTCATCAATCTGAGCAGTTGTATATTCTCCGCCGCTCCAGTTAGCCTTACCAATCTGAAGGATTCCATTGTCACCAAGGATATCCTTAAGCTTTGCCTTTGAAGCAATTGTCGAAACAAGTTCTCCGTTTACATAAAGAGCTGTTTTTGCTTCATAGAAGACAACTGTTACCATCTTCCACTCATTATCAATATCTCTAAAGTCGTAGATATTAACCGCAGGTCTTCCGCCTTTATTATTGAATCTCTCAACATGGATTTTTCCATCATTAACAAGAGGATCGATTATTCCAATGTACTTCTCATTATTATTAGCAGGCGCCTTATCATCCCCTGCAGCATACATGATCCACTGGGTACCTGAGCCTACCTTAGTCTTACTGTAATAGTTAACGGTCATTTCACTAATGCCTGATAAAAGTGCAGAGCCATCTTCTTTTGTAAGGGACAGATACTGCTGCGTATCACGATTTATAGAAATACCATTGCCGTCTGTTCCATCAACAAGTTCATATCCATTATGCTCTTCTGCTTTTGCGCCTTTTCCGGAAAATCCCTTTTCCTCATCATCAAAGGACAGATGAGCAATTGCAGCTTCTAAAAGAGTAGTATCATATGTAAGCTCGTTTATCTCAGATGCCCATTTTTTCTCAAGTGCAGCATATTCTTCATCAGTTATATTTATAACCGTTCCATGTCTCATAGTTGAAGGGAAGCTGTACTTATCTGCTGAAAGTCTTTCAAAATCTCCGCTTGCAATGTCAGTAGTTACGTTGGGGAAATATCCTCCGTGACCATTGTCATCCAGAAGGAGACAGTACTTATTCTCTCCGTTAAACTTAAAGATTGTCGGACCTTCAACCCCTGTTATTCCACTTAGGAAATCAGACTTTATCCTTGTCCACTCACCTGTAAGAGATGATGCAGTTTCAAGTATTTCAAACTTTCCGCCTTCAGGATCACCTTCTTCTACAGCTGCATCTGAACCTGCTTCATCCTTAGATACTCTGTAATAGGTCTTTTTGCCATCAGCTCCTGTTACTGCAAATACTGAAGTATCAATGATACTGATGTCTTTTCCGTCCTTATTCTTAAGATTTATCCATACCTTGGGCTCGGAGAAAGTATAGAAATCTCTTGTTGTTGCATACCAGATCTTATGGAAACCATTTATCATGGAAGCCCAGAATACCATGTATTCTCCGGTCTCATCATCATAGAAAGCTTCAGGTGCCCATGTGCATCCTGCATCATCAGCTGCAACTTCAACCATTCTCTGGTCGCTCCAGTTCACAAGATCTGTAGACTCCCAGACCATAATGGACTTGCTTCCTTCTCTCTGTGCTTTGCCCCAGTCGCCATTTCCGTTTATCTTAAGGTCAGTTGCAATCAGATAGAACTTATCTCCCTCAGGTGATCTGATAATGAAGGGATCTCTAAGACCCTTCTCACCAAGCTCAGACTCAATAACGGGAGAACTGTAGTTAAGCGCATTCCACTTAAGTCCATCTGTACTGTCAGCAAAATAGATCTGCTCGCCGTTTGCACTTCCCTCACCTGTAAAGTATGCAAAGAGGTAATGAGTATATGTCTTTTCCTCTGCCTTTGCTTTTACGTTAAATTTAAATTCCTTCTCGTAGGATTCGCCGCCAAGAGTAAGAGTTGCTGTAAGGGTTACTTCCTGATCCTTGTCCCCTCTTGTTACAGCGCCCTTCTTTATCTTGCCGTTATCTGTATCAGTTATGATTTCAGGGTTCTCTGACTTCCAAGTAATTACTGCGCCATTTTCTGAAACCTCAGGAAGAGTTACATTTCCTCTTACATCTGACTTATTTGGAATAGAAATGCTCTCTGCATCAGCCTGAAGGATATCCCGGACAGATCCCACATTTACTGTCATTGTAAATGTCTTCTTGCTATCAGCTATATCGCTAAGTTCCAGATCTTCAGTACTTGTGAAAACAGGTCTTCCATCCTCGTCATACCTAAGGATAGCCATGTATGCATTTCTGCAGGGATCGTACAGAGGATCAATGCCTGCCCATTTGCACTTCTTCTGATAGCACTTCTCATCGCGGGCATGATAAACAACGATCACGTTTCCGTCTGCATCTGTTGTAAAACTGTTATGACCGGGGCCGTACTGGCCTACAAGGTCACTTGTCTGAAGAGCTGCTGTCTTTCTCTTTTTCCAGCTCTTTGGATTCATAAGATCAGCGTTTTCATCTGCCTCGAATATACCCATGCAGTACTCGGGGCCTGTTGTTGATCCTGAAAATGCCACATAGATCTTGCCATCTCTCTTTAACACAGCAGGACCTTCATTTATAAGCTGGGATCCATTAATCTCCCATGAAAACTCGGGCTCTGAAATAACTACAGCATCTGATGCAAGCTTCCAGGGTTCGTCCATATTAACCTCTGCCATCTTAAGAACGGAAGCTGACTTCTTATAAGCCCAGATTACATAACCCTTTGCGCCATTCTCAAAATATGTCATATCAAGAGTAAAGGCATCGAAGGTATCATCGTAGTTACCATCTTTATTTACAAATCTGCCCTTAAGTTCCCAGTTCTCAATATTAAGAAGGTCGCTTGAATCTGTGCAGTGAAGCACATAAGGCCTGATATCCCACACATTTGAGCTGCAGGTTCCGGCAAAATAGATGTACCACTCGCCGTTTATCTTGTGCATCTCAGGAGCCCAGATGTGAGCTGATAATTCGCCGCTTTCATTTGCTCTGAAAACAGCATAGTCTTCAGCTTCTGCAAGTCCTGAAAGAGTCTTGCTTCTTCTAAGTGCTATTCTGTTATATCCGTCGTTAACGCTGCCATATGCAGGCCAGGATGATGTCATGTAGTAATAGCCGTCATCCTCGTTGTAGATAACATAAGGATCTGCCTTTTCGTCAGCTACAGGACTTCCAAAATATGTCACCTTACCTGTGAGCTTATGAGAACCGACCTCCAGGTCCTTAGTATTTAATACTCTCTCGCCCTCTTCGTCATACCAGGTAATAACTGCGTCGTCCTTTTTTGAACCGTCGTTAAAGGTAAGCTTTGCGCCTGTGTTCTGCAGCAGGCTGTAATCCTCTCCGGGATTCACTGCTATCTCACTCTCATATTCCGCTTCAACGCCGGTTACTCTTATTCCTAAATCTCTAGCCACTTCTTTTTCGTCTTCCTCGTTAGGTTTCTTATCTTCGTAGAGCTCTGCGACTTCCTCTTCGCTAAGTGCTCTGTTAAAAATCATATAATCATCAAGAATGATGTTACTGTGCTCGCCTTTTGTTCCCCAGTTTGCCTTACCAATCTGAAGAATACCTTCATCTCCTCCAAAAATCTGAGAAAGAGGAGCTTCACTTGATTTACTATCCTTCTTTTCGCCATCAATGTAAAGTGTAAAACCGTCTTCATTTGCAGTAACAGTTACCATCTTCCACTGAGCAGTGTTTGGTGTCTCTACCGCTTCAGGTCTGTTCTTTTCATCGCTGTAATATCTTTCAGCTCTGACTGCGCCGCCATTATAAGCATCGAGGATACCGAAGTATTTTTCCCACCTATATACCTGCTCGTTTGTGTTTGGAGCCGCAAAAAATGGCCAGCTCGTTCCTGATAAAGTAGCCTTACTAAAATAGCTTACCGTTACTTCATCAAGTCCGGAAAGAATATTTACGCCGTTCTTATCCTTTACGTCAAACCACTGACTACTGCCGGAATCAAGCTTAACAGCGCCGTCTATTACACCGTCCTGAATTATCTTATATCCATTTTTAGGTGTTGCCACAGCACCCTCACCTGAAAGTCCGCTCTCCTCATCATCGAAAGTAAAATATGCAATAAGGTCAGGATCTTTGTCATCCTCACCGGTATAGACGTTTTTACCGTCCTCGTCAGATGCATTTAAAGTCTGTAATTTAATGTCTTCAGTTCCTTCTTCATCAGCTTCTTCTGTTAATTCTACATCTGCGTCTAAAGAGTCTTTAGCATTCTTATCTGCATCCATGTCATCTTCAACATTTTGGTCTTCCCTAGAATCGCCTGTGTCCGCGCCGGTCTCATTCCCGGTTTCAGCTTCACTGCTTTCTTTGGTCTCATCACCGCTTTTCTCAAAACCTTCATTCAAAGAATCAGCGCTTTCTGCTTCATCTTCTGTGGCACCTTCATTAGATTCTCCCTCATCTCTTCCGGTGTCACTTGCGTCCTTATTACTTTTTTCATTAACCGGGCTGTCTGTCCCATCGTTCTCTGAAGTCTCCCTACTTACCTCAGAGTTTTCATCATCTGCCATGTAAAGATCCCCATCTTTAGCAGATTCCGCTTTTACCTGCATATTTGCTGCCGGCAGACTCGTAACTGTCATGGCAGCAGACAATGCAATAGCAAGCCATTTTCCCCTTCTTCTCATCATGTATTACCTCCCAATACATTTGACGCGCCCGTAAAACAGCGGGCAATTTTTAGTAAAATTTGTATGTAAATTTTACCAATTGTAATCCCCCATATCAACAATGTTTTGTAGGTCTTTACTAACGAAAAACTGATGAGTTTTTTGGTTATTTTTTACTTGTTATATATCATAAAAAAGAAGATATCATAAAGTATGATATCTTCACGTTTATTCATATTTTTATTAAATCAAAAAATGTCTCTTATTCAAAAGCATCTTATGAGATCTTTACCACTCCTGAAGCTCGTTCTCGGGCTTGGAGTCCCTGAGCATCAGATCTCGGACTGCTTCTCCCACAGGCTTATTCTCAAAGAGAATCTTATTTACCTGCTCTACAATAGGCATTTCAACTTCGTATTTCTTTGCTATTTCAAGGGCAGCTTTTGCACTGTTAATGCCCTCAACTACCATCTTAACTTCTTTTGTTGCTTCTTCTGCGGTTTTACCCTGGCCAATAAGTATTCCTGCCCTGCGGTTTCTAGAATGCATGGAAGCACAGGTAACCACCAGATCCCCCATTCCGGAAAGTCCGGCGAAGGTCTCAAAATCACCGCCCATGGCAACGCCAAGCCTTGACATCTCGGCAATTCCTCTTGTAATCAGAGCCGCCTTTGCGTTATCTCCAAAGCCAAAACCATCTGCCATACCGGCTGCAAGAGCGATAATGTTCTTTAGAGCTGCTCCTATCTCTATTCCCAGCATATCAGGGCTTATATACACTCTGAAGTTTTCTGACATGAATAACTTTTGAACTTTCTTAGCAACCTGCTTTGAAAAAGCGCCAACTACAATGGTTGTAGGAAGATTCTTTCCAACCTCCTCGGCGTGTGAAGGACCGGATAAAACCGTAACCTCACTTCCCGGAAGCTCATCAAGAATAACATCTGACATAAGCATGAGCGATTCCTGCTCTATACCCTTTGCGCAGTTTACTATGATCTGCTTATTATCGTCATCTGCTTCCTGATTAAGAAAAGGTCTCATATCCTTGCAGATTGATCTTATCTGTACGGAAGGAACTGTGATAACTATAAATCTCTTATCACTTATTGCTTCCTTAAGGTCTGAAGTAACCTTGATCTTTCCATCGAGAAATACACCGGGAAGCTTATCCTTATCTTCCCTTTCTGCATAAAGCTTACCCGCTTTCTCAGGATTTCTCGCATAAATTGTAACATCGTTGCCATTTTTATTAAGTAAACTTGCAAGGGCAATGCCCCAGCTTCCGGCGCCTATGACTGCAACACTGTTATCGTTCAATTTTTAATCCCCCTGATAATTAGTCAACTTTATTTTTCTTGAAAATATAAGTTTTTCTCTCGTTTCCTTTAAGTAGTCTGTCTATGTTAGCTCTGTGCTGATAGAAAGCAAGGCATGTCATTGCAAGAGCTATAGCGTACATCTCAATTAGATGCGCCTGGCTCATACCGAAAAATCCAAGCTGTCCCTCAACAATAAGCTGTAAGAAGAACACTGAGTAAAGGCAAAGTGATCCAAGTGATACGAAGTGTGTGATGTTAAAAGGAATAAGAAATGAAAGGAGGCCTCCTATAACAAAGGTCCACTTAAAGCCGCAGATATAACCTGCTGTACAGGCAATTCCTTTTCCACCCTTAAACTTAAGGAAAAATGGGAAGTCATGTCCCAAAATACTTCCTGCTGCAGCATAGATCTTCAAAAGAAAGATCATATCACTGTGACTTTTTCCGAATAAAACTTTCACAAGCATAACTGCAAGGAAGCACTTAAGCATATCGCCAAAAAGTACGGTGAATCCTGCCTTAGCACCAAGAACACGTAAAGTGTTGGTGGTTCCGGCGTTTCCGCTTCCTACGTTTCTGATATCCACTCCCTTGATCTTACAATAAATAACTGCAGTCTGAAAAAGTCCAAATACATAGCCAATTCCTAAACATACCAAGCGTATCAAGATAAATCTCCTCCAAGTATTAACTTATTTTTCATTCTTTCTCTCACGGATAATGAACTTCAAAGGTGTTCCCTTAAATCCGAAGGCTTCTCTTATCTGATTCTCAATGTATCTTGTATATGAGAAATGCATAAGTTTTTTATCATTTACAAAGATAACGAAAGTCGGCGGTTTAACAGCTGCCTGAGTGATGTAGAAAAGCTTAAGCATCTTACCCTTATCTGACGGGGGCTGCTGCATAACTACTGCCTGCATCATAATCTCATTAAGTACACCTGTTGCAACTCTCATTGCATGGTTCTCACTTACGGCATCAATCATATCGTAGAGTTTAACAAGTCTCTGTCCTGTCTCTGCTGATATAAAGATGATTTCAGCATAGGGCATGAATGAAAGTGTATTTCTTACATCCTTTGTGAATTCGTTAACTGTCTTATTATCCTTTTCAATAAGATCCCATTTATTAACTGCAATGATAACGCCCTTTCCTCTGTCATGGGCAATACCCGCAATCTTGGCATCCTGCTCTGTTACACCTTCATCAGCATTGATAACGATAACAGCAACGTCTGCCCTCTCAACGGCTGTAACAGTTCTAAGGATCATATACTCCTCAAGCCTTTCCTTGACCTTGTTCTTTCTGCGAAGACCTGCTGTATCAATAAAGGTATACTTCTTGCCGTTGTACTTGATCTCCGTATCGATGGCATCTCTTGTGGTACCGGCAACATCGGATACGATAAGTCTGTTCTCTCCGCAAAGTCTGTTGATGATTGAGCTCTTACCTACGTTAGGCTTTCCGATAACAGCAACTCTGATGCTATCATCCTCTTCCTCCTCGCCTGTTCCGGGATTGAAATGCTTAACAACCTCCTCAAGAAGGTCACCTATACCCTGCTTATTTGAAGCACTTATAGCAAAAGGATCACCTATTCCAAGGTTATAGAACTCATATACATCAAGGCTGTCTCTCTTATAGGAGTCAACCTTATTTACACATAAAACAACAGGCTTATGGGACTTTCTAAGCATATCCGCAACCTGTGAATCCGCATCGGTAAGACCCTGCTTAACGTCAACCATGAAAATAATAACGTCGGCAGTCTCAATTGCGATCTCAGCCTGATCCCTCATCTGTGAAAGAATCGTATCATTTGAATCCGGCTCGATACCGCCTGTATCAACCAATGTAAAATTATAGTTAAGCCACTCCACGTCCTGATAAATTCTGTCTCTTGTAACACCGGGAGTGTCCTCAACAATCGATATGTTTTTTCCTGCTACTGCGTTGAAAAAAGTACTCTTACCTACATTAGGTCTTCCAACTACAGCTACAATGTTCTTTCTTTTCATATATTACCATCCTGTCTAGTTATGAGAGCATCTACAAAATCCTTGCCGCTGGGGCCAATGATCCTGACTTTAACTCCAAGCTCTCTTTCAATATCATCAACAGTCACGTCATCAAGGAGATAGTTCTCTCCTGACCTAAGGACGTTCCTTGGAAGAAGAAGCGCATCTCCAAGGTCCTGACCTTTAAGCTGGGCAATAATATCCTGCCCTGTCAAAAGTCCTGTTACTGTTATTCTCTCGCCAAAAAAGTTGTTTGTTATCTCATGGACATCAACCTTAAGTCCCGGAATAACCCCCATCATCTCATCAGCCATCTTGCAGATAAAAGGATATATAAGCCTTCCGCTTGCAGTTGATACGTGAGCCCTAAACTCGTCAAATGAAGAGCCCGGAATTCCGCTCTTTTTAAGCTCATCCAAAGCCTCGTGGAACTCATCAAGAAGGAGCCGCACCATTCCGACGCCATTTTCCAGCTGGCCGTAATCATCATAGATTTCAGCTTCCGGAATATCAAGCCCCGCTATCATGTACCACTCATCAGATGCGTGAACAAAGTGGTCTCCGTATTCTGCAAAGGACTTATCCTGCCAGTATTTAATCTCTTCTAAAACCTCTCTGGCATCGTCCCTCTCAAAGGGTTCAAGGGGATAAAGCCCATCCCTGAACTTTGATAAGCCTACAGGAACCACAGACACACTCTTTAAGTTTGGCCGGTAATTATACAGATCTGTAAGACTTCTCTTTAGCTCAGCGCCGTCATTTACGCCTTTGCACAAAACAATCTGCCCGTTGATCTCAATGCCTGAGCCTTCCCTGCAGAGTTTATCAACCTTTTTTAAGGCCTCACCTGCAAACCTGTTGTTTAGCATCTTACACCTAAGCTCAGGATTTGTAGTCTGAAAGGACACATTAATAGGCGACAGATGATACTTAAGTATTCTGTCGATGTCCTTGTCACTCATATTAGTCAGTGTAACATAATTGCCCTGTAAAAATGAAAGTCTCGCATCGTCATCCTTAAAATACAGAGTTTCTCTCATTCCCGGAGGCATCTGATCAATGAAGCAGAAAATACATTTATTGGAGCAGGATCTGTAATCATCCATAAGACCGTTGGCAAACTCTATGCCTATGTCCTCGGAATAATCCTTCTCAATATCCAACTCCCACTCCTCACCGTTTGGCTTCTTTATAAGAAGTGTTATCTCTTCATCCTGGATCATATACTGGTAGTCAAAGATGTCCTCAACTACTTCTCCATTTATCTCTATGAGGTAGTCCCCCGGGGTTATCTCCATCTCTTCTGCGATACTTCCCGGCTCTACCGACTTTATTAAATGTCCTTTATTCATTAAAACTCCACTCGAAAAAATATCTCAAATGCTTTTACATTATACATGAATTTTCTTGACGTGTCAGTATAACATACCCTAATATAGTAGCGGAAAAAGATTTTCATTTTTTTAAGTTAGGAGAAAAAATGCCTGATTTTCACAAATTAGATTCATCAATACCTGTTGCGCCTCTTGCCTTTATAGCAATGGATTCTGCTAAGGAACTCGGTGCACTTGTCAACTCACATCTTGTTAATTTCCGACACAATTTGCATACCCTCACCGGTTCAGATCCGGCTTTCCAGGGCTATGAGAGGGATGATTACAGAGTAAAATACTCCAATCCCAGATTCGGCAGCGGTGAAAGTAAAGCTCACATGCTCGAGTCCCTTCGCGGAAAAGATGTGTTTATCTTAACCGATGTCATGAATCACAGCATGACCTACAAAATGTTCGGCTATGAAAACAGCTACTCTCCCGATGATCACTATCAGGATTTAAAGAGAGTCATAGCTGCCATAAACGGAAAAGCAAGACGTATAAACGTAATCATGCCCTTCCTCTATGAAGGAAGACAGCATAATAAAAATAACAGAGAATCCCTTGATGCAGCTGTAATGTACTCTGAGCTGTACAACATGGGAATCAGTAACTTCGTAACATTTGATGCTCACGATCCAAGAATTTCAAATGCCGCTCCAATCAAGGGCTTTGATAACTTCATGGCATCTCCTCAGTTTATGAAGGCACTCATCTCTCACATTGATGACCTTACAGTAGACAGTGAACATCTTACAGTTATATCACCTGATGAGGGTGCTTTGGACAGAGCAGTATATTTTGCCAACGTTCTCGGAGTTGATACCGGAATGTTCTACAAACGCCGTGATTACTCACAGGTTGTAAACGGATCAAATCCCATCGTTGCACATGAGTATCTTGGTTCTTCCATCGAAGGAAAAGACGTCATCATCATAGATGATATGATCTCATCTGGTTCAAGTATGATCGATACAGCCCGCCAGCTTAAAAACAAGAAGGCGAAGCGCGTATTCATCTGCACAACCTTCGGTCTTTTCACAAATGGTATGGAAGCTTTTGATAAGGGCTATGAAAACGGCGACTTCGATGCTGTTATCACAACAAACCTTATCTACCAGAATCCTGAATTTACCAAGAGACCTTACTACATAGTAGCTGACATGAGTAAGTTCCTTGCAACTATCATTGATTTCATGAACCACGATGACACCCTTTCAAGCGTTATCACTCCTACTGATAAGCTTCATGAAATCCTTGCAAAGTACAATGCAAGATATGAAAAGTCTGAATATCTCTTTGATTGATATTTAAAAAACCATTAAAAAAGTAAGACCATCGGTTCGTTCACATGAGCCGATGGTCTTTTTAGCTTTACTATCCTTTTATCTCAAATCATTTCCGGATCAATTCTATTTTTTACAAAACATCTGAGGTCTCTGCTGAAGGATTTCCATCACTGTAGTGCTTAGCAGTAAAGGTTACATTTACCTTAAAGAGATCACCATCCAGTATTATCTCAAACTTACCTCCCATTGCTACTGTCAGGTTCTTAGCAATAGAAAGACCAAGTCCGCTGCCCTCAGTACTTCTGGAAATATCTCCTCTGATAAATCTCTCTGTAAGTTCATCAGCACCAATGTTAAGCTCATTTTTGGAGATATTCTTAATTGAGAATACCGCTTCTCCTACTCCCGATCCATCTGTATCATTTACTTCCAGATCCATATAGACTCTGGTTCCGGGAAGTGCATATTTGCATACATTATTAAGCAAATTCTCAATAACTCTGTAAAGCTGTCTGGGATCAGCTGATATGATAACCGCATATTTTCCGCATTTTAAGATGGGCATAAGCTCATAGTCATCAAATTTTTCATAGAACTCACCAAGAATCTGATTAACTATCTCGGCAAAGTTAATCTCCTCCATATGAAGAGTAATATTTCCCGAAGAAATCTTAGAAGCTTCAACAAGGTCATCTGTAAGCTGGCGAAGTCTCTGAGCCTTACTCTCTAAGATAGCTATATAGCTTCTTACCCTTGCATCCTCGATATTTTCCCTCTTTAAAAGGTCAACGTAGTTAATGATAGACGTAAGCGGTGTCTTAATATCATGGGATACATTGGTAATAAGGTCTGCCTTTAGCTTCTCATCTCTCATACTTCTGTTAACCGCGTCCTGAACAGCATCTGCAATGGAGTTGAGTTCCTCCGCAAAGTATACATTTGCTCCGTGGAGCCTTGGTTTGTCAATCTTAGTATCAATATCTCCCGATACAATTCTATTAAGGCCCTCAAGAATAAACACCTTATCAAGACACAGATTTATTACATATACTCCAATTATAAGGCTGATTATAATTGAAATGATGAGTCCAACAATCCCACATTTCGTAAGCAGGAACAAATTAAAAACAACACTGATAAAATAAGGTACTACTGTCCTTATAAGGATGTTCTGCCTTATTGTCATCTTATCAAAAATCTTCTTGAAGAAGTTTCCGATTCTGCTTATAAGAGAAGTTTTGTATAGCGCTTTATTCTTCCATCTTCTAACGACACAATAAAATGCAAAGGAAAGGAAATTATCAATCAAAAATACAAGGATAAATATGATAAGACCTTTAAAGTACACATCTGCAGCAAAATCTATGTAGTTATTTACCAAGAATGCATATAAAGCACCTGTTCCCAAAACTCCCACTGCTGAGATTATAATGACAATCTCCATGGGAATTACATCTACATTTTCAAGTCCTCCGACTTTACCGCTAGAATAGATAATATGATTCTCATAGCTGGAAATCTGTAGAATCATGTACAAATAGAGTAGAAGAAATATAGCTATAAGAGTATAAACCTGCTTATAGTAAGGCATATATCTGTTAAAAGCTTCTTTTCCAGCTGAAAAATCATCGATTCTTGACAGATTTCCCGTATCTACTGCCAGATAGATCTTCATCTGATCAGGGAATGTATATCTGTAATCTCCAAGGATTGTTCTGATGTCCTCCTCGGAAATATTGGTATTAGTGCTGTACTCAATCTCGTATGGACAGTAATAGATATACTTTCCATAACTCTTGAACGTATCTGCAATATTTATGCCGTTAGTACTTCTCTTAAGAGATTCTACGTTGGTATAGACCTCCGTTCTGGCGTTTATTGTTCTTGTGATGTAATATCTGATATTTGATTTATAAAAGCCATACTTCTTTTTATTCTCAATATATGCGTCATAGTTTACAGCCATAGTGGAAGCAGCCTCTGTAATGTTGGCACAAAGACTGTTGTAAGCATCCCAGGTAGAAACTATATCCTGAATATTCTCATCGTAAATGGTCTTATATCTGGGCACCAAAATAGTGTGAGTTCCTGCTCCGTCATAGAGCTGATTCTGACCCACATTGGTTCTTACGATATTATTATCAAGCTGAGAATTAAGGAAGCTGTTCATACCACCCTCAGCATTATTCTTCATAAGGTGAGTATAAACTGTACTTTTCCCAAGAAAATTTGTAGAATCACTGGCTGTAAATGTCTTCTCATCATACTCGAAGCCATTCTGAGACCATTTGATAAGATCTGAAATCTCATAAACAGCAGTAATATAATCACTTTGCAGGATTGAATTTCGATTAACAAAGGCTGTGACATCCACTGTCTTGTTGGAATCGTACTCCCCGTCTGTTTCAAGAAGTGTACTGATTGCTGTAAGTGTTGCCACATCCTCCAGATTATTTTTTAATATATCAGTAAAAAGCTTAGAATCTTCGTAGTTTGAACCGTAATCACTATTATCTACACGATACTCTGTCCCATCAGTTCCCTTAAAGCTTGAACCAACTATCAAAAAAAACAACAGGGCCATAGCGATGCCGATAACCATATGCTGAAGAATCCTTAGCCCATATCTTGTCTTCCATGATATTGTATTTCTCTTAAGTATCTTTTGAAGTATCATTATCAGCCCTCAGCGTCAATCTTATAACCAACACCCCATACTACCTTCAAATACTTAGGGTTCTTTGGATCGATCTCTATTTTTTCTCTGATATGCCTAATATGAACCGCAACTGTATTATCTACAGCTACAGCCTGGCCATTCCAGATATTCTCATAAATCTGATTTATGGAAAAAACTTTGCCCTTATTCTTAACAAGAAACATCAGAATGTTGTACTCAATCTTGGTAAGCTTAACCTCTTCTCCGTCAACGGTTACTGATTTTGCATTGTCGTCAAGAACAAGTCCACCTGCGCTAAATACTGTATCATCATCAACAGTGTCTGCATTTCCAAGCTTCGTATATCTTCTAAGGTTAGACTTAACTCTTGCCACCAGCTCCAATGGATTAAAAGGCTTTGTTACATAGTCGTCTGCGCCGATGTTAAGACCAAGGATCTTATCTGCGTCTTCGGATTTTGCTGATAAAATAATGATCGGGATAGAACTGTGTTCACGAATCTTCATTGTGCACTGGATTCCGTCCATTACAGGCATCATGATATCGATGACTGCCACATGAATATCCTCTTTGTCGATTATCTCAAGAGCCTCAACACCATTGTATGCTTTAAAAACATTAAGACCTTCCTGTCTAAGATAAATGTCGATGGCGTCAACTATCTCTTTATCATCATCACATACTAAAACATTTTGCTGCATCAAAATCTCCTCCCACTGCCATAAGGTATGTAATAAAAAGCATTTTTAATATAATTAATCTTTGCAGCACCGTCTTCAACGTTTACAGCTGCAACATCAAAACGTCTTGGCTGGTTTTCTGAAAGCCCATATCGTTTACAATAAAAATCAGACACACGACATACCGTCTTCTGTTTTCTAAAATCTACAGCGGCTTCTGCCGTGCCATATTTGGAACCCGCTCTATATTTTACTTCAATAAAGGAAATATAGCCATTATCTTCTGCAACAATATCGATTTCTCCAAGCTTACATCTAAAATTTCTCTCCAGGATCTTTATACCGTTTTCTGCAAGATAATCGCATACAATGCTCTCGTAATAGGCACCAATCTCCCTCTTATTCATAGGTGTCATTATACCCCTTAATACATATTTATATCAAATAATTACAAGCTATAACACTATTTAGCCGTTTCTTTTGCCCGGATCTTATCCATGGCATCGACGAATACAAGGATTTCAGCCACAACTTCATAGAGTTCAGGCGGAATCATCTCACCGATCTCAAGCTTTGACAAGGTATCAGCAAGTTTAGAATCCTCATGAATAGGGATGTCATTCTCTTTTGCGCCTTCTATGATTTTTTCAGCTATCTGGCCTTTTCCGCTGGCAACAACCCTTGGTGCTCCATCTTCGTTTGGATCATAAGCAAGGGCTATGGCCTGCTTTGGCTTGCCATCTTTAGTTTTTCCCGGATCTGCCATATCTTAAGCCCTCGCATCAAAGGATGTAACTGATATGATATCCATCTTGTTTATATCAAACATCTCATCAACAGGTGCATCCTCACCATCGGTGTCCTTATCTGTGTGAAGCATCATCTTTGCCTGAACATTATAGCCCCTCTTCTGAAGCCTTTCTGTGAGCATATCAAGGTGCTCTTCTATAAGATCAAGTATTTCCTCATCAGCCACGTAAAAGTTGGTCTTAACGTTGTTATCTTTCATTTTAACGTATACATCAACGGGACCAAGGTTATCCATATCAAGATGCAGAATCGCGCTTACTGTATCCCCCTGCTCAAACTTCTTCTTGCCGTTTGAATACA
Source organism: Butyrivibrio sp. (assembly GCA_024690485.1). Taxonomy (GTDB): domain Bacteria; phylum Bacillota; class Clostridia; order Lachnospirales; family Lachnospiraceae; genus Butyrivibrio. The sequence continues at coordinate 7,675 of JAILPB010000007.1, read as the reverse complement.
CATACAGATCTCCGTGTGCATCGGATTCAGACATCTTTAAGGGAAGCTGAATATAATTAAACATATGGTTAAGCTCATTCATGAAATCAATATTGTTTTGAAAATTTGTGGCACTTTGCGCAACCTTGCTCTCAGCCCCCAGTGTATTTGTAAGTGTCTGGGTAAGTTCCTTTGCCTGGGAATTAAGTCTCTGATAAAAATTCTCTACGTTTTCCTTACTGCTTACATCCTTAGGCTCAAGGAGCCACTGATCTTTTAATGTATCTTTAACAAGCTTATTAAAACCATCACTTGAAAAAATCCTGGTAAATGCTTCCTCCGAAGCTTCGCTTCTATGAGCATTTGCATTATAGCTCTCGGATAATTCCTTAAGAACTGCATACACATCTACTTCGGACTTAGAGCTTCCGTTAGAAAGAGATAGCAGTTTTTGAAGCTCCTCACCGGATAGCCCCGCATCCCCTGCAGCGGATTTAAGTACATTTATGAAATCATTACTGATTACGGTTCCTTGATTTGTCCTTGTTTCTCCATTAAGGGTTATGCTGTCCTTATTTGCAGCATTTCCTTCCAGTGCAGCCTTCTCATCAGTAACAGCCTGCTCTTTTCCCATAGTCTCTTCCGGAATCTCGCCATCATTCTGGACAATCTCCTCAAGGCTTAAGATACTCTTTCCGGAAGTTGCAGCTTTAGGAAGATCTATAACTGTATCTTCTTCAAGGGAAAAATTCTGCACTGCCTTGGCATTCTGATCTTCCGGTGAGCCTGAAGTCCTATCCGTGACAGCGCCTTCTTCAGAAATAATAGTAAGATTTCCCTGGGCATTTGCCTCGCCCTGCGTTGCCTTTGATGCTGCTTCCTGAATAGTAGCAATAAATCCCTCTTCCTTTGGAAGAGCTTCAGACCCTTTGGTAAGCATATTTAGTATGTTACCGTACATATCATTGGCAGCACGGGTTTCACCCCTGCTTGCAAGTTCGTTATAAGCCTCCGGAAGCTCATCCATTATATTCTCAAAGGACTCTACAACCTTGTGCTCATAGTTTTTATAGCTTTCAAACTGCTGTATGTTATTTTCTGTAATTGGAATATTAAGTGACTTCATCTGGACCAAAGTAGACACTTCCGTATCCGGATGAGAGGCCGTGAGATTATGCATGGAAATAAGTGATTCCTTATCAATAGATGCACCGTTTTCCATCATGGTCTTTACCATATTGATATTAGCATCACTCTCTTCCAAATCTGCAGCTGCAAGCGCCTTGAGAATAGTCGGGCTCTCAGTGATATTTTCAAATAAAGGAGTAAGCGTGATCTGCCCCTGAGTTCCTCTTACCTCAAAGGAGATATACTGTCCTTCCTTTAGTGACATTCCATCCTGAAGCTTTGCGGAAAGCACTTCATTTCCGCCAAGACTTATCTGAACGTTCCTGTTTCCGCCCTCGTCCGATACAGAGATAATCTTGCCCTGAAGCCTGTCTCCCGTTTCAAGGCTGCGCAAAGGGGCCTGTGTTTTAGACAGATCTGATTTCTGTATTTGAGTCTCAGGTATAGTAGCCTGCGATCTATTTAACACATCCGAAATTATACTCATCTATCCCCTCAAAACTGTTTACAAAAAATTCTTAATAAAGCTCTTTCTGTGAATCTCACAAGGTCCAAGCTTCTTTAACGCCTCAATATGGTCGGCACTTCCATATCCTTTGTTAGATGCAAAGCCATATCCCGGATATTTTTCATCCAGTTCCTTCATAAGCCTGTCTCTTGTAACCTTTGCTACGATACTGGCTGCTGCAATAGATACACTTTTTGCATCACCCTTAATGATGGATTCCTGCTTATACATCTCAAGTTGCGGAATGTGCACCGCATCAATAAGAAGAAGCTCCGGTTTTACACTTAGATTATCAACCGCTTTAGCCATTGCCTCATAGGTAGCCTGCAGGATATTTATCTCATCAATCCTCTCATTTGAGTTACATCCGATTCCCACAGCTATGGCTTCCTGCATTATGACATTATAAAGCTCTTCTCTCTTTTTTTCGGATAATTTCTTAGAATCATTTATATATAGAATCTTAGAATCTTTTGGCAGGATAACCGCCGCAGTATAGACAGGTCCTGCAAGAGGTCCTCTTCCCACTTCATCAATTCCGCAAATATACTGAAGGTCAGGATGAGCATCCTCGAACTTTCTCATCTCTTCAAGACGCTTATATTCCGCCTTTAAGCCGTCAATCTTTTTATACGCAGATGAGACAAGGCTTTTCACACCCTGTCTCTCATCTTCGCCGTATTTTTCACAAAAAATATTATAATCATCAATAGTAACTGCCGCAGACAGTTCCTTCTTGATGTCCCCGATTTTTTCAGCCATAAAACTCCCCAACACTATTATTTATCAATAAATCCAAAGGATTCAAAAGGAAACACTCTGAAGTTAGTTTTACCGATAAAATCAGACCTCTTGATATTTCCTACAGCAGGTTCCCTTGAGTCAAAGCTGTAATTTCTGTTATCTCCCATTACAAAGTACTCATCTTCTCCAAGAGTAACAGGCTCAGCAGCTCTTCCGGGATCTCTTATTACCTCTGCCCCGTAGTGCTCTTCAAGAATTTCTCCGTTAATATAGATATTTCCGTCGTAGTCGATCTGCACTGTCTCACCGGGAAGTCCAATGATTCTCTTAATAAAGTAACTCTCAGGATCCTGAGCATAAGGGAATATTACGATATCAAATCTCTTAGGATCTGAAAATCTGTATGTAATCTTGTCTGCAATAAGCGCATCGCCGTCATGGAGGGTATACATCATTGACTCGCCCTCAACATCTGTGCGCTGTGCCACAAACTTCATAAACAGAAGTGTAAGTAATACTATTACAACAAAGGTTAATATTGTGCTCCCCGAATTTACTAAAAACTTTTTCAACTTATCCATTATGGTCTCTCCAATGATATTCTTCCTAGTCTACCGTTTCTAAAATCATCAAGTATCAGCATCGCTGCTCTGTCTATATCAGGTTTTGCTCCCTGCTTAATGAGCTTTCTGTTCTCAGCGATACCGGTAAGGATTGATGATGCCGGCGTCTCATATTGTTCCCTCTCGTATAAGAGCTTTTGTTCCTCGGTAACCCCGTACTTCTCAGATATTGTATCAGGATACCATTTCTCCAAAAGTCCTATAAGACTTGCTGCCAATTCTCCCTTATCAAGGTTCTCGTCATTCATGGAACCTATAAGCGCAAGATTAAGTCCTACAGTCTCGTCCTCAAACTTTGGCCAGAGGACACCGGGAGTATCAAGAAGCTGCAGATTCTTCCCAAGCATGATCCACTGCTTTCCCTTGGTTACTCCGGGCTTATTTCCGGTTTTAGCAGCAGCCTTTCCGGATATTCTGTTTATAAATGTTGACTTACCAACGTTAGGAATTCCAGCAACCATGGCTCTTATAGGTCTGTTTACGATTCCCTTTTTTCTGTCTTTTTCTATTTTCTCTTTGCAGCTCTCAGTAACAAGGTCCAGAACCTGCTTCACCTGATTCTGCTGCTTGGAGTTCATCTCCATTACCAAAGCACCCTGTGATGTAAAATACTCAACCCACGCTTTGTTAACAGATGGATCAGCAAGATCAGACTTATTTAAAAGTATGAGTCTTGATTTATTCTTTCCAAGCTTATCAATATCCGGATTCCTGCCGGACATAGGGATTCTTGCATCCGTAAGCTCAATTATCATATCTACCAGGCTTATGTTCTCCTGCATCATACGCATGGCCTTGGTCATGTGCCCGGGATACCACTGATAATTATTCATATATATTTCCTTTTCAATTTACAAAACCTGAAGCACCGTCAGCTTTGCCATAACTAAACCAGGCTTTACCTGCTATGGTGTCTCTCTTAACTACACCGATATTGGCGCTTCTGGAATCTTCACTACTGTTTCTGTTATCTCCAAGAACGAAGAATTCGCCATTGCCGAGGGTTATTTCATTCTCCGCAATTCCGGCCTCTTCCATTTTATCATATTCTTTGGCATCATTACTCACTGCTTCGCCATTTATATACAATATTCCATCTTTTATCTGCACGGTCTCGCCCGGAATGGCAACAACGCGCTTTACATAATAATGGGATTTTTCATTTCCATTTGGTAAAAAAACAATAACATCTCCCCTTGAAGGAGCAAAAAGCCTGTAAACAATCCTGTCCACCAGAACATTTTTACCGTTATAAAGAGCTGTCTCCATGGAATCGCCAATAACCTTAACCCTTTTACCAAAAGCAAGTACCAGAACAAAAGCGATAAAAACAGCCAAAATCGTATAGAAAAGCCATGACAATATCTCCCTTATAAGTTCGGGAGTGACAACTTTCTTTTTTTCATGAAACATTGAACGGTATCGTTTTTTCCTAAACACAAGAACCTCCGGTGTTAATTATAGAATTGAGCCATGCACCCTGCGGAACATTTTTATATCATAGGAAAGAAATTTCCTATGATATAAGAAAAAGGCAGTTACTAAAAGTAACTGCCTCAAAAAGTTCTTAGCGAACCTTTTCCTTAACCTTAGCCTTCTTACCTGTGAGGCCTTTAAGGTAGTTAAGCTTAGCTCTTCTAACCTTACCCATTCTCACAACTTCAACCTTCTCTACAAGAGGAGAGTGAAGGGGCCATGTCTTCTCAACGCCTACGCCGTTAGAAATTTTACGAACTGTGAATGTGCAACGGTTGCTACCGCCCTGAATCTTCTTAACAGTTCCTTCGAAAACCTGTACTCTTTCGCGGTTTCCTTCCTTGATCTTGTTGTAAACACGAACTGTGTCACCTGTGTTGAACTCAGGTGCATTCTGGTTCAGCTGTTCCTTCTCGATCTCAGCGATAATTGTGTTCATATCTAATTCTCCTATATCTAAATGGACGTTCTTAAATACTTTTCCCGTACCAGAGGACCGTCATTTTCGCAACATACAAAACTATAACATAACAAACAGCTCTGCGTCAAGATTTATCTTGGTTTTATCCTCATATCTTTAGGCCCAAAGCCAAAAGGAAGAATCTCAGGCAGATCATATACGTCATATTTCAATTCTCCGCCCTTATTACTTGTAAGAAGTACGATCTTAAAGTCATCGTCGCAGAATTCTCTTATTACCTGCCTGCACACACCGCAGGGAGCACAGAACTCAAGTTCATCCTGATCGGAATGGCCGCCAACAATGGCAATTGCCTCGAATTCTGTTTCTCCTTCGCTTACAGCCTTAAAGAAAGCTGTTCTCTCAGCGCAGTTGGTAGGTGTATAAGAAGCATTTTCAATATTACAGCCCTTATAGACTTTCCCGCCCTTTGTTAAAAGAGCTGCTCCAACCTTGAATTTACTGTATGGAGAGTAAGACATCTCCCTCGCTTCCAAAGCGAGCTTTACGAGTTCAGTGTAATCTGCCATGTCACTACCTCCGATTTACTTATTCTTTTTATCCTGAGCTATGATCTTGCGAATAGCTGAAATTGCAGTCTTAATTGCTGCATCTGTGTCGTGAGCCTGCGGATTATCAAGACCAGCCTTAGCTCTCTCCTGATTTGCAACAGTAAGCATGATAGCACCTGTTCTTGCACGAAGCCACTGTCCAACAATGAAAAGTGTTGATGATTCCATCTCTGAGGCGAGACATCCGCATCTCTTCCATGCTTCCCACTTATTTTCAAGTTCATAGAAAACAGGCTTTGTCTCGGGCTCGTGCTGTCCGTAGAAAGCATCCTTGCACTGAACAACACCTACATGATGTCTAAAGCCAAGTTCCTCTGCAGACTCCTTCAAAGCCTGAGTAATATCAAAGGTTGCAACTGCAGGATACTCAATGGGCGCATATTCCTTTGATGTACCCTCTGCTCTTACAGCTCCGCTTACAACGATTAGATCACCGCCCATAACATCAAGCTGCATTCCGCCACAGGTACCTACTCTGATGAAAGTATCAGCACCGATCTTATGAAGTTCCTCAACTGCGATAGAAGCGGAAGCTCCGCCTATACCTGTAGAAACAACACTTACCTTCTCGCCATCAAGATAACCTGTATATGTATTATATTCGCGGTTATAAGCTACCTGCTTTGCATCATCAAAATATGCGGCAATTTTTTCGCATCTTCCGGGATCTCCGGGAAGAATTACATATCTTCCTACGTCGCCCTCCTTAAGATGAATATGATATTGATAACCAGCTCCTTCTGTATAATCAACCATAATAAAACCTCCGTCCAAAAAAACTTAATTTATTCGAAAAGGCCGTCCATTACGTGAATGGTCATAACCTTATTCTCAATATCAATATTTTTAACGCACTCCCTGATTCCGGGAATCATAACTTCATCAGATACGTTCTCAGGATTCTCAATATCTGTGCGCTTCATCTCGTATACATCATTGGCACCTGTCTGGATAACACGCTTAATGATACCAAGCTCTTTTCCTTCTTCATCTACGACCTTCATGCCTTCGATATCGCCAAGATAATACTCGCCCTCTTCGAGCTCTATAGCATCCTCTCGCTTTACAATCAGCTCTGTGCTCCTTAGCTTTTCAACCTCGTTAATATCATTAAACTCCTTGAATTTAACAATAACGAACTTCTTATTGAATCGAACCTTCTCGATTGTAAGCTCCTTTTGTCCCTCACGCTTTGTATTCATTATAACCTTTTTCAGCTTCTTAAAGCGCTCCGGATCCTGCGTCGTAGGGAACACGTTAACCTCTCCCTTAAGACCGTGCGTTGATGCAATTACTCCAACCTGGAAATACTCTGTCAAATTCTGACCTCCTGTAATATATCTTTATTCATTAGCTTTTTTATTCTTCTTTGCAAGCTTTTCCTGCTCTTTAAGTTCCTTTAATGCAGCTTCCTCTTCAATTCTGTCCAGAATCTTTTTTCTCTTTTTTAAGGCCTTGCCCGTAAATTCCTCAGGATGCTCCTCTACATATTTATCGTAGAGTTCAGGCCTTCTCTCCCTGGTTCTCTCAAGAGATTTCTGGTATCTCCATACATCTACGTTCTGATGGTTACCGGATAATAAAACTGCGGGAACCTTTTTATCCATCCAGACTTCAGGTCTTGAATACTGAGGATATTCTAAGAGTCCATCGTCAAAAGACTCAGTCTGTGCAGATTCATCATTATTTAAAACTCCGGGCACAAGCCTTGCAATGGCATCGATCATTACCATGGCCGGAAGCTCGCCTCCCGTAAGAACATAATCTCCGATAGAAATGTAATCGGTCACTATCTCCTCGAGAACTCTCTCATCAATGCCTTCATAGTGTCCGCATAAGAATATTATATACTCCTCTTTGGAAAAAGAGACAGCTTTTCCCTGACTAAAAACTTCTCCCTGGGGAGTAACATAAACAACGCGAACCTTCGCGTCGGGATTTTCCTCTCTGATTTCATCCATGATCGCATTATAGCAATCATAAATAGGCTGTGCCTGCATAAGCATTCCTGCACCGCCTCCGTATGTATAATCATCAACCTTATTATGCTTATTTCCCGCATAATCTCTGATGTTTACAGCCGTTGCTTTAATTAGTCCGTTTTCCATCGCTCTGGCCAGAATGCTGGTATTTAGCACTTCCATGACCATCTCAGGAAAAAGAGTCATTATATAAAATCGCATAT
>JAILPB010000097.1 GCA_024690485.1 Butyrivibrio sp. | reverse complement strand
TTTACCTCAGAGGTAAATTTGCATTAGAGGTGATAGGTTGGAAATCACGTACAAGAATAATAAGATCAAGAAAGTTTGTACGGATGCAAAAACTGCAGAAAGAACCTACGGCCAAGAAATGGCCTATAAAATACATCAGCGTATAGATGAAATTGATGCTGCGGACACTGTTGAGATGATGATACAGTTTCACATCGGGCGGTGTCATCCGCTGACGAATAATAGAAAAGGGCAATATGACAAGTCAAGGAGGTAGCACTATGGTGAGAAGTCGCAGTTATATCGCAACGCCACCTGGGGCGACAATTAAAGAACAACTTAACGACAGAGGCATGAGCCAGAAGGAGTTTGCAGCCAGGATGGATATGTCTGAGAAGCATATCAGCAAACTCATTAATGGTGAGGTACAACTTACTCCGGAGATGGCAGTCAGGTTAGAGATGGTGCTGGGAGTTCCGGCCAAGTTCTGGAATAATCTTGAGGCAATATATAGAGAGAAGATTATTAAGGCGGAAGCAGAAAATGCAATGGATACCGATGTCGAAATAGCCAAGAAATTCCCTTATAGTGAGATGGCAAGATTTGAATGGGTTCCTGATACGAGGGATGCAAAGGAAAGAGTAGTTATTCTCAGGAAGTATTTTGAGATTGTAGAATTATCGCTTCTTGGTAGGGAACAGATTACGAGAATTGCATGCAGACGTCTCGGAATAACGGAAAGGAGTGATCTCGCTTTGATGGCATGGGCACAGGAAGCAAAGATTAAAGCAAGGGGTATTCAAACAGGACCTATTAGTATTAAAGGATTGATTTCTGTTATGCCACAGATAAGAAAAATGACGGGTCTTAAGCCTGAGGAATTCTGTCCTAAGATTAAGAAATGTCTTGCAGGGTGCGGAATAGCGCTGGTCTTTCTTCCGCATCTTAAAGGGTCGTTTCTTCAAGGGGCTTCATTTATTGACGGAAATAAGATAGTCGTAGGACTTACGGCGAGAGGGAAAGATGCAGACAAGTTTTGGTTTAGTTTGTTTCATGAACTTGCTCACATAGCTCTCGGCCATGTGGGACAGCTAAATGGAACTACTGAAAATGATGAGAAAGCTGCTGATAAATGGGCTTCAGACACTCTTATTACACCTCAAGATTTCGAGATATTTAGAAATAATAGAGACTACTCAGAGAGTAGCGTAATCCAATTCGCATATGATCAAGGGATTTCTCCCGGAATAGTAGTAGGAAGGATGCAAATGGAAGGGATAATAAAATATAGCGCGCTAAATGAATTAAAAGAGAAATATGAAATAGCAATGTGATAAAATAGGGATGTAAAGGTATTAATAACCATATATGTCGGTATTTTGGAGGCAGTAAATGATTACAAATCAGATTATTCAAAACAGTATAGATGAGCTGTCAGCAATAACCAGGGTTCAGCTTAGTGTGTTTGACCTAAAAGGTAAGATGGTTGCGGCAACAGCTGAGGCGCCTGAGTTTGATGCTTCAATGATAGCGAGCTTTGCGGAGTCACCTGTGGATTCTCAGGTGATTGGTGCAAATCACCTGCTGAAGATATTAGATGAAGGAGATCTTGCGTATGTACTCATCGCTGCAGGACAGGGAGAGGATGCTTACATGGTTGGAAAAATCTGTGTAAGCCAGCTTCAGAACCTGATCGTGGCATACAAGGAGAGGTTCGATAGGAATAACTTCTTCCAGAACCTTCTTTTGGATAATCTGCTTCTTATTGATATATATAACAGAGCAAAAAAGCTCAGGATTGATGTTACAGTTCCGAGGGTAATAATCATCGTTGAGACTAAGGCTGAGAGAGATAGCGGAGCAGCAGAGCTTCTTGGCAGCATGTTCACATCCCAGAGCGGAGACTATGTTACAGCGGTGGATGAGAGCAGCGTGATACTGGTAAAAGCCCTGAAGCAGGGAGAAACCTACGAAGACATCGAAGGCATCGCAACAACTATCGTGGACATGATGAACACAGAGGCAATGCTTGATGTTCGCGTATCCTTTGGAACAATAGTTAGCGAGCTTAAGGACCTTAGCAAATCCTATAAGGAAGCTAAGATGGCCCTTGATGTAGGTAAGATCTTCTATGCTGAAAAGCATGTAACAGCCTACAATACACTGGGAATAGGAAGACTTATCTATCAGCTTCCCATCAGTCTTTGCAGAATATTCATTGATGAGATATTCGGTGACAGACAGATTCCGGAGAATCTTGACGAAGAGACGCTCAATACTGTAAATAAGTTTTTTGAGAATAACCTTAATGTATCAGAGACCTCCAGACAGCTTTTTGTTCATAGAAATACACTTGTGTACAGAATTGAGAAGCTGCAGAAGGCTACAGGTCTTGATGTAAGAACTTTTGATGAGGCCCTTACCTTCAAGATTGCCATGATGGTACTAAATTATATGAGATATGTGGACTCAAACGAGTTCTGATATAAGAAAAAATGAGAAATTATCCAAAGTTACAACAAAAGACAGAGCAGGAAAAGCTTGATGAAAAGTACATGAGAGCTGCTCTGAAACAGGCAAGAAAAGCAATAGAGATTGGCGAAGTGCCAATAGGTTGCGTAATTGTCTATGAAGGAAAAATAATCGGCCGCGGCTATAACCGCAGAAATACAGATAAATCAGTTCTGTGTCATGCAGAGATAACTGCAATAAAAAAGGCATGTAAAAAAATGGGAGACTGGCGCCTTGAGGAGTGCACATTGTATGTAACTCTTGAGCCATGCCAGATGTGCGCAGGAGCAATCGTGCAATCCAGAATACCAAAGGTAGTCATGGGAGCCATGAGCCCAAAGTCAGGCTGCGCAGGAACAGTCCTAAATATCCTTGAAAATCCTGAATTCAATCATCAGGTTGATGTGACAACAGGAGTCTTGGAGCAGGATTGCAGCGATATCTTGAAGGAGTTCTTCACAGAGCTTAGAAAGAGAAACAAAGCTGAAAAGGAAGCCAGGAAGAAGGCTGAAGAGGCCGCTTTGGAAGCAGAGCAATAATTTGATATATGAAAGAAAGAAAAGAATTATCACTTACAAATTGTAATATATGTCCAAGGAATTGCGGAGTGGACAGAACATCTAAAAACCTAGGCTTTTGCAGGCAGAAAGCAACTCTTACTGCTGCAAGAGCCTATCTTCATGCATGGGAAGAACCCTGCATATCAGGAGAAAATGGCTCAGGAACAGTGTTCTTTTCAGGTTGTAATATGCGCTGTGTCTTTTGCCAGAATCAGGAGATTGCCTCAGGAGATGTGGCAAAGGAAATCTCTTCTGAGAGATTATCAGAGATTTTTTTGGAGCTGCAGGAAAAGAAAGCTTCCAATGTGAATCTGGTTACGCCAACGCATTTCGTACCGCTGATAATTCCTGCCATAGAAAGTGCAAGGGATCAGGGACTTGTAATTCCTCTTGTTTACAACACAAGCGGATATGAGAAGGTAGATACATTGAAGGCTTTGGAAGGTCTTATCGATATATATCTTCCTGATTGCAAGTATTATTCAGACGACATAGCAGAGCGTTATAGCAGCGCCCGCGGATATTTTGACATGTCCATGGCAGCAATAGAGGAGATGATAAGGCAGGTTGGAGAGCCATTGTTTTATCCGCTTATGGATTCTAGAAAATATAACAGATGCATAGAAGAAGCTGATGACGATTATTCAGGTCCTCTGATGAAAAGCGGAGTTATAGTAAGACACTTGATGCTCCCGGGATGTCTTGAAGATTCCAAGAAGATAATAGAAAAGCTTTTAGATTCCTTTGGAGATAAATGCTATTTAAGCATAATGAATCAGTTTACACCACACGGGGATTTATCAGCTTTTCCGGAGCTTTTGAAACCGGTAGATCCAAAAGATTATGAGGAATTAATTGACTTTGCCATAGAAAAAGGAATAGAAAACGGATTTTTCCAGGGTGAAGGTACAGACTCCGAAAGCTTTATTCCTGCTTTTGACTTTAGTGGATTGTGATTTTATTTAATTCATAGTATTATAGTATGAATACAGGATAAATATCTGGAGGATTATCGAATGAAGATTTCAACAAAGGGCAGATACGCTCTTCGAGTAATGATAGATCTGGCTATCCACGATACAGGGGAATATGTTGCGCTGAAGGATATATCAGCAAGACAGGGTATTACGGTTAAGTATCTCGAACAGATAGTTACAACCCTTGGAAAAGCCGGGCTTCTCAGAAGTATGCGCGGGAATAACGGTGGACATAGGCTCGCAAAGAAGCCTGAGGAGTATAGAATCGGTGATATATTAAGAACTATGGAGGGTGATTTGGCCCCGGTAGAATGTCTTCAGGGTGATGAGAACCTGTGCCCGAAAGCCGAAGAGTGTTCAACCCTTAAGTTCTGGAAGGGGCTTGATGATGTTGTAAATGAGTACGTGGATAAATTTACCTTGAGGGATCTGGTAACCGAGACTGAAAAGAACTTTGGAAATGACTACAGCATATGATTTAATTTGACAATTAAGAAGGTAATAAGTATTATTGAAAAGTGGCGGTTTTGTAATGGGTGCATGCAGTCGTGCAAAGCCGGGTCTTATGCAATGGGAACCTGCGAACCGTGTCAGGTCAGGAATGAAGCAGCACTAAGCGGAATTTCCCATGTGTTGTAAGGTAGCCTGGTTTTGCCTTGCATGTATCCTTTACAGAACCGCCACTTTTTATCTTATAGATGAAAATGCTTCGTAGGATGCGCAGCTATTTTATTTTGAGCACCAGTACATGCTCCTAAATTCTGTGGGAGTACATCCCTTTATGATCTTAAACATTCTTATAAAAGAAGATAGTGACGGAAAGCCGCAGTTAAGGGCAATATCCGTGATTGAATTTCTAGGTTCCATAAGAAGCATTTCTGCTTTGGCAATTCTCTTTTGATTTACATATTTATAGAAGGAAACATTGGTGAACTGCTTAAAACGCCTTGAGAAGTAGAACTTACTAAATCCGCTTCTGCTGGCAATATACTCAAGGCTCAGGTTCTCTGCGCAGTGTTCATCAATGTAATCGCATACTTCCATGAACTTCTCAAAGTAGTCATCTCCGTGAAGATGATCGTAAGAGTCTTCGGAAGTGTTTCGTGCTACGAAATTTTTACCTATGCAGGATAAAAACTGCAAGAGTTTACTGTAAATATCAACCTCAGAAAACTGAGAGTTAGTAAGGTAAGTTTCATTAATCTCCAGAAGAAGATCCTTAACTGTCTCATGAATCTGCGGATAATCCTCAGGAGTAACAACAATGTAAGGTGACATTATATTAATTAGAGATTCCACTTCAGGCATGAAGCGAAGCTCAGTCGTATCCGGCTGAAAGATGATTCTTTTTCCTGTTTCGGGAGCTTTAATGGAATGAATGCATCCGGGGCAGATGATAATGATGTCACCCTCCCTAAGAACTACATTCTCACCTGAACAATTCAGGTAATACTGATTTTCTATGGGCATGATTATCTCAATGGCAGCGTGCCAGTGAGCAGGGTAATCTTCATATTCATCATTGTAATAGAGCTTAAGCGAAGTGCTTTGTTTATAATTGACGGTCTCGACGATTCCGTTAAGAGTTTCTATCATAGCCGCTCCTCCCTTGCCTAGAACAGGCAAACACAAAACAGTTTCTGCAACTATATATGTGAATATATCATATTACAAAAAGGTGCTCTTTAGACTATCAATTCTTGCTCTCTAATAGCAAATAATTGCGCATTAATTTGGAGGTTTGGTGCATATTGCATAAAAATAGGAATTAAAAACAGTTAAAATCAGACAAATAAGATATTATTCGAAACTAATAATGAGCAATATTTAATAATATGTAAACAACTATTGGTTAGAAGTACAACTTTCCATATGATATTTTAAGGTAAATATAAATCTTATTGGGGAATGAGATTAAAGTTAATTTTTTAGGAGGAGAGCGGTATACCTGGGGAGACAAAGCGGTATGCCGCGGTATGTTCTAAATATGAGTAAAGAAAGAAGACCACTGGTCGAGCACATTTTTACTGCAGATCCTTCTGCACATGTGTTTAATGACAAAATCTATGTTTATCCTTCACATGATGTGCCTCATAACGGTGAAGACAATGACAACGGTGATGAGTATCAGATGGAGGACTACCATATCCTTTCAATGGATAAGGATTTTGGTGAAGTGACAGATCATGGTGTTGCTCTTAGCATGCATGATGTGCCATGGGTCAGAGACCAGATGTGGGCTCCTGATGCTGTGGAGAAGGATGGAAAATTCTATCTGTTTTTCCCGGCAAGAGACAAGGAAGGTAACTTCAGACTGGGTATAGCTGAAAGTGATAAACCGGAGGGCCCCTTCAAGCCGCATGAAAACTGCATAAAGGGAAGTTTTAGTATCGATCCCTGCTCATTTAAGGATGATGATGGCAAGGTATACGTATACTTTGGCGGCCTTTGGGGAGGTCAGCTTGAGAAGTACAGAACCGGAAAATTTGATCCCGAAGGAACTGAGCCTGAAAAGAACGAACCTGCAGTATGTCCTAAGGTTGCCCTTATGAGCGACGACGTGGCTGAGTTTGCAGAAACTCCAAGGAACGTTCAGATTGTGGATGAAAACGGAAATCCGCTTCTTGCAGGTGATGAAGATCGCAGATATTTCGAAGGTCCTTGGATGCACAAATACAACGGAAAGTACTATTTCTCATATTCAACAGGAACTACTCACTATGTTGTGTATGCAGTAGGTGACAACCCTTACGGACCTTTTACCTACAAGGGAAGAATCCTTGAGCCTGTACTTGGATGGACAACTCATCATTCAATAGTAGAAGTCGATGGAAAGTGGTATCTCTTCTATCATGACTGTGAGCTCTCAAAGGGCATCAATCACAGAAGATGCGTTAAGTACACAGAGCTTCACTACAATGCTGATGGTACAATCGAAACCATCCAGCCTTATAACTAAAGACCCTCATCTATTGCGATTCCGCTAAGGAACGAGCGTAGATAAAAAAACCTCTCCCAAATGGGAGAGGTTTTTGTTTAAATGAATATTTATTTTTCAATATCGTCTGTGTCGCTGATGCCGCTCATCTGATCAAGAAGTGACATCTTGCAGTCGTAGAGACGTTTTGACAGATCTACGTGAACCTGATGAGGATTGAAAAGACGTCTTGTCTCATCCCACAGAGTATCCTGCTCCTTTAAGCAGTAAGAACGGATATCCATAGTCTTTGGTGATTCGTAAACGCACTTTCCTGCCTTAAATACAGGAACCATGATCTCTCTAAGTGTGTATGAACCTGTAGGCAGCAGAGTCTTTTTCCAAGGCTCCTGAGGATCGAAGAGAAGAAGCTGCTTATCGTCAGTAAATGTCTCATTCTCGAGGCAGATAAGATCTGCTTTAATTTTGCCGCTTGCCTTGTCATATACACGATAGATCTTCTTGTTTCCGGGATTTGTAATTTTTTCAGTGTTCTCGGAAAGCTTGATCTTGGGGATAAAGTTGCCGTCATCGCCCATAACTGCAGCAAGCTTGTAAACGCCTCCAAATGACGGATTATCCTTTGCTGTAATAAGGTGAGTACCAACGCCCCATGAAGTGATGGCAGCGCCCTGTGTCTTAAGAGATGAAATCAGATATTCATCAAGGTCGTTTGAAGCAGAGATAACTGCGTCAGGGAAACCGGCTTCATCAAGCATCTTTCTTGCTTCCTTAGAAAGGTATGCAAGGTCTCCGCTATCAAGACGGATGCCATAAAATGAAAGGTCAATACCCTCTTCCTTCATCTCCTTGAAAACTCTGATCGCATTTGGAACACCGGATTTTAAGGTGTCATAGGTATCAACCAAGAGGATACATGCTGAAGGATAAAGTTTTGCATAGGTCTTAAATGCTGTGTACTCATCGTCAAAACTCATGATCCAGCTATGTGCATGGGTTCCTTTTACGGGAACATCGAAGAGCTGTCCGCAAAGTACGTTACTTGTTCCAACGCAGCCTGCGATAACGGCAGCTCTTGCGCCGTAGGTTCCTGCGTCAGGACCCTGAGCACGTCTAAGTCCAAACTCCATAATGCCGTCGCCCTGGGCTGCATAGCAGATACGGGCAGACTTTGTAGCAATAAGTGACTGATGATTTATGATATTCAAAATGGCGGTCTCAATAAGCTGCGCTTCCATGATAGGTGCAATTACCTTAACAAGAGGCTCTCTGGGGAAAATGATTGTTCCCTCAGGAATTGAGTAAATGTCACCGCTGAATTTAAACTCGCTTAAATACTCAAGAAAATCTTCATCAAAGATACCAACACTTCTGAGGTAATCAATGTCTTCCTTATCGAAGTGCAGTTCCTTAATATAGTTGATAAGCTGTTCAAGACCGGCCATGATCGAGTAACCACCGCCAAAGGGGTTGATTCTGAAAAAGGCATCGAAAATAACAGTTTCGTTCTGGGTCTTGTTTTTGAAATAACCCTGCATCATTGTGAGCTCGTACAGATCTGTAAGCAATGTGAGATTCTGTCTGTCCATGAAAGGTTCCTCCCTGATAAATGTAAAAAAATATTTAAATCATGACATCTTGTATAATAGCACAAAATGGCGCTTTGGATTGTTTTTTCTTGGTAGTTATTATACAATATTTGCTGTATATCCTTGTAATTTGAAAAAAGTTGGGTAGTAGTTATGAATGAAATAGATAATTTTATCGAAGCCGGCAATGAAATTTTAAAAGAAGTAAGCCGCGCTGTCGATACAGGAAATTATAGTAATCTGGGGAGTTCTATTAGTGGTTCCGTTCAGGAAGCTATCAGAAAATCTTCTATTACTGTAGGAAATGGAAAACCGCAGGTTCAGAATGGCCATTATAGAGCCTCTGCCTATAGGACTGTCAGATATGGCAGCAGGAAGACGCCCTTTTTTGCTAAGAAAGTAAGTAAATCACTGGGAAATGCGAAAAAGGCCTTTGGCTGGATGGGCTCGTTTCTGTGGGGAATCCCGGCACTTGTCATGGCCCTTGTAGGAGCATCAAGCCTCAATTCTACCTGCATAATTATTGCAGCAGTTTTCTCACTTTTGACCATCGGCTCTGTGTTCCTTATTAAGAAGGGTAATAAGGATTCAAAACTTGTAGGTGAATACTATAAGTACGGCAAGATCCTTGGGGACGCCGAGTATTTTGCAATAAATGATCTTGCCCAGGTGGCAAGGGAGACTCCTGACAAAGTACTTGATAATATTAAGGAAATGATAGATAAGGAGATCCTTCCCCAGGCACTTATAGACAGGGCTGAGACCACGGTAATGCTCACACCAAGAGCTATGGAACAGTACAACACTGCTGAGAGAGCAAGACTTCAGAGAGAAAGAGAAGCTCAGAGCAGAGCAGCAGCCAACGTAGCAGCTCCTGAGCAGGAGACTATAGCAAACAGCAAGGTTGCAGGTATTATTAAGGAAGGTAATGATTACCTTGAGACCATAAGAAGAGTCAACGAGCAGATTCCCGGCGACGAGATGACAGATAAGCTTTATAAGCTTGAATCCATCATGAGGAAGATATTTAATCAGGTGGAAAAAGAGCCTGAGTGTGCAGATGATCTTAAGAAGTTTATGAACTATTATTTGCCCACGACTACAAAGCTTTTGAATGCTTACGTTGATCTTGATAAGCAGCCTGATGTGGGAAGCAACATTGTGAAGACAAAGAGAGAGATAGAGGATGCTCTTGATGTTATAAATGCAGCCTTTGAGAATCTTCTTGATAGCCTCTTCCAGGATATGGCATGGGATATTTCATCAGACATATCTGTTATGAAGACCATGATGGCACAGGACGGTCTTACTGAGAGCGGTCTTGATAAAGCAAGAGCAGCTTACAGAGACGGATTTTCCGACGGATATACAGATGACCTCACCTTTGGTGAAGGCGCAGCTTTGACAATGCCTGCAGAAGAAAATGCAGAGGATGTAAAGCCGCAGCTTAAATTTTAATCAGTAACTAATATAACGAAGGCATTTGCAGACGTATATGGTATATAGAAAGAAAAGTTTGGAGGGATATTTAAATGGCAGACGAATTTAAAGAATTTGAGGAATCAGTACCTACACTTTCCTTTGGAGCAGCAGCTGAGGCAGAGGCTCCCGCACCGGAACCGGTAGCTGAGGAGAAAAAGGAGCCTGAGATTCAGGCAGTTCAGCTTTCTGAAGAAGAGATGAAGCAGGTTGAAGCTTTTGTTGGACAGATTGACATCAAGAACTCACAGGCAGTCATGAACTATGGCGCCGGCACACAGAAGAAGATGGCAGACTTTTCAGAGAAGGCCATTGAGAATGTTCGTACAAAGGACATGGGCGAAGTTGGTGATATGATCGCCGGCCTCGTAACAGAGCTTAAGAATTTTGATATCGAGGAAGATGACAACGGAATCATGTCATTTTTCAAGAAGAGTGCGAACAAGGTGAATGGCATGAAGGCTAAGTATGCCAAGGTTGAGGCCAACGTTGAGACCATAAGTGCTGAGCTTGAGAGACATGAGCAGCAGCTTATGAAGGACGTTGCAATCCTTGATAACATGTACGCACTTAACCTCAATTACTACAAGGAACTTTCTATGTATATCCTTGCTGGTAAGAAAAAGCTTGCTCTTGTAAGAGAGAATGACCTTGTAGAAGCACAGAAAAAGGCTGAGCAGTCAGGACTTCCTGAGGATGCACAGGCAGCAAAAGATCTTGCATCTCTTTGTGACAGATTCGAGAAGAAGATCTATGACCTTGAGCTTACAAGAACAATCGCTATGCAGACAGGTCCTCAGATCCGCATGGTACAGAGTGCAGATACAACAATGGCTGAGAAAATCCAGTCAACAATCGTTAATACTATTCCTCTTTGGAAGAACCAGACGGTTATCGCTATCGGAATCGAGCACTCAGCACAGGCTGCTAAGGCAGAGAGAGAAGTTAACGAGATGACAAACCAGCTACTTAGAAAGAATGCTGATGCACTCAAGGTAGCATCTGTAGAATCAGCTAAGGAAGCTGAGAGAGGAATCGTTGATATGGAGACACTTAAGCATACAAACGAAACTCTTATTTCTACTCTTGATGAAGTTATGAAGATTCAGACAGAAGGAAAAGAGAGAAGAAGAACAGCAGAAGCAGAGCTTTCACAGATCGAAGGCCAGCTTAGGGAGAAGCTTCTTCAGGCAGCTAAAGCCTGATAATAATATTGGGTAGTTATACATTGGAGGTTATTTAGTTAAGTTATGGAACAGGAAATGAAGCAGAAAGTTCTCGAAGGATTTGAGAAAGTATTTGGAAAGAATGACGATGTAAAGGCTTACTTTGCACCAGGAAGAGTAAATCTTATCGGTGAACACACAGATTATAATGGAGGACATGTTTTTCCGTGTGCTCTTACAATCGGTACTTACGGTGCAGCAGTTCAGAGAAATGACAGAAAGATCAGACTCTTTTCAATGAACTTCGAGAATTCAAAGGTGGAGGAAGCATCCCTTGATAATCTTGACGGAGCAAGAGGCGCCGGATGGATCGCATATCCCGTTGGTGTAGTATGGGCATTTGCGCAGAGAGGATTTAAGCCTGAAACAGGTTTTGACCTTGTGATCTATGGCAACATCCCTAACGGATCAGGACTTTCATCATCAGCTTCTCTTGAGGTTCTTACAGGATTCATCTTAAGAGATTTATACGGTTTTGATGTTACCAATCAGGATCTTGCACTTATCGGACAGTATTCCGAGAACAACTTCAACGGTTGTAACTGCGGTATCATGGATCAGTTCGCTGTGGCAATGGGTAAGGAGAGTAACGCTATTTTCCTTGATACAGCAGATCTTTCATTCGATTATGCACCTATCGCACTTAAGGGCTGCAAGATTGTAATTGCTAACACAAATAAGAAGCACAAGCTTACAGATTCTGCTTACAACGAGAGAAGAAGCGCCTGCGAAAAGGCTCTCTCAGAGCTTCAGCAGGTTGTGGATATTAAGGGACTTGGTGATCTGTCAATCGAGGAGTTTGAGGCTCACAAGGATGCCATCAAAGATGATGACAGAAGAATCAAGGCTAAGCATGCGGTTTACGAGAATCAGCGCACTATCGAAGCAGTAGATGCACTTAAGGCAGGTGACCTTGAAAAGTTTGGTAAGCTTATGAACGCTTCACACGTATCACTTCGCGATGATTACGATGTTACAGGCGTAGAGCTTGATACTCTCGCAGAGGAAGCTTGGAAGATCCCCGGAGTCATCGGATCACGTATGACAGGCGGCGGCTTTGGTGGCTGTACTGTTTCAATCGTTAAGGATGAAGCTATCGACGAGTTCAAGGAGAAGGTTGGAAAGGCCTATCGTGAAAAGATAGGTTATGACGCAACATTCTACATCGTTGAGATTGGCGGAGGCCCGACAGTACTCTGATAAGAACAAATAAAAAGGCCATCATGTATAGTTTTTCTATATATGATGGCTTAGATTTTAAATAATTAAACTGCAGAATTGATCAACTCAACTATCTGACCTTTACTCAAAGAATTTAAAGATTCTGCAACAGGAAGCAGAGCCTCTTTTTTCTGCTTAGATGCATCAAGAGATAATCCCAACTTGGAAGTATACATGTCACATAAAAGCCTGTAGGTAGCAGTCACATCCGTACGGGTTGAAACTGAAAACTCTAGAACTTTGGCGGCATCCTCATATAATCCCGCATCATAGAGTTCTTTGCCCCACTTTTGAAGGCTTGTGACAAGCTGAGTGTAGTTCTGGTCATAAGTCGTAAGCTCAGTAATATTTGGAGCTCCGTATTCAAGCTTTAATTCTGTATTTGTAATGCCGGTGAGATTGACGACTTTTCTCTCAGATAGTGTTCTGACTACTTTTTCGCAGGCAAGAACCTCGTCGTTATCAGGGAGTTTGCCAAAGGGCAATTTGTCAACCGGGATTTTGATATAGCTTAGATTATCAAGGCTTTTTCTTCTGGTGCTGTTGGCTTCAAGCTCCTTGGACCAGAAGTCATCTTCCTTTTTTTGATCTCTTTTGTTACTTCTGAAAATAAAGATATTGGTAAGGACTACAAATATGATAAAGCTTGTAAAAAATGGCAATCTCATTTATAATATCCTTTCAGAAAATGAGGAGTAGAATCTATGTTTAAGTTCTTTAATTCCGGTAAAAACAAAAAGATAATATCAGCGATAATCATTATTATCCTTGTACTTGCACTGGTTATACCTCTTGCAAGCAGTGCACTTACGTTTTGATAATATCACAACCGGTATAGCTACGAAAGTGGCGAAATGGAGAAGTTTTATGAAAAAATTTATATGGGCTGCTGTTATGGCACTTTCTTTTATGCTTCTGATGCCATGTGAAAAGGTCAGCGCCGCTTCAGACACTATTTTGAATGGAATATTCATTGGTGATGTCGAAGTTTCCGGAATGACTAAGGAAGAAGCATTATCTGCAGTTAATTCTTATGTCGAAGGACTTGGAACTAAGCAGCTTACATTGAATGGCAGAGACTCTGAGCAGACTGTTACAGTAAACGTATCAGATCTGGGACTTGCCTGGGCAAACAAAGATGTTGTGGATGAGGCTTATGCTCTCGGAAGACAAGGCAATCTTATCCAGCGCTATAAGGCAAAAAAGGATCTTCAGAGAAGTACACGCAGATTCGATATAGAGTATTCTTTCAACGATGACGCTATATATCAGATTCTTGAAGTGGACTGCGCACCCTTTAATGTATCCAAGGTAAATTATTCACTTTCAAAAGGAGAGTCCGGATTTACTGTATCCGAAGGAAGAGTCGGATATATATTGGACGAAGTAGAATCCTTAAAGAAAATTGAAGATTATATTCAGAACGAGTGGACCCATGAGGATATGGCTCTTGATGTTGTGATCGAAGAGGATGAGCCCCAGGGAAGCTACGAGGATTTGAGCAAGGTTAAGGATGTGCTTGGAACCTTTACCACAAATTACAAGACATCAGGCGCTGCAAGAAGTGCCAATGTTGCTAACGGATGTTCACTTATAAACGGAACAACCCTGTATCCCGGTGAAGAGTTCTCAGTACTTGATAAGATCACACCTTTCACAGAGGCTAACGGATATTTCCCTGCAGGATCATATCTGAACGGCCTTGTTGTAGAAAGTGTTGGTGGTGGTATCTGCCAGGTTTCAACTACTCTATACAATGCTGTTCTTCAAGCAGAGCTTGAGGTTACAGAGAGACACAACCACTCAATGATCATTAACTATGTTGAGCCTTCCATGGATGCAGCTATTGCTGAATCCGGCGGAAAGAACTTTAAGTTTGTAAACAGCACGGATTATCCTATTTATATAGAAGGTTATACTACACCCGATAAGCATATTACATTCACTGTATACGGTGTAGAGACCAGACCCAGCTCACATTCTGTAGCATATAAGAGCGAAGTCTTAGAGACTACTCCTGCAGGAGCAGATCAGATAGTAGCTGATGGAAGCCAGCCTATTGGTGTAGTTACAACACAGTCTGCACATATCGGATATAAGGCTCAGCTTTGGAAGATTGTAAGTGAGAATGGTGCTGAAGTTAGCAGAGAAGTAATTAACTCAAGCACATATAAGATGGTTCCAAGAATTATCACAGTTGGTACAGCCACAGCTGATCCTACAGCTGCAGCTCAGATTGGAACAGCTATTGCAACAGGAGATATTAACCAGATCAATGCAGTAGCAGGTGCGATAGCGGCCGTTCAGGCTGCAGCCGCAACAGAAGGCGGAGACGTAGAGGGTGCACAGCAGGCGGCAGCAGCCGCAGCAGCATCTGCACAGGCTCAGCTTGAAGCACAACAAGCAGCCGCGGCAGCAGGAAATCCTGCCGATGGCACAACGCCACAGGAACCGGCACCCGTTGAAGATCCTGAGCAGGTGCAGGTTCAGGAACCCGGAGCAGAAGGATAATAAAAATGAGAATTGGTAAGATAACAGAGAGCGTGCTTAAGCGCTCAGTTATTAAACTGATAGGAAGTAAAACAACTAATGTAAGCGCAGCTGCAACAACAGACTGCGCTTATGTTTTATGTGATGATCAGTTTAATCTTTCAGCAATGAGCACTGTTACATGGAAGTGTGACAGACCGGCATATTATGCGGTTCATAAGGCAGCAAACAATATATATAGCAGCGGCGGAGAGGTGGATTATATAAGCCTAAGCGTGCTCCTGCCTGTTGATGCAGATGAAGCTGCATTAAAGGATATAATAAGAGATGCCAAAGCTGCAGCAGATGAACTGGAAACAGTTATCCGCGGCGGACATACAGAGGTTACGGATGCAGTTATAAAACCTGTGATAACTGCTTTTGTATTTGGTAAGAGTGCAAAAAAGCCCGGAGACTATAAGAAACCTTCAGAGGGTGACAGTATCGTAATGACTAAGTGGGCTGGTCTTGAGGGCACAGCAGTTCTTGCAGAAATCTGCAAAGAAAAGTTAGAAGAGCGACTTCCTTCACATATGATATATGATGCTGCAGCTTTTTCTAAGCATATATCAGTAAGGGAAGATGCAAGAATTGCTTTTGATAACGGCGCAGAATATGTTCACGACATATCTCAGGGCGGTGTATTTGCAGCCCTATGGGAGCTTTGCGAGGCAGCAGGCTGCGGAATGGATGTGGATCTAAAGAAGATTCCAATAAAGCAGGAAACTGTAGAAATCGTAAATCATCTTGCTATAAATCCCTACCAGCTTATTTCAGGTGGATCACTTTTGATGATAACAAAAGATGGCGAGGGATTACTCAGAGAATTTGAGAAACAGGGAGTTTTTGCCGAGGTTATTGGAAATGTGGCAGCAGGAAACGGACGTATTATCAGAAACGAAGATGAAATAAGATACTTAGATAAGCCACAAGCAGATGAAATACATAAGATTATGACTTCTTGGACGAAAACAAGGAAAATCGTCCAAGAATCCTGCGTTTCGCAGGATACGCCCCTAACTTTGTGAGGGGCTAGTCCAATACGAATATTGAATTTCTGATGAAATTCAATATTCTTTAGTATATAATTAGAAAATGTACTGCCTTTTGGCGGGAAACGAAACAAAGAAAGATAATCTAAGGAGGTCGGTTATGGTAAAAAGAGAGGAACTGCTTCGTACAATTGACAAGAATAGTCGTATAAGTGTACAGGAGCTGGCGATAATGCTTGGAGAGGCTGAGATCGACGTCGCGAATGAGCTTAAGGCCCTTGAAGACGAAGGCGTTATCTGTGGATATCATACTATGATCGACTGGTCTAAGACTTCTATAGATAAGGTCATGGCTCTTATTGAGGTTAAGGTAACTCCACAGAGAGGTATCGGATTTGATTCAATCGCAGAGCGAATTTATAAATATCCAGAGGTAACCAGTGTTTATCTTATGTCCGGTGGATTTGACCTTATGGTAATCCTCGAGGGTAAGTCACTTAAGGAGGTAGCAAGCTTTGTAACCAACAAGCTTTCACCTCTTGAAACAGTCCTTAGCTGCTCTACACACTTCATTTTGCAGAAATATAAGGATCACGGAACAATACTGACAAAGAAATATGATGATACAAGGGAGATAATCACGCCATGAAAAATCCGTTAGCTGATAAGATCGTTGATATCAAGCCCTCAGGTATCAGAAAATTTTTCGATGTTGTAAAAACAATCGACGGTGCAATATCCCTTGGTGTGGGTGAGCCTGATTTTGATACGCCCTGGCACATAAGAGATGAGGGTATCTATTCTCTTGAAAAGGGACGCACATTCTACACATCCAATTCAGGTCTCCAGGAACTGAAAAATGAGATCTGCACTTATACAAAGAGAAAACAGGGAGTGGAGTATGATCCAAATTCTCAGGTCCTTGTTACTGTAGGTGGTTCTGAGGCGATAGACCTTGCCCTTAGAGCAATGATAAACCCCGGAGATGAGGTGCTTATTCCTCAGCCCAGTTACGTCTCTTACGAGCCCTGCGCAATTTTAGCGGGAGCGAAGCCTGTTATCATCGAACTTAAGGAAGAGAACGAGTTCAGATTGACAGCAGAGGAGATATTGGAGCATGTAACTGACAAGACCAAGATTCTGGTCCTTCCTTTCCCTAATAATCCTACAGGTGCAATCATGGAGAGGAAAGATCTTGAGAGCATTGCAAAAGTCATTCGTGAGAAAGATCTCTTTGTTCTTTCAGATGAGATATACAGCGAGCTTACTTATACTGATAAGCATGTATCCATTACTGAGATCGAGGGCATGAAGGAGAGAACAATCCTTATAAACGGTTTCTCCAAAACCTTTGCTATGACAGGTTGGAGACTTGGATATGCCGTTGGTCCCAAGGAAATAATTACGCAGATGACCAAGATTCATCAGTATGCCATCATGTGTGCACCTACAACAAGCCAGTATGCAGCTGTTGAAGCATTAAAGAACGGCGACGATGACGTGGCAATGATGCGAGATGAATACAATCACAGACGCAGATACCTTGTGAACGAGCTCAGAGATATGGGACTTCCCTGCTTTGAACCATTCGGTGCATTTTATATATTCCCTTCTATCAAAAAGTTTGGAATGAGCAGCGATGAGTTTGCAACAAAGCTCCTTGAAGAGGAGAAGCTTGCGGTTGTTCCGGGAAATGCATTTGGTGACTGTGGTGAAGGCTTTATCAGAATTTCCTACGCTTATTCTTTAGATGATTTAAAGAAGGCTATGGGAAGACTTAGAAAGTTTATTGAGAAACTGTAAATAATAATATAAGAATTAAAATGGGATTATCCGTAACTTTAAGTCTGCGGATAATCCCTTTATTTTTTATAAAAAATATTTCATTGCAGTTAAAACCTGCGTTTTATTCTTCTACTCTTGTATCGAAGAGGTTACTCTCCATAAGTCTGTTGAAACCGAGCCAGCCAACTTCGTTTGTGCTGGCAAGGATCTCTGTAAATGTTTCAAGCTTTGCGTCTGTATTGTCAGCAAGGTGCAGAGCCAGAGCTTCGATTATTGCAGGCTGCTTGGGAGAGCCATACTCGAATTTTCCATGGTGAGATAAAATGCAATGCTGAAGTTCCTGTTTTAAAAGAACAGGGAAATCAGGAATGTTCATGATCTTTTCAGCAACCATCTCACATCCCATAACGATATGTCCAAGGAACTGGCCCTCATCAGTGTAATCATTTGTGGGGAAAAGAGAAAGCTCTTTAACTTTTCCGATGTCGTGACACAGAGCTGCTGTAATAAGAAGATCTCTGTTGAGAGCAGGATAGGATTTGCTAAAGTAATCGCACATCTTGGTAACACTTAAGGTGTGCTCCAGAAGGCCTCCGATAAATCCGTGGTGAACAGATTTGGCTGCTGATGATTTACGGAATGCTTCTATAAAATCAGCATCCTCTTTAAAGAGAGCTATGAGAAGAGCCTTAAGGTGTTTATTTCCAACAGTGTTTATGATTCCAAGGAGTTCGTTGTACATTTCGTCATTGTCCTTGGATGAAACAGGAAGATAAAGAGACTGGTCATATTCGCCTTCGTGGCACAGGCGTGCTCTTTTCACATTGACCTGAAGCTGTCCGTTAAAGCTAGTAACTTCACCGAATACATCGATGTAATCCAGAGAATCGAAATCGTCTATCCCCTCTGAATTGGGCTCCCAGATCTTGGCATCCACTGTTCCTGTCTTATCCTGAAGTGTGACGGAATAGTAGGTCTTGCCATTCTTGGTTGTGGCAGCCTGCATGTGTTTGCAGAGATAGATATCTGATATTCTGTCTCCTGAATTAAAATCCTTGATAAATTTCATGTAATAACCTCTATTTCTAATATATTACTCACCGCCTGTAGCGGAATTTTTGATTGCTATATCCACTGTCAGATCAACATATCCTTCTGTGGCCTGACGCATAAGAGTTACGGAAGCTTCCGTGTCAGGTTTTAGGGATACTATCTTGGAAATCAGAGTGTCGTATCCGGGGATAGGGTCTCCGTTAATCTCAGTTATAATGTCGCCGCTCTGAATTCCTGCAAGCATTGCGGGGGAATCCATGTCGGTCATGGTGATATATGCACCCTCAGGGATGTCCTGCTCTTTTTGAATGTATTCAGGAATGGTCTGACCGTGAAGTCCAAGGTAAGGTCTGCCGGTGCCATTTGATAATTCCTCAATAAGTGTCCTCAGCTCAGTGATACCGATTGCGCAGATCACATTTGGAAGACTCTGTGAATTATAACTCATATTGATAAAGCCAACAACAGAACCAGATAAATTGATGAGAGCGCCGCTGGCATTGGAACTTCCGTACATGTCTGTAGTAAGGAGCTTGTAATTTGAGTCAGCAAGGTCTATGGATGAATTGCTTGAAGTTACAAAGCCGTAGCAGATTGAACCCTGAACGCCTGTGGGGCTTCCAATTGCAATAACGGGAGTGCCTGTAACGACTCCTGAATTGGAACTTCCAAGAGATGCAGGTTTTATCTTTTCCCTGGTGGGTTCCGGAACAGCTTTTTCTCTGACTGCTATTACGCTAAGCTCACTGATTGAATCTTTCATTTTGAGATAAGCGCCCACACTTGTGCCATCACAAAATGTGACCTGAATTGAATTAGCATCCTCGATGGCGTCTGAAGCCACAAGAATAAGATACTCAGTGCCATTTTCTGCGGCAATAATTCCCGAAGCACTGCCTGTGCTCTCGTAGGGGTCGTTGAACCAGTTTGTATCTGAAGTAACAGATGTGACGGTGACGATACCTGCGGAGGAAGTGCTGGCAATTACCTTAAGGGATGAATAGATATCAATGTAATCAGAGGAGTCAAAGTGGTGAGTGTTCATTTCCTGCTGCATACGATTGATCTCGTTTGAAGCCATATCAATAGCTGCGCTGTAGGCATCTGATGCTATGGCATTGTCATCGGCATACATATCTTCGGGCTGCATCTCATCTGTAACGGTTTCTTCAGTAAGGGCTATAGGTGCAGGAGTCTGCTCGGGATATAGTTTATCATTTATTACAGGAGATAAAAAAACGAAGGTCAGGCAGGCAACCGCGCCAAAGACAACCGCCAGTGACATTGTAATAAGAGTTCTCCTAAGGAGTTTTTTCTTATTTATGGGGCGCTGCTTGATTTTTTCCCTCATAAAATCCGTATTTGCAAGAGGGCTGGTTCCTTCATTTGTATCTGTTAGACTACCATCTGTATTTTTGGTCTTTTCAGGATCCATAATTATGCTCCAAATTTATAATTTTTAACGAATTCTTATACATTTTATCATAGCCATGATTTAAGTAAAATGCTATTATACAAAAGGCGAAGTATAGCATAAAGAGTTGTTTTAGTATATGAAAAAACGAATATAACTAAAGCAGTTGTATTTGAAAGGATAGATTTAAGTGAACGAAAAAGTTTTGCGAGTGCTTGAATACAACAAGATTGTTGATATTCTTGCAGGTTTTGCTACGTCAGAACCGGGTAGAAAAATGTGCAGGGAGCTTCTTCCCTCATCAGATATCAGAGAAATCAGAAGAAATTTGCAAAAGACTGAGGCTGCAATTTCAAGGATCTTCAAAAAAGGATCGGTTTCATTTGGAAGTAACAGAGATTTAAGCGGATATTTGAAGGCTCTTAAGATAGAGAGCTCTCTTGATGCTGCGCAGCTCCTTAATATTGCCAGCTTTTTGGATAATGTAAACAGAGTAAAAAGCTACGGAAGAGCCGACAGAGACGACGAAGTAAGAGATGTTCTAACTGACTATTTTGATGGACTTGAGCCTCTGACTCCTGTGGCAGCAGAGATAAGAAGATGCATCATATCTGAGGATGAGATCGCATCTGATGCAAGTCCCGCCCTTAGAAGTATCAGACGCGACATGCAGATTACAGGCGACAGAATTCATGACCAGCTTGGGAAGATGGTGAACGGATCACTTCGCTCATATCTCCAGGAAGCAGTTGTAACAATGCGCGGAGACAGATACTGCATCCCCGTAAAAGCCGAGTATAAGAATCAGGTAAATGGTATTGTTCATGATCAGTCCTCTACAGGCTCCACTCTTTTTATAGAGCCAAGCGTGATTGTAGAACTAAATAACAAGATAAGAGAGCTTGCTATCAGGGAAAAAGCTGAAATAGAAATAATACTTTCCAATCTGTCAGCGGAGTGTGGAAGCTATGTTTCCGCCCTTTCAGATAATTCCAAGATTATGACTGAGCTGGATTTTGTTTTTGCAAAGGCTCAGCTTGCTCTTGATCAGAACGCCATCACGCCCACTTTTAACGAGGACCATTATTTCAATATTATAAAAGCCCGTCATCCCCTGCTTGATAAGAAAAAGGCAGTGCCTATTGATGTTTATGCAGGCAAAGATTTTGACATGATCATAATCACAGGACCTAACACCGGTGGTAAGACAGTTACCTTAAAAACCGTGGGACTTCTCACACTTATGGGACAGGCAGGTCTTGCTATTCCCGCAGGAGATAGATCTGAGCTTTCAGTTTTTAAGGAAGTTTATGCTGATATAGGTGATGAGCAGAGTATTGAGCAAAGTTTGTCTACTTTTTCATCACATATGACAAACACAGTAAAAATACTTGAAGAAGCAGATGAGGATTCACTGTGTCTTTTCGATGAGCTTGGAGCAGGTACGGATCCTACAGAGGGAGCTGCCCTTGCTATTTCCATTCTTAACAATCTCCATCAGCGCGGAATCAGGACTATGGCCACAACTCACTACAGTGAGCTTAAGGTTTATGCCCTTACAACTGAAGGAATTCAGAATGCCAGCTGCGAGTTCGATGTAGAATCCTTAAGGCCCACATACAGGCTACTTATTGGTGTTCCCGGTAAGAGTAATGCCTTTGCGATTTCTAAGAGACTTGGCCTGTCACAGGATATCATTGATGCAGCCGGAGAGCAGATAAGTCAGGACAACCGCAAGTTTGAGGACCTCCTTTCTGACCTTGAGAGCAGCAGGATTACTATTGAGAATGAACGCCTAGAGATTGAGCGTTATAGAAAAGAGGTGGAATCCCTTAAGGAAGAGCTCAAGAAAAAGCAGGATAAGCTTGATGAATCTAAGGAGAGGATTCTTAGAGAAGCTAATGAAGAGGCAAGAGCTATTCTTCAGGAAGCAAAAGACACCATGGATGAAACCATCCGAACCGTTAGAAAGGCTGAAGCCGGCATTCCTATGCAGGAGCTTGAGCGTGCTAGACAGGGCGTTAATCAGAAGATCTCAGCTAAAAACGAGAAGCTTGCCATAAAGAATAAAAAGGATAAGGCAACTCACAAAGCACTGAAACCCAGTCAGATAAAGCTTGGAGATTCTGTGCGCATAATTTCCATGGGACTTAAAGGTACCATCAGTTCAAAGCCCGATAAAGA
This sequence comes from Butyrivibrio sp., assembly GCA_024690485.1. Lineage (GTDB taxonomy): Bacteria > Bacillota > Clostridia > Lachnospirales > Lachnospiraceae > Butyrivibrio. The sequence continues at coordinate 8,296 of JAILPB010000097.1, read as the reverse complement.
CGGGAATCTTATGGTGCAATGTGGTATTATGAAATCAAGGGCTAACATTAATGACCTTGAACTTATAAAAGAAGAAAATGGCAAAGAACAGATGAAGAAGTTCTACGGACAGCACAAGATGGATCTGTCAAAAGCAAGTAATATAAGGACAGAGCTCAATCTGATCGGATTAAACAGCCAGGATGCAATTGCTGAGCTGGATAAATATTTGGACAGCGCCTACGTGTCACATCTGCCCAGTGTTCGTATTGTTCACGGTAAGGGCTCCGGCATACTAAGGCAGGCAGTTCATGATCACCTTAAGTCGGCTCCATATGTTAAATCATTTAAGCTTGGCGAATTTGGTGAGGGAGATTCAGGTGTTACCATTGTTACTTTCATGAAGTAACAATGTTTTGAGGGAGGTTTTATGGTAAGCAAACAAAAGATTTTAATTGTTGATGATGACAGCAACATTGCTGAACTCATCTCTCTTTATCTGATAAAGGAGTGCTTTGAGACTCTGATCGTGGGAGATGGCGAGTCTGCACTTGCTGCAGTGGATACTTTTCAGCCCAATCTCATTCTCCTTGATCTGATGCTTCCCGGTATCGACGGATATCAGGTTTGCAGAGAAGTCAGAACAAAGTCTCAGACTCCGATCATTATGCTTTCAGCAAAGGGAGAGGTTTTTGATAAGGTTTTGGGACTTGAGATGGGAGCAGACGATTACATGGAAAAGCCCTTTGATTCAAAGGAGCTTGTGGCCAGAGTAAAGGCTGTTCTTAGAAGATATAAGCCTATTACAACTGAAGTAGAGGAGTCAGACGATAAGGTTGTGAGATATGAAGACCTCGAAATCAATATGACCAACTACTCAGTTACTTATCACAAGATGAGAATTGATATGCCGCCGAAGGAATTGGAACTATTGTATTTCCTGGCATCATCACCGAACCGAGTGTTCACCAGAGAGCAGCTCCTCGACCAGATCTGGGGCTACGAATATGTGGGAGACACTAGAACTGTAGATGTTCATATCAAGCGTCTCCGCGAAAAAATAAAGGACCACGATACCTGGAGAATAGCTACTATCTGGGGAATCGGCTACAAGTTTGAGGTCAGCGCATAGAGAGCTTGTCTTTTTTGAAAGCCAGCGGAGTGCAGCCGTACTTTTTCTTAAAGTAATTAATGAAGCTGCTGGTGCTGGGGAAAGCCAAGAGGTCTGATATAGCTGATATTGACAGACCGGTTGTATCAAGAAGTGTTCTGGCATATTCCAGTTTCTTCTCCCTGATAAAAATCGTTGGGCGCATTCCAAGCTCCTTCGAGAAAACATCGGAGATGTAGTTGGCAGACCTTCCTACAACATCAGACAATGTGCTCATTGTGATATTGTCATGGAGGTGCCTCATAATATAATCACAGCAGGACTTGGTAATGGGACTGCAATTTCTATAAGTATAGTCATGCACTGCGTAGGTAAAATCACGCAGTGCTTTGCTACTTAATAGGTAAATTTTCTGAATGTCATTAAGTTTATCCATGTATCTGAGGTAGCCGTCACTCATGGCGTAGGCTATGTGCTCTGCAAGGCCACCATCTATAGCTGCTCTTGTGGCAAGTGTTACATTGGCTATCAGCAGATACTTTGCAAATAAAACCGGATTTTCTGACACATCACCAACTTCATCAGCGCCGGGAACTGGCTTAGTGGCCATGTTTTCCATACTGTTAGAAATTATTTCATCGACTCGGACAATGTCTCCCGAAGCTACATAATAGTAAGTCGCCTTTTCTTGAATTCTGCGGGTTCCGTTATCGGGGCCGGGGGTATCCTTGGACATGAAAATATGCTGATCGATAGAATTCTGTATCTGCTTATATTCGCTTTTAATAAGTCTGTCTAGCTTATCCAGATTTTTCTTAATTCTCTGAGATTTTTCGGAATCTGTTTCCGGTTGAAATGCCTGTTTCGACATCTTTTTCTCCATTTTGTTCTTAAAATGTTCTTAAAATATCCATACCAATTTTTATCAGTGAAATCATATATATTTAATAAAAATATTTTATCATTGGAGCTGTATCTTGTTAAGATTATATTGTTAGGCAATAAAATTTTTACATAAGATAAGACCGGCTTGCCGGGGAAAGGGTATTTGGGTTATGGCAACAGATGTAAAGAAATTAGTATCAGAGATGACTCTTGAAGAAAAAGCTTCACTGTGCGGTGGAGCAGACTTTTGGCATACAAAAGCTGTTGAGAGGCTTGGAATTCCGCGCTTTATGATGTCGGATGGCCCTCACGGCCTCAGAAAGCAGGATGAAGAGGCAGACCACCTTGGAGTAAATGATAGTATCAAGGCAGTTTGTTTCCCTGCAGCTTGTGCTACAGCATCAAGTTTTGATACGGAGATGATAGGAAAAATGGGTGAGGCTATTGGCGATGAGTGCCAGGCTGAGAATCTTTCAATCGTACTTGGACCTGCTGTAAACATTAAGAGAAGTCCTCTTTGCGGAAGAAACTTCGAGTATTTTTCAGAGGATCCGTTCCTTGCAGGTAAGATGTCCGCAGCATATATTAACGGTGTTCAGTCTAAGCACGTTGGAACAAGCATTAAGCACTTTGCGCTGAATAATCAGGAGTACTACAGAATGAGCAACAACTCAGTTGCTTCTGAGAGAACAATCCGCGAGATTTATTTCCCGGCATTTGAGATTTCAGTTAAGGAAGCTCAGCCCAAGACTGTTATGTGTTCTTACAACAGAATCAACGGAACATATGCTTCAGATAATGAGTGGCTACTTTCAAAGGTTCTCCGCGATGACTGGGGATTTGAAGGATTTGTTATGACAGACTGGGGTGCAGTTGATGACAGAGTACAGGGAGTAAGAGCTGGACTTGAGCTGGAGATGCCCGGAAACACAGAAGTAAACGACCAGAAGATTATTGCAGCAGTAAAAGACGGAAGCCTCGATGAGAAGCTTGTTGACAGATGCTGCGAGAGAATTCTTAAGGTTGTTTATGATTATCATGATAATAAGAAGGAAGGTGTTGTATTTGACCGTGATGCAGATCACGAGAAGGCAATAGCTTTTGCAGCTGAGTGTGGAGTTCTTCTTGAGAACGACGGAATACTTCCGCTTGATCCTTCTAAGAAGATTGTATATATCGGTGAGTATGCTGAAAGTCCCAGATACCAGGGCGGCGGATCAAGCCATATCAATTCTTCCAAGGTTACAAGTGCTCTTGATTCAGCAAAGGCAAAGGGCAGAAATGTTGAGTATGTAAAGGGATTCCCTGCTCAGAAAGATGAGCCTCTTGATAAGGCTGAGCTGGACAAGGCAGTTGCAGCTGCTAAGGGTGCTGACGTAGTAGTTATTTTTGCAGGCCTTCCTGATGTTATCGAGTCCGAGGGCTACGACAGAAAGAACATGAACATGCCTGCAGCTCAGAACGAGCTTATAAGTGCCATTGCAGAAGTAAACAAGAATGTGGTTGTTGTGCTTCACAATGGAAGTCCCGTTGAGACTCCTTGGGCAGAGGATGTAGCAGCAATCCTTGAGATGTATCTTGGTGGTCAGGGTGTTGGTGAAGCTACAGACCAGCTTCTCTATGGCGAGAAGAACCCCAGCGGACATCTTGCTGAGACATTCCCTATGAGAGTTCAGGACAATCCTTCATATCTGAACTTCAACTCTGATCCTGAGATCTGCAACTACGCAGAAGGTGTGTATGTTGGATACAGATATTATGATAAGAAGATGATGCCTGTGCGCTGGGCATTTGGACACGGTCTTTCCTATACAACCTTTGAGCTTTCAAATGTGAAGCTCTCATCTGACAAGATGACTGATGATTCCAGGATAACTGTTTCAGTTGATGTGAAGAACACAGGAAAAGTTGTAGGTAAAGAAGTAGTTCAGCTCTATGTTGGTGACCTTAACGGAACCCCTGACAGACCTGTGAAGGAACTTAAGGGCTTTGCAAAGGTTGAAGTTGCTCCCGGAGAGACCAAGACCGTTTCTATGGAAATCGATTCAAGAGCACTTTCCTATTATGAAGAGCGCATGAATGACTGGTTTGCTCCTTCAGGAAAATATGAGCTTCTTATCGGTAATGCAAGTGATAACATAACTCTCAGAGAAGAGATCAGCTTTGAGACAAAGAAGATCAAACCAATGAGAATGGATTCATCTATCACAGTTGGTGAGCTCCTTGCTAACCCTGTAACAGCACCTATCATGGGAGAGGCTTTAAGAAAAGCAATGCAGGATTCACCTTTTGGAGATCCTAACGAAGCTGTTGGAGATGAGATGATGCAGGCAATGGTCAACTTTATGCCTCTTAAGTCACTTATGTCCTTTGGAATGATGGATGAAAAATCCATGCTGGCACTTCTTGATCAATTCAAGGCTGTAATTAAATAGTAATATATGTTAATATAAATGTAACAATAACCCTCGGGGCTGAATTTATTCGGTTTCGGGGGTTTATCTATGTCCAATGCGATTCCTGTTTTTCTGAGGAAAACAATAATCTATGATATAATGATTTTCAGAAAATAGATGGAGAAAGGCACAAATGAAGCGTACTCTGTATCTGAAATTTTTAATAGCATATCTGCTTTTTGGAATATTCGGCTTCATCATGGTTGCAACCTTTGTGTCCAACATGACAGTTGAACATGTAAGGCGTAATACCGCGGAAAGTCTCTATGCTGAAGCCACACAGATAGCAAATACCTATGCAGCAGATCTGTATAATTCTGAAACTTCCCTTGATGCAGTTATGCAGCAGCTTACCGCTCTTTCAAAGTACATGAACGGAGCAAAGATCTGGATAGTAAACCCGTCCGGTCGACTGGTTCTTGATTCATCAAGAACTATTGAGCAAAGTGAAGAGATCAAGATTGATGGGTTTGATCCAACGATTACTGCAGGAAGCTATTATACAATCGGTAATTTTTTCAATTCCTTTAGCGAGGACAACTTAAGCGTGTTCGCGCCGATCACTGCAAGCTATAAAGTACAGGCTTATGTTGTGATCCATGTACCCATGAGTCAGATAAGACACAAGGCAGATGAATTTTTAAATATTTCATATTTGATGCTTGTTGTGTTATTCTTACTTTCTCTGATCATTTTGATTTTCTTTACGGAGCTTGTATATATTCCCTTAAGGAGGATAACTCAGGCAACAGAGCAATATGCCATAGGAAACATGGACTACGAGTTCTCGGTCGAGTCTGAGGATGAGATGGGATATCTTGCGGCGTCTCTGTCTTATATGGCAGGAGAGATAGCAAGACAGGAGGATGACCAGAAAAAATTTGTGGCAAATGTATCTCACGATTTCAGATCTCCTCTTACATCCATAAGAGGATACCTGTCAGCTATGCTGGATGGAACAATTCCTCCGGAGATGCACGATAAATATCTTGGCATTGTACTGAACGAGACAGATAGACTAACCAAACTTACAAACGGTCTTCTTACACTTAATAACTTAAATGCCCGTGGCATGCTTCTTGAGAAGACAGAGTTTGATATAAATCAGGTGATACGAAATACAGCAGCTTCATTTGAAATGACCTGCAGACAAAAAACAATTGCTATCGAACTTGTGCTTACAGATGACAAAATGCTTGTATTTGCGGATATGAGTAAAATACAACAGGTGTTATATAATCTTTTGGATAATGCCATTAAATTTAGTCATCACGACTCTGTTATTAAGATTGAAACCACAGAGAAAAAGAACAAGGTTTTTGTATCCGTAAAGGATAGTGGAATCGGAATCCCCAAGGAAGACCAGAAGATGGTCTGGGAGAGATTCTACAAATCCGATACTTCAAGAGGTAAGGATAAGAAGGGCACAGGTCTTGGACTGGCTATCGTTAAGGAGATAATCAGAGCCCACGGAGAAAACATAAATGTCATAAGTACTGTAGGTGTTGGAACGGAGTTTATTTTCTCAATTCCAAAATCCGCATCTATGGATAGTGACGAAGAAGTTTGATAGTTTTAGGAGTGATAATGCATATAGTTTTACATCAGCCGGAAATACCGCAGAACACAGGAAACATTGGAAGGACATGCGCTGCCACAGGCAGCAGCCTTCATTTGATAGAGCCCTTGGGATTTGCCCTTAAGGGAAAAGATTTAAAAAGAGCAGGAATGGATTACTGGGATAAATTGGATTACACACGTTATACAAACTATGAAGAGTTTGTAAGTAAGCATCCCGGAGCAAAGGTGTGGCTAGCTACTACAAAGGCTAAGCGTTCCTACACAGAGGTATCCTTTGGACCTGATGATTTCATCATGTTTGGAAAGGAGAGCGCAGGAATCCCGGAAGAGATCTTAGTAGAGCACGAAGAGGACTGCATTCGCATTCCCATGGGTCACGATATACGATCCCTCAATCTGTCTAATTCAGTAGCGATTGTTTTGTATGAAGCCTTAAGACAGAACGGCTTTCCCGGAATGGAGGAAGAAGGCGAACTTCACAGACTCCATTGGAAAGAATAAAAATAACAATTGGTTTGTAGTTACATAGAATCATTACCAGGTAAATGGAGATTAAATGGCAAAGAAAGTAAGCGGTGCACCCTATAATAAGGGCGACGTATTAACAGTTAAAATCGAAGACATAGGAAATGACGGAGAGGGTATTGGCAAAATTGATGGCTATACCCTTTTTATAAAGGATGCGGTTATAGGAGATACTATAAAAGCATCTGTTATGAAAAGTAAGAAGAATTACGCCTATGCTCATCTGGATCAGGTAATAGAGGCATCACCCTACAGAGTGACTCCCAAGTGTCCTGTATCCAGAGCCTGCGGTGGATGTCAGATTCAGAATATGTCTTATGAAAAACAGTTGGAATTTAAACGGAATAAGGTTCGCAACAACATCGTGAGACTGGGCGGATTTGAGGCTGATTTCATAGACTCTATCATGGAGCCGGCTATTGGTATGGATGGCGACACCTGTTATAGATATCGAAATAAAGCTCAGTTCCCTATTGGCACTGATAAAAACGGTGAGCTGATCGCCGGATTTTACGCAGGGAGAACGCACGCTATTATTCCCGTGGAGGATTGCCTTCTTGGCATCAAAGAAAACCGTGCGATATTAAATGCAGTGCTAAGCCATATGAAAAAATATGGAATAAAGGCCTATGATGAAGTAAGTGGGAAGGGTCTTGTAAGGCACGTACTTATTCGTAAGGGATTTACCAGCAGTGAGCTCATGGTTTGTCTTGTATTAAATTGCAGTAAAGCTAAAGAATATATTCCAAAGCAGAATGAGCTTGTTGATGTTCTGAACAAGATAAAAGGAATGAAGAGTATCAGTGTGAATATTAACACTAAGAAAACAAATGTCATCTTGGGCGATGAGGTTCATACCATATGGGGACAGGATGCTATCACAGATACTCTCTGTGGAATAGAGTTTAGCATCTCACCCTTATCCTTTTATCAGGTTAATCCCGTTCAAGTGGAGAAACTCTATAATATAGCAGTTAATTATGCGGGTCTTACAGGAAAAGAAACTGTTTGGGATCTGTATTGCGGAATAGGAACCATAAGTTTATCCATGGCCAAAAAGGCAAAGCACGTTTACGGCGTAGAGGTAATCCCTCAGGCTATCGACAATGCCAGAGACAACGCCAAGAAAAACAATATTACTAATGCAACTTTCTATGTAGGTAAGGCAGAGGAAGTACTTCCTGATTTTTACTCCGGAAAGTTAGTGGATAAAAATGTGGATAAGAATCTCTTCGCAGAAGAAAATGTGGATAACACACCTGCATCAGAGGAAAAGCCAGGGGATTCACGCAAAGCAGCACTCCATCCGGAGGTAATTGTCGTAGATCCTCCAAGAAAGGGATGCGATAAGGATTGCCTTGATACAATGCTAAAGATGTCTCCCGACAGAATCGTCTATGTAAGTTGTGACTCAGCCACCCTTGCAAGAGACCTACGAATCCTTGCAGACGGCGGATATACTCTCCAAAAAGTCCGCCCTGTGGATATGTTCCCGCACACGGTTCATGTCGAGACGGTAGTATTATTGTCCAAACTTCATGAAGCGAAGCTGATTTAAATGCGACGAACGATATGCCGCCGGCCAAAAGGTTAAAGCAATAGAGGATGCTTTGAAACATTTTCAGATGATATAAGGCCTGATTTATGGCGCAAGTTCTTTTATAATTATTGTTAAGGTTGAATCGTAAACTGTATTCACGTACAATTTACAAAGATTTTACTTTATTTGATTGGAAAGGAGCATGATTATATGACCATC
>JAILPB010000056.1 GCA_024690485.1 Butyrivibrio sp. | reverse complement strand
TATCCGCAGCCTCTGCAGAAATCACCTGACAGTTCCTTCTGCTCATTCTTAATAAAGCTTTCTATCTCAGGAGTCATGACAGGCTCCTTCTCAAAGAATGAGAGCCACTCATTAAGCTCGCTCATTCTCTGAACGCCCCAGATGGGAACCACGTTAGGATACTGAGTCATAAATGCCATGGCAGCCTCGGAGTTGGATATCAGCCCACCTGCAAGACCCTTCATAGCAATAAAGCCAACATTCAGCTCCTCGCACTTTTTAACCAGAGCAATATCTTTCTCATCCGCAAGATAGCTAAAAGGAAACTGCATAGTCTCGTATAATCCTGACTCTACGCACTCCATAGCAACAGCAATTCTATGAGATGTAACACCGATATGCTTTATCTTACCCTGCTTTTTAGCCTCAACCATGCACTCGTACATGCCGCTGCCATCACCGGGTCTCCAGCACTCTGTTACCATGTGAAACTGATATACATCAATGTAATCTGTTTTAAGCTTACTAAGTGATGTCTCCAGATCCTTCCAAAACTGCTCAGGAGTCTTAGCTGCCGTCTTTGTAGCAATATAGATATCTCCTCTTTTTACATAGCCCCAAAAAGCCTCTCCAAGCTTTTCTTCGCTATCACTATATGCTCTTGCAGTATCAAAGTATGTAATTCCACCCTCATAAGCTTTTCTCAAGATTTCCACACTGGTTTCCATGTTATCTCTCTGGATCGGAAGTGCACCGAATCCATTCTGAGGCACAGTTATACCAGTCTTGCCAAGTGTTACATTTCTCATAAAAAGCTCCTACCTAATTAAAAAAACAAAGCTATGTTACTTATATTAAGAAAGTGTAAGATCACCTTCCTTAATCCAACCAATTTTTCTAAAGCATGCACCAAATATGCATGTAAGAACTGCAGGTAATACAAAGCAGATAAGAATAAGACCAAGCCAGTCAAATCCTGTGATTCCTGCCTTTGCACCTGTCGCTACGTCATTTACCCAGCCTGCATATACTCCGATCTGACCAACAAGTCCGCAGGTACCCATACCGGATGCCACCGCACTTGCAGGATCATTCATCTGAAGATGGAATACACAGGTAGCAATAGGTCCTGTGATTGCACTTGTCAGAATAGGTGCGATCCAGATTTTGGGATTCTTAACAATATTTCCCATCTGAAGCATTGAGGTTCCGATACCCTGAGATACCAGGCCTCCCCACTTATTTTCCTTAAATGACATGAAAGCAAAACCAACCATCTGAGCACAGCATCCTGCCACTGCTGCACCGCCTGCAAGACCTGTAAGTCCAAGGGCTGCACAGATAGCTGCTGAAGAAATGGGAAGTGTAAGGGCTATACCAACAACCACGGACACTACGATTCCCATAAGGAATGGCTGCTGCTCTGTTGCCCACATAACAACGCTTCCTACAGATGAAGCTACTGTTCCGATTGCGGGAGCAATAAGGTATGCAAGGCCAACACCTACAAGGATAGTAACAATAGGTGTCACAAGAATATCTACCTTTGTCTCCTTAGAAACGGCTTTACCAAACTCCGCCGCCAAGATAGCTATAAAAAGAACCGCCAACGGTCCGCCTGCTCCGGCGCCACCAGAAAGTGTTGTGCTTCCGAGAGCATTTGCCGCATAACCAACAGTTACCAATGAAAACAGTACAAGCGGTGGTGCCTGAAGTGCATATCCGATTGCAACTGCCATAGCTGCTCCGCTCATGGATGAAGCATACTTTCCGATTTCAGACAGCCATGCTATTCCAAACTGTGTGCCGATTGTGTTCAGGATCGTTCCGATAAGGAGCGACGCAAACAATCCCTGCGCCATTGCGGACAGTGCTTCAATACCGTATCTTTTCCCCGAGATAACGATATTTTTTCTTTTTAAAAACTCTTTCATTATTCCTCCTTGCCTCCTTGTATCAACTCTTTGAGAAGTATACGTGAAGGACTTTAAAATTTATTATGCCTCAACGACAGCATTCACGAAGGCGTTAAGCTCAGCTTCATCTGTCTCATGAAGTGCACTCTTTATAGTGAGCATAGGCTCAACTATATTCACATTTTTTAGCGTAGACAGCTTCTCTGTCATAAGCTTTCCTGACGCAGGAGCCCAGCTTCCGTTCTGAGCCAGAGCAAACACTCTGTTCTGCACTGTGAGAGCTACCATATCACTTATCAGGTTCTCCATAGGAATATAGATTCCGTTATTGTATGTAGGGCAGAAAAGTACTATCTTTTTGCATCTCCAGATCTCAGCTATGAGTTCTGACTGATGAGTCTGGGATACGTCATATATTCTGACTGCCTTTCCACTCTTTTCTCTTAAAAGTTCTGCTGCCTTCTGGGCTGCGCTCTCAGTGTGTCCGTACAAACTGCCATAGATAACAACAATCTCATCATCCTCCGGCTCGTATGTGCTCCACTTCTGGTATTTATCAATAAACCATGCAATATTCTCTCTCCAGATTGGTCCGTGAAGAGGGCAGATATACTTAATATCAATACCTGCCGCCTTTTTGAGAACAGCCTGTACCTGCATTCCGTATTTTCCTACTATATTTGCATAGTATCTTCTTGCTTCATCCAAAAATCTCTTCTCGAAATCATACTCATCGGCAAAAATTCCCGCATCTATAGCTCCAAAGGTACCGAAAGCATCTGCGCTAAACAGTGCTCCCGTAGTCTTATCATATGTAAACATTGCCTCCGGCCAGTGAACCATGGGAGCCATAACAAAGGTAAGTGTATGTTTTCCAAGGCTCAGCTCCTCACCCTCAGCAATAGTCTGCTTTGTCTGGTCATTAAGTTCCGGGAAAAACTGTGAAAGGAACGTAAATGTCTTAGCATTACCAACAAGAGTAACATCCGGATAAAGCGCCACAACATTAGCAATCTGTGAGCAATGATCCGGCTCCATATGGTTGATTATCAAATAGTCGAGTTTTTTATCTCCAAGTAATCCCTTAAGGTTCTCAAGGAACTGATCTGAAATTGAGATATCCGCTGTATCAAAAAGGGCTATTTTTTCATCCATGATGACATAGCTGTTGTAGGATACGCCATCCCTTAATGGAAAGATGTTCTCAAATCTTGAAAGTCTTCTGTCACTTCCTCCAATCCAATAGGTTTCATCTGTAATGTGCTTGTAATTGACCACGTTTCTCCCTCCTTCTTAGCACAAAGGTGCCACTATGCCTAAGCATAATGACACCCAAATAATTTAATCTATTTCCAATTCATCCTGTCCGCTCTCGGATTCAGTAGATTCATGATACTCCTTTTCAGTGTTTACGCTCCATATATTGCTTCTGTCGCTTGTTCCACTCAAGATATTTTTTACTGTCTCAAAAGAAGTGCACATTGAATGGTCAATGTTGTTGTATCTGTGCTGACCATTTCTACCTACGCAGTAGAGATTATCGATGGTGTTGAGGTAATCAACAAGTGTATCCATCTCATCATATGTATCAAAGTAAGCAGGATATGCTTTCTTAACTCTCTCTACGTGGTAATCGATAACTTCGCTCTCTTCATCAATGAGGTTGATCTTAACCATCTCTTTGATAGCCATCTTAGCGAACTCATCATCTGTCATACTCCACATGGAATCGCCTTCGTTGCAGAAGTACTCAAGTCCCATCCATACTGTATGATCGATATCCTTAACAAGGTAAGGAGACCAGTTATTGTAGATCTGAAAACGTCCCATGCTTACGTTGCGGTCATGCACGTATACCCAGTTATCAGGCACGATATTGCCGATTGTTCTGACATTGGTCTTATTTACCAGATTAAGGTGAGGAATAAGAACACCTAAAGTCATGTAGTCTCTGTAAGGAAGACCTGCCGCTATTCTTGCAGGATCAGCAGGAACATCATTCATACCTGCCACGAGATCCTTAATAGGCATTGAACTGATGATGTAATCACCTTCTACAGTAACTTCCTGTCCATCCTTAACATAAGTTACACCGGTTAAGTGATCTCCGTCTTTGTTGATTTTGATAACCTTTGCACCCTTAAGGATTTTTCCGCCCTTTTTCTCAATTTCAGCAGCAGTTACATCCCAGAGCTGTCCGGGACCAAGCTTAGGATAGCTGAACTCTTCAATAAGAGAAGTCTCTACCTTTCCGCCTGTCTTACCACTCTTTTTCTTAAAAGCGTTGGCAAGTACTGCCATGATGGAAACGCCCTTAACTCTCTGTGCGCCCCAGCTGGGATCGATCTGGCTGGGATGTCTGCCCCAAAGGTTCTCTGTGTAGTGCTCAAAGAACATTGAGTAGAGCTTTTTACCAAAACGGTTTACATAGAAATCCTCAAGAGATTTCTCTTTGCGCTTGAAAATCAAAGATTTAATATAGGAAAAACCTGCAACAATGGTGTTTCCAAGTCCCATATTTGTAAAGGTCTCAACCTTTAAGCTGATGGGATAATCAAAGAACTTGCTGTTGAAGAAAATTCTGGAAATACGATTTCTTCTAAGCATTACTTTGTCTTCTATTTCAGGATCGGGACCACCCTCAGTAAGTGTTGATGTTCTCTTTAAAACAATATCATCGTAAGAGGGACTTCCCTGCTTGGGAAGCATCTTATCCCACCACTCGTTTACTTCAGGTACCTTTGAGAAAAATCTGTGGCCACCCATATCCATTCTGTTGCCCTTATACTCAACAGTGCGGGAAATGCCTCCAAACTTATCACTTTCCTCAAAAATAGTAACCTCTATGTCCTGTGACTTATCAAGAAGCTCATATGCAGCTGTAAGTCCTGCAGGACCTGCGCCTATGATCAGTGCTTTTTTCATATTTAATATCTGCTCCATTTTATTTTTTACTCAGAATATAATAGCATTTATCAATATTTATGTCGACCGCCTATTTTCTCTGATTTCAGAGATAGTTTCCTCTACGATCTTCATATCTATTGGCTTTGCGACGTGGGCATTCATTCCACTCTGAAGAGCCTTCTGAACATCATCAGCATAAGCGTTTGCAGTCATGGCTATAATGGGAATTGTCTTTGCATCCTCCCTGTCAAGGTCCCGTATAGCCTTGGCTGCTTCATAGCCGTTTTTTCCCGGCATCTGAATATCCATAAGTATCATGTCATAGTAACCGGGAGCAGATCTGTAAAACATATCAACGACCGCATTTCCGTCAATAGCCCTTTCTATCTTTGCTCCTTCTATTCCCATAAGCTCAGTTAGTATATCCGCGTTAATGTCATTATCTTCAGCTGCAAGGAATCTCATACCTTCAAGTGGTTCATTCTTGGTCTTTTTCTTAACGGTACTGGTTCTGTTTACGATATCTTCAACCAGCTGCTGGAATGTGGACATGAAAAACGGCTTTTGTACAAAGTCAAATATGCCTGCTTCCCTGGCATCCTCGGCTATATATTCCCAGTCATCCGTAAGGAGTAATAAAATAGGCGAAGAGCTAAGCTGTTTAAACTTTATCCTCTTTGCGAGTTCAAAACAGCTTATACTGCGTATCTGCATTCCAAGTAGGATTACATCAAACCCTCTGTGTTCCTGATCACTAATTTCAATAAGGTGTAATGCCTTGTATCCGCTAGTGGAAAAAAAGATTTCCACATCCGTATCATGAAGAGCAGTCTCAATTTTCTCACATTCCTGCACATCATCATCTATTACAAGGATTCTGTGGATTCCATGATTGCTCCAGAAATCTCCCTGATCCTGGTTTACGCTCATAAGCCTTAAAGTTATTTCGAAGGCTGAGCCTTTTCCTTCCACTGAATCCACCTTGATGGTTCCGCCCATCATCTCAACAAGGTTCTTGGTAATTGCCATTCCCAGACCTGTTCCCTGTATTCCCTTGGTGGACTCCTTCTCTTCTCTTGTAAACGCCTCAAAGAGACTTCGCTGGTATTCTTTACTCATGCCAACGCCGTTATCTTTTACAACAAATTTTACATCCCAGTAATCACCTGTAGGCTGTTTTTCCTCACTTATATAAAGATCAATCCTTCCGCCCTCAGGCGTGTATTTAACAGCATTTCCAAGAATATTTACGAGAACTTCATTGATTCTTTGCTTATCTCCGAGGAAAATATCCTGCTGCATTCCACCAGAATGAACCTGATAATCCTGCTGCTTTCCCTTTGCCTGAAAGGCTATTACAGAATTAACTTCCTCAAGTAACAGTCCAAGCGCGAATTCCTCTGAAGAAAGCTTTGTCTTGCCGCTCTCAATCTTACTCATATCAAGAACATCATTTAAAAGAGATAGCAGATTCTGGCAGGCAAGTCCTATTTTATGTGTATAATCTCTTATTTTTTGTGGATTTGCGGAATTTTTAGCAATTAAAAGATTGAAATTTGTAATTGCATTCATGGGAGTTCTGAAATCGTGGGACATATTTGCAAGAAAGCTCGTCTTTGCTTCATTTGCAGCATTTGCCACCGCGATCATCTCTTCCATCTGCTTATTCCTCGTTACTTCATCTGTCCTGTCTGTCCATACAAGCATGAAGTTTTCAGAATCACCGGATTTAACCTTCTTTACACTTCCTCTAAAGTACATGTTTTCTCCGGTTGCCTGATTGACGACCTCAAGTAAATCCGCGTCATATCTCTCATTTACTTTAAGGTCCAAAAGATTCTCTTTAGATAAAGGCTTATTATAGCCCATTATTTTGCCAATATTAATTAGAGTCCAGATATCATTCTGGATTTTCTGTTTGGGTACACCAATTAATTCCTCAGTATTATCCGTTAGAAACGACACTGAGAAACCATCTGCATCGAAAATTGCCGCCAAAGAATGACCATTTTCGACCACATAGTTCAAAAGATTCCCGACTTCAAGCTGCTTTTTGCTCATTTTCTCCCCTCACAGATTATCGCAAACAGCCGTTTATTTCAGCAAAGTCTGTACATTCTCTCCCCCGCAAAGTACTCACCGCACTTGCGAAGCTCTCCCATTATGAGATTGTAGCCTTTTTGTGTATCCATCCATGTTTCTCTGCTGTATCCCCTTGTAACCACTGGACATACAGTTATCTCTATATCTCTAAGCTCTGACTGAAAAGTCATAAGGGCTCTTCTTGCATGAAATGCCTGACAAGCCAGAATGATATGCTTTACTTCCGGATATTCTTCCTTAAAAAGCTTCCCGGCATTTATGGCATTTTCAAATGTATTCATGGATTCTTCTTCAGTAATTATGGCGTTCTCACTGACTCCGTGCTCTATGAGAAGTTTTTTCAAGAACTGCGCTTCCGTTTCTTCTCCTAAGGCGTTATTTCCATCGCCCGTAAACTTCTCAAATTCCTGAAAAAGATTATCATATGTAAAATAATACTTTCCCGTAGCCAGGATTTTTTCTGCATATCCCGCCTTCCAGAGAAAAGCTCCATGCTCTGCAAGTTCCTTTATTGGTGCTCCGGGAATAAGGATTAGGTCGGCTTTTACCGGCTCATCCTCAATAAAAATGAAATCCGTAATGTCCTTATAGGATCTCTTATTAACAATACTCATCTAATCATAACCTGCTTAATCTCGGCGATGTAGACGTAATGATAGTCTCCATCCCTGTAATGATCCGCAATTATTCGGCCATTAACGCAGCACTCTTCCTTCATAAGTTGCTTATAGAGCACTTTGCAGACAATAACATTGTCCGCTTCGTCAATGAACGGTATGTCCTCATGGTAGTTTACCGTAAGTCCTGCTTTTTCTATCTTGTTCTCATCACGGCCGGACACTGTTCCCATGTAGTTTTTCACGTCTTTATACTCTTCTTTGTTCAGAAAGGAAAGAGAAAATCTCTTACTGGCATCAATAAACTCTTTGGTATATCTGCTCTCTCTTACAAAAACTACAGCACAGGTCTTATTCCATACGTAAACTATACCTCCCCAGGCAACAGTCATGCTGTTTACCTTATCTTCCTTCTGTGCTGTAAGAAGAGCCCAAGTATCTCCACCAAATCGAAAAGCGCCTTCCAAAATATCATCAAGTTCCACAGGCTGAAAAACGTGCATAGGATACCTCCTTTTTGCGGGTGCTTTGTCAAAAGTCTCTTAGTTTATCCTCATCTGTGAGCTCAGTATTCTCAATCTTTAAGATAGTAAGCTCATAGCTGTAATCTTTATTTACTTCTATTGTCAGCTTTTCTCCTACCTTGTGTCCCATAAGCTGCTTACCAAGAGGAGATTCCACGCTGATGAGTCCCTTGAGGGCATTTCCCCTCATAGTTGTGACTATCTTGTAGACTTCTTCGCTTCCGTCTTCTTCAATCCTTACGGTCACTGTCTTGTTCATTCCAACTTCATCTTCTGCGCTGGAATCATCTATTATTTCAGCTGTCTTGATCATTCTCTCAAGAAAACGGATCCTGCTCTCGTTCTGATTCTTCGCTTTCTTTGCAGCATAGTATTCAAAGTTCTCACTAAGGTCGCCCTGTGCTCTGGCTTCCTTTACATCTTCCAAAAGCTCCTTTCGAACAACAGCCTTTCTGTGCTCTATTTCAGCTTCCATGTCTTCAATATCTTTTTTTGTTAATTGATTGTGCATTGAAAAAACCTCACTATTTGCCACTTTAAGTTAATTCTACACGAACATTCGTTAGAATAAAAGTTAAGAAATCGTAAATAAAAACCACGACCTGCAGGAAACCCTGAGGCCGTGGTAATCACGCGTTTATGTTTAGACCTGTTATCAAGCCTTACCGTCTGAACCAAGAACGTTGATGATCTTGTCATGAACGATTTCCTTAACATATGCACGTCCATCGCCAAGATACTGACGAGGATCGAAGTGCTCAGGATGCTCAGCGAAGTGCTGACGGATACCTGCTGTCATACCAAGACGAAGATCTGAATCGATGTTGATCTTGCAGACTGCACTCTTAGCTGCTGCTCTAAGCTGCTCATCCGGGATACCGATAGCATCCTTCATAGCGCCGCCGTTAGCATTGATGATTCCAACGTACTTCTGAGGAACTGCTGAAGAACCGTGAAGAACGATCGGGAATCCGGGAAGTCTCTTAACAACTTCTTCAAGGATATCAAGGCGAAGCTTAGGATCCTGGCCGGGCTTAAACTTGAAAGCACCATGGCTTGTTCCAATAGCGATAGCAAGTGAATCAACACCTGTACGCTTCATGAAATCTTCAACCTGATCAGGGTTTGTATACTGAGCTGCATCATCAGCTACATTAACGTCATCCTCTACACCTGAAAGAGTACCAAGCTCAGCCTCAACTGTGCAGCCCTTTGAATGAGCGTACTCAGCAACCTTCTTTGAAAGCTCGATGTTCTCTTCGTAAGGCTTTGATGAAGCATCGATCATAACAGATGTGAATCCGTTGTCGATACACTCCTTACAGATTTCAAAGCTTGCACCATGATCAAGGTGAAGAGCGATCGGAATAGATGTTGACTCAGCTGCTGCCTTAACCATGTTTACAAGGTACGGGAACTGTGCATACTTGATAGCTCCTGCAGAACACTGGAGAATTACAGGGGACTTAAGCTCGTCACAAGCTTCTGTAATAGCCTGAATGAACTCCATGTTGTTGATATTAAATGCACCAACAGCATATCCACCATCGTATGCTTTTTTAAACATATCAGTCGTTGTAACTAATGGCATAATTTGTACCACCTTTCGTATAATTTGTTAACAAAATAACTAGAATCATTATAGCTCAATTAATGAGTATTTTACAATGTTTTTATACTTTTCTAAGGTTACGGGAAAATATAAATACAAATATCAAAATACCCGCAATCGAAATAAGAAATCCTGCAAAAAGACCGGGTGTATGGTAGGAAAGCTCTATTTCATGAACGCCTTCTGAGATCTTACAGCCAAGATACATGACATTCATCTTGGACAGCTCTGCCTTCTCACCATCAACCTTAAGACTCCAACCCTTGTCATAGGGAATTGTAAATACAAGATTTGTGTCACCATCAGCTGTTACTGTGCCTGTGACCTTGTTTGTCATTCTTGACACCGGATCAAGGTTTGTTTCTACGTCGTACATGCTTCTTTTTGAGATATCACTTATTTTTTCAAGTAAAACTCCGTTAGGCTCGCAGTAAACCGCGATCTCGTCGCAGGAATACTTTCCTTTTTCAGGAAAAACAATCTCAACCCTGCTTATACCCTCAGGGCAGCTTCCAAGGTTTACGATATAATCATGCCATCCACTGTAGAACTGGCTTTCCGGTTTTTTATAGGAAAGTACGTTGGAAGATACCATTCTTTCTCCTGCAAAGGTATTGAAATAGATATTGTCCATATCCGACTTTGTATCGCACCAAAGGTTCCTAAAGTAAATATAGGTCTCTGCGTCGCTATCTCCTGCAAAGGAAACGGTAATAGCTTTGTCTTTCTTTTTTACAACAAATGTGTTTCCATCGCCTTTAATGCCTTTTTCTCTGGTTACCTCAAAATCCAAGGATTTAAAGTTATATTCGGGGCTGTAATCCGAAGCCTCCCCTGTAAGTACCCCTGAAAGCATTGCATCCTGCCTCATTACAGGGCTCATTTCTTCAAATAAATCCTCATCTATTACATTGTCGCAGGTATATCCCAAAGTTATAGGATTCCTTGCCGTAAATACCGCATAGTTATAGTAATTACCGGCTCTCTCATAATCCGCAGGAACATAGGCTTCCTCTTCGGGATTGTCATACCTTAATGTATAGACATTTACGCCTGAAAGCGCCAGAGGCGCCATCCTGTTATCAAGTCCGTAATATGAGAAATCGCTCATCTCGTTTATGGCGAGCTTGTTCATATAATCGGATATTGCCCCATTTGCCAGTGAA
>JAILPB010000052.1 GCA_024690485.1 Butyrivibrio sp. | reverse complement strand
ACTGTTCTGAAGACCGTCTTTTGTAGCATATGTTGTCAAAAGACAAGGAAGCTTTGTAAGAACAGGCTTGTTTTCAGGATCATATACCTTGTAATCTGTAGCATTGTCATCAAATGCATAATAGATTGTTGCACCTTCTGTTGCGCATGTAAGTGTGATCGGTACATCTATGCTTGCTGCGCCTGCTGCAGGATCTGCCTTGACATAAGAACAGATTTCTTCTGAAACAACGGGACTAGCAGTAACCTTTACTGAATCTACTCTAAGTGATGCTCCTTTGGCAATTGCTGAGGTCTTATCACTAGCCTTTATTCTCTTATCACTTGGAATAAGTCTTATGTAAAGCCATTCGTTGTTATCAGCGCCCCTTGGAATGTCAAATTCAAAGCTGATATACTGGCTATCAACGCTCATAGGAGCTACGCCGTTCTTTATAGGTTCATTAGTTTTTGTAACGTTGCCCTTCTGAACTCCGCCTTCGCCATAAACTGTATAACTATATGAATACTTTCCTGTAGAGAAATTCTCAAACTTGTTTCCATCTACTGAATACTTAAGCTGGTAAGAATCTGCTGAAGTACCACTTCCTCTAAGTCTGAAAGCTATCTTTCCCTTTCCGAATCCTGAATAGTGCATCTTGAACTGAACATAGTCATCACTTCCTGATCCAATTCCCTCTGCACCCATGTAGTAGTTATCAGAACCTGTCTTACCTTTTGTTACCATAAATGGCTTAACTTTATTTCCACTGACAACTGCAATAAAGGTTGAATCCTTGTCCTGCATGTCATTAATGTCAATATAGTCACCGGGAATAATCATTGTGCCACTTTCATAAGTAGCATTACCTCCCCATGAAGCAACTTCAAGTGTTGTGGTATCGTCTACAACATATGAATCTTTTGCATTGAAAAATCTGACTACAAACTGATCATCATTTTCCTTAAATCCATAAGTTGTAAAATCTTTATACTTTGTACCAAACTCAAGATACTGGGCTTTACCACTATTTTCTGCCTTAGCATTCTTAAGTTTGAATCCCTTTTCTATCTTTTCAGGAATCCAGAGGCTGCAATCATCCTTTGGACCAAAAGAAAGACTTCCGCCAGAAGCAGATGTTGTAAGATACTTATCTCCATTCTTAAATGCGAAAGCACCTGCTGCCTCATCGTACTCTACTTTAAGAACTGCTGCCTCGTCAGGGATTTCAAGATTGCCATCATCAGATATAGCCTTTTCTGTTCCGCCGAGATACTTATCTTTTATAACAGTAGTATTAAGTACATTTCCGTTACACCAGATTACTACTGTATCTCCGTTCTTTAATTCTGTGTTCTCATTAGTATCTGTCTCTACAGGATCAGTAGGCTGAGGCTCTTCTACTACCTTCTCTACCACTTCAGGCTCAGTGTAGAAAGTCAAAGTAAAGTTCTTCTCATCACTCTTTTCATTGCCTTTTTCATAACTGTAAGCAGTGAAAGCTCCGTTAAAGAGTTCAATTGCCTGTTTCCACTCCTTGTCATTCTTATCCTTGTAGATAGCTTTTACATTGTGAATATGGAATGTCTGTGCCTCAGCATCAAATTCAACAGTCCATACAGAATAATCATCTGCTCCATCAACAAGCTTTAATGCTGATCCTGTAGCAGAAGTTGTAAGGTACTTTTCCTGCTCGCCATCCTTAGTTGTAATAGTGTACTGGCCTTCTGTCTCGGTCTTATTCAAAGCAAAAAGTGCAATACTGCTTACAAGCTCAGCGTTTTCATCGCTCTTTTCAACAATGAGCTTATCATCTTTGAGTGTTCCCGGAACAGCTGCAAGAGTAGGCTTCTTTTCTGTGCCTGCAGCTTTTTTTGTCATAACACTGTTATCTTTTGTAAGTGCAACAACAAACTGTGTTCCGTTCTCAAGAGTCTCACGATCTGTAATCTTTGTTCCCTTAGGAGTCACAGGATCTACCGGTGTCTCAGGCTCAGTGCTGCCAAGGGCAGAGCCGTAATAAAAATATGTTATAAAATCAAGCTTATTGATATTTTTTGAATTATATTTTGCTGTTGTAAGAAGTGTATTATTCCTCTTCAGCATCTGCTTCTCAGTTCCATCATAAGTAGCATTTACATTAAGAACGTTAAACCCTTTATTATTGCCACTATTAGGAGTGATAGTCCACTTCGCGTCATCTTCAAGTGAATCTACATATTTGAGACCATTTCCTACATTCTGATATGCGCAAAGGTATTTTCCTGTAGCAGTATCTTTGAAAGCAAAATAGCCTTCTCCCTCTTCCACCTCGAATAGTATTGCTTTTTCTCCGAGATCCTTATCCTTGTCAAATTCAACAGATTCAAGTTTATAATCCGTCTTAGTATTTGCTGTAGCTGTAAATGTAACAGCATCATTTCCGGATTTCATAACAAGGAACACTTTATCGCCATTTACAGGTGCGGATGTAAGCTCATCGCCCACCTCAAAATAAGCTTCGGCTTCTTCTCCATCAGCAGATGCCTCTTCGCCTGCAGTATCACCTTCATTTGCAGCCTTGTTTTCCTTGCTGCTCTTTCCGGATTCTGCATTATCAGCGTCATCTGAAACAGGGACTGTATCCTCAGCCGCTGCATCATCTGTCTTCATAACATCTGAAGAATCAGCATTTTTAGAAGGTGCATCAGAAGCATCTTCTGTTACTTCAACTTCTGAAGTTTTACCCTCTTCGCTTGAAGCATCTTCCTTTGTTTCTTCCGTAACATCACCGGATTTTAAATCTCCGGCGTCATTTGATGAAGTTTCATCTTTTTGAACTTCTTCATCTGTTTTCCCCACATCAGATGCATCGGCAGATTTTGCTTCTCCACTGCCATTTTCATCTGAGTCGTTCTGACTGATCTCCGCAGAGACAGTCGCCGGTTCACTTGCTTTAGAGACAAAAATAGCATTCCCGAAAATTGTTGAAAACAAAATCAGAAATGCTGTCAAAAAAGCGTATAACCTTTTGCTAACTCGTTTCATAGTCACTCTCCCTTTTAGTTTTTTTTCATACCAAAAGAAATTTTAGCAACAATAAGATTGCCGTGTCAATCGGAAACGCGTTTGTTTAATCGTTTTTAAATAGTTTTTAAACCGTCTTCTATTCTATCTAATGCTTCCTTTAAAACCTCCATAGAAGATGCAAATGAAATTCTTATGAATCCCGGCGCAAAATAGCAGCTTCCGGGCATACATGCCACATGTTTTTCCCTAAGTAAGTAGTCACAGACCTCCATATCATTTGTAAACCTGCTTCCGTCTTTTAAAGTCTTGCCAATGTAGCTTCTAACATCAAAGAAAGCATAGAAGGCTCCCTGAATATCTGTGCAGCAAACTCCCGGAATGTCATTTAATCTCTTCTCGACATAGTCTCTTCTCTTGGCAAATTCGGAGACCATATAGGAAACTGAATCCTGCGGTCCTCTCAAAGCCTCAAGGCAAGCCATCTGCGAGATCGAAGGAGGTGTTGTGGTAGTCTGGCTCTGAATCTTTATCACAGCGTTAACCACATCTTTTCTTGATGCCACATAGCCCATTCTCCAACCGGTCATGGAATAGGTCTTGGAAAAGCCGTTAACAACTACGCATCTGTCCTTCATCCCGGGGAAAGATGCAATACTTACGTGCTTATTTTCGCCATATATTATCTTTTCATATATCTCATCGGAAATTACAAAGAAATCTTTTGAAACAGCAAGATCAGCCAGTTCTTTAAGGCTCTCGCTACTAAATACCGCTCCCGTAGGATTATCGGGACTACAAATGATAACTGCCTTGGTTTTATCCGTAACAGCATTTTTAATCTCTTCTATATTAAGAGAAAAGTCTTCGTTCTTATTAACAAGCACCGGCGTTGCCCCGGCAAGCTTTACGATATCAGCATAGCTAACATAGCAGGGAATAGGGATGATGACTTCGTCGCCCTCTCCGCAGGTTGCCATAACCGATGCAGACAGCGCCTGCTTGGCGCCCACGACCACAGCGACTTCGTCCATTTCATAGGACAAGCCGTTATCCTTTTTAAGCTTTTTAGTTATCGCTTCCCGCAGGGGCGCAATTCCGCTTCCCGCAGTATATTTGGTGAAATTCTCTTTTATAGCCTTGATACCGGCCTCTTTGATGTTATCAGGCGTCGGAAAATCAGGCTCTCCGACATTTAATGATATTACATCTACCCCCGCTCTTTTCATCTCGTCAACTTTTGCAAACAAAGCAGAAGTGGCAGAGATGCTCACTTTTTCCATTCTTGTAGATAAATTTGTACTCATTTACTCCCCATTTCTCTAGTTAAAACAAGCTGCCCATAGCAGTACGAACGCACTACCAAATGTACATAACTCACAACGTCACTCTTCTTATCTCACACTTCTGATTTTCTCCGTGACGGATCTCATTTTTCCTGCATCTGAAAACCTTGCCCTTGGTCATCTCAATGATCTGCCCGCCGGGACTTGCAAGTGCAGTGATAACCTGCTTGTAGAGATCGTTAAAATCCTCTTCTGTCATGGATATCACAAAATCGTGATGCTGGTGGTTCGTTGAAATAACGCATGACCTATACATGTTGTCATAGTGGATGCCATAAAACTTACAGATTTCATCCTGAGTAGTATTATTCGCATTTACACAGTGCATTGAAATGTACATAAGCAGTCACCTCCATTAGCAACATTTTATCACAGTTTTTGAAAAACTTGCATATTCATGCAATCTTAATCCAGATTGGATTCAAAGTTTCCAAATATCCTGATGTCACCAACTGTACACATAAGAGCCTGTATTACCCTGTTCATTCCTTCCATCTGCAGATCTCCTGTGAACTCAGCAAAGAACATGTACTCCCAGTTTCTGCCCTGGATAGGTCTTGACTCCAGACGCACGAGGTTCAATCCGTATATTCTAAATACTGTAAGGGCCTCATGAAGGGCACCGGATCTGTGTGCGGTTGTAAAACTTATACATATCTTGTCGCGGTTTTCCCTAAGCTCAAGCTTTGGTGAAACAACTACGAATCTTGTAGTGTTGTTATTGTTAGTATTTATTGCTTCTGCGATTATCTTAAGTCCGTATATCTCAGCAGCTCTTGATGAGCAGATAGCAGCCTTAGATTTATCCTTTTGCTCAGAAACCATTCTGGCACTTCCCGCAGTATCTGCCTGGGGAACCCTCTCCCAGTCCGGATGCTCATTTAAAAACTGCTCACACTGGAAAATTCCCTGCTCATGTGAATAGACAGTTTTAATATCAGAAATATCCGCATCCGGCAAAACCATGAGATTGTGCCTTACTCTGACTGTTGTCTCACCTACGATAAAGCACTCGTACTGGGCAAGAAGGTCATATACCTGTCTGATTGCACCTGTTGATGAATTCTCAATTGGAAGAACGGCGTAGTCAGCCTTTCCCTCAGATAGCATCTTAAAGGTATCCTCAAAATGAACAAGTCCAAGAGACTCTGTGCCTTTTCCAAAAAAGTCTATAACCGCCATCTCGCTGTAAGCTCCGGGTTCTCCCTGGTATACTACTCTTGGGCTTTTAACAGGTTCTCTTACCTGCAGGAGAGCTTTATCCAAGGGCTCTACCGCTCCCGAAGTCTCTCCAAGCTTCCTCTCCACACGTTCACGAAGTCTGGTTATGTATTTTTCGTTAACTATCTGAATTTCTTCTTCCATAATTTTCCACTCCCCGGTTCAGACTGTTTATACTTCCTTAAGCTCCAGGATATTCATATCCTCGATAAGCTTTTCCACATCCTCAATAAGCTGTTTCTCAGCTTTATTCACATTTGGATCTTTCTTATATTTATATAAGAAGAAAGGATATGCTGCAGGTCTAAATTCAAGCTTTCCGTCGTACTTCCCCAAAAACTCAGGGATCCTTGCACCGTCCAGCTTTGCATTGTTATTTAGCTTAATTACAACCTCGCCGTTTCCGCCTTTTATCTCAAGAACATAGAGAGCATGTGCTTTTTCACGAACTAAAGATATCCTTATAAGGTTATCCACAGACTCCGGTATATCTCCAAATCTGTCTTTAAGCTCATCTCGCATATCATCCCTGTCGCCCTCATTTTCTATGCCGGCGATTCGCTTGTATATTTCCAGTTTCTGCTCCTCATTTAAAATATACTCGCTGGGAATATATGCATCCACATCTATATCTACGCTGGTTGTAAAATCCTCAAGAAGAGAATCTTTGGCTTCACCCTTCTTCCTCTTTACAGCTTCTCCAAGCATCTTGCAATAGAGATCGTAACCTACGGAAGCCATGTGTCCCGACTGGCTCTTACCAAGAAGGTTTCCTGCGCCTCGTATCTCAAGATCTCGCATGGCGATCTTAAATCCGGAACCAAGGTCAGTAAATTCCTTTATGGCAGACAGTCTCTTTTCCGCAACTTCTCTCAGCATCTTGTTTCTTTTATACATTAAAAATGCATAAGCAGTTTTATTGGATCTACCAACTCGTCCTCTTAACTGATAGAGCTGTGAAAGTCCCATTTTATCTGAGTCATGGATGATCATGGTATTGGCATTTGAGATATCCAGGCCCGTCTCTATGATGGTTGTTGAAACCAGAACATCTATCTCTCCGTCGATAAAGTCGTACATGATCTTCTCAAGCTCTGACTCCTTCATCTGCCCGTGGGCAAAGGATACGTTAACTTCAGGCACCAGCTTCTGAACTCTTGCTGCAACATCGGCGATATCATTTACTCTGTTATAAACATAATAAACCTGCCCGCCTCTTGCTACTTCTCTGGCGATAGCTTCTCTTACCATCTCATCGTTATATTCACAGACAAAGGTCTGGATAGGCTGTCTGTCTCCCGGTGCCTCATCAAGAACGCTCATGTCTCTTATTCCAACAAGAGACATATGAAGGGTTCTGGGAATAGGAGTTGCGGAAAGCGTTAGAACATCCACATTCTCCTTCATTTTCTTGATCTTTTCCTTGTGAGTTACGCCAAATCTCTGCTCCTCATCCACAACAAGAAGCCCTAAGTCTTTAAATACCACATCCTTAGATAAAAGTCTGTGGGTTCCGATGACAATATCCACAAGACCTTTTCGGAGGTCTTCCACAGTCTTTTTCTGCTCTGAAGCTGTTCTGAATCTGGACATCATATCAACTCTTACAGGGAAGTCCTTCATTCTCTCTGTAAAAGTGTTATAGTGCTGCTGGGCAAGGATAGTTGTTGGAACAAGGATCGCAACCTGCTTTCCGTCCTGAACCGCTTTAAATGCCGCACGGATAGCAACCTCTGTTTTTCCAAATCCTACGTCACCGCAGATAAGTCTGTCCATTATGCGATCTGACTGCATGTCGTTTTTGGTCTCTGAGATAGCCTCAAGCTGATCCTCTGTCTCATCAAAAGGAAAGGCGTCCTCAAACTCCTGCTGCCACACTGTATCAGGGCTAAAGCTGTGTCCGCTGCTGTTTTGCCTTTTGGCATATAGCTCAACCAGATCCTCAGCAACCTCTTCAACTGCTGCCCTAACCTTATTCTTGGTACGCTTCCAGTCCCCTGTTCCCAGCTTATTAAGCTTTGGCTTCCTGGCCTTTGCGCCATCTCCGCCTGCATCACCACTGGCATACTTCTGGATTACATTAAGGCCTGTCGCAAGAACATAGAGGTTACCCCCATCTGCATAACTGATCTTGATGTAGTCCCTTGCCACCTTATCGGTTTCTATCTTCTCAATTCCCTTATATATTCCAAGGCCATGGTCTTCGTGAACGATATAATCTCCAACCACGAGGTCGGCAAAGCTGCTTATCTTCTCTCCGCTATACTGACCCTTTTTCCTTCTCTTCTTTTTCTTATGCTCTGTGAAAATGTCACTCTCAGCAATTACCGCAAACTTAAGATCTGTGTACTCAAATCCCTTAAGAATCCTGCCGTAATAGGTCATTATCTCTCCGGCTTCAAGTTCACGCATGGGATTTTCACTGTAAAAAGATGTAACTCCCTGATCTCTAAGGTCCTCAACGATTCTCTTTGCTCTCGTTCTTGAGCCTGATAAAATCAGCACTCTGTATCCCTTCTTGGCAAATCCCTTAAGGTCATGAACAAGGGCTTCAAAGCTGTTGTTATAAGGCGCGATACTTCTTGCGTGAAGCTCATAGCTTCTCTCGGGAGCAAATTTATTTAACCCTTCAGGGGCAAGAAGCGAAGCCACAGACACCTTCCTTACGCTTCCCATTCTGGCTATGCACTCATCTGTAGAATACAAAAGGTCCATCTGAGAAGGAAGGGCATATCCGTTTTCTGCCCTGTGGATCATGCTCTCTCTAAACTCCTGCTCAACTGCGCTTGCATGCTCCAGCACATGAAGCGGCTCGTCAATAAATACGCAGCTTTTTCCTGCAGGGAACATATCAAGGAAGGTCACCGTGTTTTCATAAAAATATCTTATGTAGCTTTCAAGGTTAACTTCCATCTGAAGCTCCAAAAGTTCTTCCTTAAGTTCCTCAAAGCTTGTTTTTATTCTGTGTGCAGCCTCTGTTTTAAATTCTTCACGAAGGGTCTTATAAACCTTTTTTGTCTCATCCTCTATCTTTTTTATTCCATCATGAAGTTCATCCTCTGTAAGGATTATCTCTGTCGCTGGATAGATCTCTATGGATTCAAGTTTATCAATGGATCTCTGGGACATGATATCAAAGCTTCTTATCTTATCAACTTCATCTCCCCAGAGCTCTATTCTGTACGGGTTTTCCTCTGTAAGGTCAAACACATCTATGATATCTCCCCTTACGGAAAACTCCCCGGGAGCACTTACCTGATAGACCCTGTTATAGCCCATGCGAACCAAAGCCTTAGACATTTCCTTTTCGGAAACAGGCTTTCTTTTGCTTATCTCTAAAATATTATTTTTTATTACATCTATTGGAATCTGAGGTGTCATTAGAGATGAAAAGGTGGTAACCACAGTTACCGGGCGGCCTTCGATAAGTCTTCTAAGGCACTTTAACCTTTCCCTGACAATCTCATTTGAGTGAACATCTGCCTGATAAAAGATCAGATCCTTGGCAGGATATACTGTTACGTTCCTGTCGTAGAATCTGTAGTCCTCGCA
This sequence comes from Butyrivibrio sp., assembly GCA_024690485.1. Lineage (GTDB taxonomy): Bacteria > Bacillota > Clostridia > Lachnospirales > Lachnospiraceae > Butyrivibrio. The sequence continues at coordinate 22,009 of JAILPB010000052.1, read as the reverse complement.
GATTTCTTTAACTCTGATATCGGAATAAGTGACAATTATCCTGTACTTAAAATCCGCTGCAAGAGAGCTTATCACATGAAGCTTTTGTGAGTCGACGCAGCCTGCAACCTCTGCACAGGCAAAGGGCTTTTCAAGATATTTATTTAGTTCCTGAAACTCTTTTAACTCCTTAAGGGGCGCCTCTATTGCTCTCATTACTTATCCTCGTCTCGCTCCGGCTTTACACCGTTCCACTTATTCATGGCAGTTTTAACGTCTTCTTCCATAATGACACAAACTGCATCTGCTGCATGTTCAATTGCTTCCTTAATATAGACCGTATCTTCTTCATCAAAGTGCCCAAGTACCCAGTCCGCAAGATCGATTCTCGGTGGCTTTTTTCCAACGCCGACCCTTACTCTTGCAAACTCGCTGTGTCCAAGCTGGGCAATGATATTCTTAAGACCGTTATGTCCGCCTGCGCTTCCGCTGGGGCGAACTCTGATCCTTCCGGGATCAAGCTCTATGTCATCTGACAATACGATGAGCTCCGTCTTTGTATCTATTTTAAAATAGTCTGCCACAGCCTTAATAGACTCTCCGCTCAAATTCATGTATGTAAGGGGCTTTAGGAGGATAACCTTTTCATCTCCTATTCTTCCCTTACCGTACATGCCCTTAAGCTTCATCTCAGTTAAGTCTATATCGTATTTTTTAGATAAATAATCTATCACTCCAAAGCCAACGTTGTGCCTTGTGCCATTATATCTTTTTTCAGGATTACCAAGTCCGGCAATTAAATACATAAAAATATACCTCTTAAAAAATATGCAAAACCCTTGGGATTATCCCAAATAACAGAAAAGGGGTATCGCATTTTTTAGCGTTACCCCATATTCTAACACATTATTAAGTTTTATTGCATACCACTGCTGTAGAGTATCTTATATCAAAATACAGAACCAACACCTGTTGGTGCCGGCTCTTCTTCGCCGGGCTTTGAATATGATACTTCATCGGAAGCTTCGTCATAAGCCTTTAAAACTGTATCCTGAAGAAGCTTTCTTGTATCAGAATTGATTGGATGTGCTATATCCCTATATTCGCCGTCAGAGGATTTCTTGCTGGGCATTGCGATAAACAATCCCTTGTCTCCTTCTATGACTTTGATATCATGTACTACAAATTCATTGTCGAGAGTAATTGAAACGATTGCTCTCATTTTTCCCTGCTTTGCTACTTTTCTTACACGTACATCTGTAATGTTCATCTCGCGTCCCCCTTTTTGTATCGCGCATTTAGATCACATAACGTTCATTATTCTCTACAACAATTTTTATTTCGTTATCACCTTTATAATAGGAGTTTGCCTGAATCGTACCGTGGCTTTCAACAATACAGTTTTCAATATGTGTGTTGTCTCCTATATAAACGTCGTTCAGTATTATAGAGTTCTTTATGTAGCAATTATTACCAATAAAGGCCCCTTTAAACACTATGGAATCCTCGACAGTTCCATTCACAATACACCCACTAGACACCAGGCTGTTCGCAACCTTAACACCCACATTGTATTTTGCCGGCGGCAAGTCAACTACCTTGGTATAAATCCCCGGATACTCATTGAAGAAGTAATTTCTGACTTCAGGCTTTAAGAAATCCATATTGGTTCTGTAGTAGTCTTCTACAGAAGCTACGTTGCTCCAATAGGTCTTCAGCTTGTAGCCGAATATTCTCTTCATATCCTTATAACGTACAAGTATGTCTCTTACGAAATCAAAACGCTCCTCATTTTGGGCTTTTTCAATAAGCTCGATGAGCTGCCTTCTTCTGATCACGTAGATACCACAGGAAATAGTATTGGATCTTGCCACTACGGGTTTTTCCTCAAACTCCTCAATGCGGCTCTCCTCGTTCATCCTGATGGTACCAAATCTCTCAGTATCTATGTCAGCTGGCATGTCCTTGCACACAACGGTTATGTCTGACTGTTTCTCGATGTGATACTCCAAAAGCTTGTTGTAATCCATCTTGTAAACACAGTCACCGGATGTGATGATGACATAAGGCTCATGACAGCTCTTTAAAAAGCTTAGATTCTGAGCGATGGCATCTGCTGTTCCCCTATACCACAGATTGCCATTTGCCTTAGCCGCAGGAGTGAAAACATACAATCCTCCTTGTTTACGTCCGAAATCCCACCACTTGGATGATGACAGGTGAGTGTTCAGACTTCCCGCATTATACTGAGTGAAAACTGCCACTGTCTGAATGTGGGAATTGGTCATATTACTTAGTGCAAAATCTATACTCCTGTAAAAGCCTGCTACCGGCATTGCACATACTGCTCTGTTTTTTGATAATTCGCGCATGCGGTTACTTCCACCGCCTGCCAGGATAATTCCAATCGCTCTCACTACCTATCACCTGCCTTATATAATGTTCTTCCGCTATCCAGGAAACCTTCCGGATAGTCCTTTTCGGTAGTTACACCGGAGATCATGGTATTCTTTCCGACGCTTACGCCATTAGGAATAACTGACTTTTCTCCGATAGTTACGATTCCATCTCTATAGATGCCGGGCTTGGTTTCGTTCTCTTTTTCTTCGCCGTCTCCAAGTCGTACACCATTTCCAACCCTGGCATTCTCTGCGATTACAGCCTTTTCGATATTACAGTTCTCACCGATCTCAGTTCCATTCATTATTATAGAATGGCTGACAACTGTTCCTCGCCCTATCTTAACTCCGCAACCTATTACTGAGTTATGAACTTCGCCGTATATCTCTGAGCCCTCTCCTATGATACTTCTGGAGGTTGAGCTGTCAGGTCCAAGGAACTGCGGGGGCTGTACCTCATTTCTTGTATATATCTTCCAGTACTCTTCATACAAATTGAACTCAGGAACTATATCAATAAGCTCCATGTTGGCTTCCCAGTATGATGTAAGGGTTCCTACATCCTTCCAGTAGCCGTCGAATTCGTATGCGTAAAGTGACTGTCCTTTATCCTTACAATAAGGAATAATATGCTTACCAAAATCAAGTCCGGGCTGATCCTGATTAGTGATGAGAGCCTCTTTCAAAGCTTCCCATGAGAAAATGTAGATACCCATGGAGGCAAGATTACTTCTGGGATTCTCAGGCTTTTCCTCGAAATCCACAATCTTGCGGTTTTCATCAGTTATCATGATACCGAATCTGCTTGCTTCCTCAATGGGAACAGGCATAACCGCTATGGTTACGTCCGCACCGTTAGCTTTGTGGAAATCAAGCATGGTTTCATAATCCATTTTATAAATATGATCACCGGATAAAATAAGAACGTAATCGGGGTGATAATTTTCCATGTACTCAAGATTCTGGAAAATAGCATTAGCTGTACCTGTGTACCACTCACTGTTTGCACTCTTTTCATAAGGAGGCAAAATAGTTACACCACCGATGTTACGGTCTAGATCCCACGGAATACCTATTCCGATATGGGAATTAAGTCTCAGTGGTCTGTACTGTGTCAGTACACCAACGGTATCTACACCCGAATTTATACAATTACTAAGCGGAAAATCAATGATACGGTACTTACCGCCAAACGAAACTGCTGGTTTTGCCATATTGGCTGTTAGGACGCCCAGTCTGCTTCCTTGTCCCCCTGCAAGCAACATGGCGATCATTTCTTTCTTTATCATGTTAAGACCTCGTTGTTAAAAATGTGTTTCCATGTAAATTATTTATTAGTCATAAGAAAAAATTCATAAATAATTAATAAAATTATAGCACAGTTAATATATAAAGTGAATTGAATTACTCAAAAACATACAGTTTTGACATATATTTTTTTGGGTATTATATTAATATGAAAATTACACTTTAAATTAAAGAAGGTATCCATATGTATAAAATAGATTACAAAAATCCTGTTACCGTATATTTCATAGGCATAGGCGGCATCTCCATGAGCGGTCTTGCCATGGTCTTAAAGGACAGAGGCTTTTCTGTAACAGGCTCTGACAGATCAGAAAACGAGCAGGTTCTTGCTCTTAAGGATGCAGGAGTAAAAGTCTTTGTCGGTGAAAGTGCAGATCATCTCACAGCTGCAGGACATGTTGACCTTGTGGTTTACACTGCTGCTGTTCATCCTGATAATCCTGAGTTTGTGAAAGCAAAAGAGCTTGGCCTTCCCATGCTCACAAGAGCTGAGCTTCTTGGACAGATAATGACCCACTATCATCTGCCCATTGCTGTATCCGGAACCCACGGAAAAACCACAACTACAGGAATGATCTCCAAGGTACTCCTTGCATCATCAATGGATCCTACGATCTCCATTGGAGGAAACCTCAAGGACATTGGCGGAAATATCAGAATCGGTAAGTCTGACTACTTTATTACAGAGGCCTGTGAATACACAAACAGCTTCCTTAGCTTCTTCCCCGGTGTGGGAATCATCCTTAATATAGATGAAGACCATCTGGACTTTTTCAAGGACCTTGCTGATATAACCAATTCATTTAGAAAGTTTGCAGGGCTTATCCCCGATAACGGAACTCTCGTAATTAATAAGGATATCCCTGATCTTGATGAGTTCACCAAAGGACTTAAATGCAATATCTTAACCTACGGTTTTGACGACAATGCTGACTATTATCCCACTGATATAAGTTACGATGCCTTTGGCTGTGCTTCTTTCCATGTAAATAGAAAGGGTAAGGACGGATTTGACCTCACCCTTAAGGTTCCCGGAAAACACAATATCGGAAACGCTCTTGCATCTATTGCCTGCAGCGACTGCTTTGATATAGAAACTTCTAATATAGTAGACGGACTTTCATCATTTACAGGTACAGGCAGAAGATTTGAATATAAGGGCACTATAGACGGCGTTACGATCATCGACGATTACGCTCATCACCCTACAGAAATTGCTGCAACGCTATCTGCTGCAAAGAAATATCCTCACAAGAGGATCTGGTGTGTATTCCAGCCCCACACTTTCACAAGAACCAAAGCGCTTATGGATGAATTTGCAAGTGCACTTCTTCCTGCAGATAAGCTGATAATCGCAGATATCTACCCTGCAAGGGAGACTGATAACCTGGGAATCAGCTCCAGAACCCTTAAGGAAAAGATCGAATCTCTCGGTCATGAATGTTATTATTTTCCATCTTTTGAAGAGATTGAAAAATTTCTTTTGCAAAATTGCACGAAGGATGACATGTTGATAACCATGGGGGCAGGAGATGTGGTAAACATCGCAAATGACCTCATTGGACAATAATTTCCCACATTGTCCACATTTTACCCGATTTTTTCGTGGGTGGATAAAGTGGATAACGTCCGCCGGACGATCTGACTAAAAAGTTAGATGTCTGGCGGTTTTATTATTTAATTCGATTACATAATCCACGTTATCCACACTCTCCACATTTTTTTAAAAATCCTTTACATGTCCCGCAGTGCCCAATTTTATCGTCATTTTTCCCATTTTCATACAAAAATTTGAATGCTATAATTCAAATCGATCAATACAAAGAAGAGGATATTTGCTGTTTTATGTACAAACCGCAATGGGTGAAGAAGGTATGATGGGGAGAGTAACTATTAATCAAAACATGGGGATTTCTACAACTGCGCTTTCAAATATTTTTATCGATGATTATATGGCAGATGCCAATGACGCAGAGATAAAGGTTTACCTTTATCTTCTGAGGATGATGTGCGCCAATGAGGCCACCAGTGTATCTGACCTTGCTGATAAATTCAATTACACAGAGAAGGATGTGCATCGCGCTCTTACTTACTGGGAAAACCAGGGGCTTATCAGCCTTGAGATCAGCGAGAGCGGTCACCTGACCGGCATCCACATGCAGGACATTGAACCCAGAAAGGGTGCTTCGATCAGAAGTCTTAATGCTGTTTCAACACTTCCAAAGTACTCTGTTGTCAAAAAAGAGGAAAAGAAAGCTGCACCCCACAAAGAGAATCCACAGATGCTCTTTGTTGCTGAGCAGTATTTTGGAAGAACACTTAATTCCAATGAGATTAAAACTATTTACTACATTCAGGATGAGCTTGAGTTTTCAGAGGACCTTATAGATTATCTCCTGCAGCACTGCGCTTCAGCCGGTAAGAAGGACTTCGATTATGTGAGAAAGGTAGCTATCTCATGGCATGAAAAAGGAATCAAAACTGCCGAAGAAGCAGCCATGGACAATTCCGCACACAAGGTAGCTTATTCAATAATGAGAGAGCTTGGTATGACCAACGCTCCCACCAATGTAGAGCTTAGATACTTTGAGCGTTGGCAGAACGAGTACAAATTCACGCTTTCTATTATCTTAGAAGCCTGCAAGAGAACTGTTCTCCAGACTCAGACCAAGAGACTCCAGTACTGCGATGGTATCCTTCGCAAGTGGAATCAGAGCGGAGTTACTACTCTGGAGGATATTAAGAAGCTTGATGCTGCTCACGGCAAGACACTGCAGTTTACTGATGCATCTGCAGGTAAGCAGTCCAAGTACACAAGTCTGTTCAATCAGTTTGAGCAGAACAGCTACAATCTCGACAGCTTGGAGAAGCAGCTTTTAGATAACTGATCAATTCAGAGAGAGGGGAAGCATTTTGGCTTTAACCAACACACAATATGATGAGATTATGCACGATTATGAAATGCGCAGAGCATTTCATCGTGATGATCAGGGAGGAAGAATAAAGTATGTGGAAGAGCATGTGCCGGGCTTTCTCGAGCTTGAGCAGTCCACCGGAAGCGTAAGTGCCGAATTCGGCAGACGTCTTATAGCCGGTGAGAAGCTTTCTCGAGACAAGCTCCACACTATGCTCGAAGAAATTACTAATAGGAAGAAACAGCTTCTTAGAGAGGCCGGCCTTCCTGAAGATTTTCTCGAATTGCACTACGACTGCCCTATTTGTAAAGATACCGGTTATATAGGAACAGAAAAGTGTTCCTGTTTCAAACAAAAGATCATAGACAAGCTCTACGCCGATTCCAATATCAGGAAGCTGACTAAGGACGTAAGCTTTTCTCTTTTATCCGATGAATTCTATGTAGGTGAAGATCTGGAACATTTCCACGGTGCACTTAGAAGTTCAAAAGAGTTTATTAAAAATTTTGAAACTTCCTACCCAAATTTGCTCTTTTATGGTACAGTGGGTACTGGTAAATCATTCATGTCAATTTGTATTGCCAGGGAAATCCTGGAAAAAGGCCATTCTGTGCTATATTTCAGCGCAGCAGGGCTTTTTACGCTGATACAAACTAACAGCAATGATTTTAAAAAGAGTGAGGAACTTAGAACGCTCTACGATGATTTGTATAATTCAGACTTGTTAATCATAGATGACCTTGGTACTGAAAACATTACCAAGATGTCCGTATCTCAGCTATTCGCAATCATAAATGAACGTATCATAAGGAACAAATCCACTCTTATTAACACCAATCTTTCTTTAGAGGGTATAAAGTCCATTTATTCGGAGCGTATAACTTCAAGGATCACCAGCTCTTATTCATTATGTAAGCTGTCCGGTCCCGACATACGCACAATAAAGAAAATGCAGTACATAAACGGAAAGTGAGGAAACCACTGATGCCAAGAAGAGAAGAGAAAAGAAACCTTGAGACAATACCTGTTGGATCTTTAGGTATTATCCCCCTTAAGGGATGTGAGTCCTTAGGAGACAAGGTAGACTATTATCTCGTTAAGTGGAGACAAGAACGTGAGAATGAACACAAAGGAAGCTTAGCTTTCACAGGTTATGAAAGACCATCTTATCTCCTTAGGGCTGAAGTACCGCGATTCGGAAGCGGTGAAGCGAAGGGTGTGATCCTTCAATCTGTAAGAGGTGATGACCTCTATATAATGGTAGATGTTTGCAACTACTCTCTTACTTATTCATTATTTGGAAAAGAAAACCACATGTCTCCTGATGATCATTATCAGGATCTTAAGCGTATAATTGCAGCTGTTGGTGGCAAGGCAAGAAGAATCACAGTTATCATGCCTTTCCTTTATGAAAGCCGTCAGCACAAGCGTACAGCAAGAGAATCTCTTGACTGCGCTATAGCTCTTCAGGAGCTTGTAGGCATGGGTGTTGATAACATTATCACATTCGATGCACATGATCCCAGAGTACAGAATGCAATTCCTCTTAACGGATTTGAAACTGTACGTACAGCATATCAGTTTATAAAAGCACTTCTTAAGAATGTGGACGGTCTCAAGATCGATTCAGACCACATGATGGTAATCAGCCCGGATGAAGGCGGTATGGGCAGAGCAATCTACCTTGCCAGCGTTATGGGACTTGATGTAGGAATGTTCTACAAGAGAAGAGATTATACTCAGGTTGTAGACGGAAGAAATCCTATCGTATCACATGAATTCCTTGGTTCTTCTGTTGAAGGCAAGGATGTTATCATCGTAGATGACATGATTTCATCAGGTGAGAGTATGCTTGATGTTGCAAGAAATCTCAAAGAGCGTAAAGCAGCTCACATTTATGCTTTCTCAACATTTGGTCTCTTTACAAGCGGACTTGAGCTCTTTGATAAGGCATATGAAGAAGGAATCATCGACAGAGTACTAACAACAAACCTGATCTACCAGTCACCTGAACTTCTTTCTAGAGAATGGTACATCAGTTGCGATATGAGTAAGTACATAGCATACCTTATCGACACGCTTAACCACGATGCTTCAATCAGTGATCTTCTTAACCCTGTTGAGAGAATTAACAGTATCATCGCTAAGTACAACAACGGTGAGATTGATAAAAACTAATCTGTTTATAATCTGCTCCAAAAGAGACTACTCTTTTGGAGCTTTTTTATTCAGAACTCTTAGATATAAAGCAAAAGTAAAACAAAAAATCCATGAAAACCTTTCAGTTTTCATGGATTCCTTTTTACCATTTTCTTATCGCCTTACTCTACAGGCAAATATGTTATGAAGTGATTTCCATTATTCTCAAACAACGACGCCGTATCATTTTTTCCTAGCTTATATACCTGTCCCGTTGTGGGATCAAGAAGAACTGTGTTCAGGTCATTGAATCCAAGGATAAGCATGCTGTTACCATCGTTAAGAGTTACCATTACAGGAATATCCTGATTTACATAATAAAGCATGGCATCCATAGGACAGCCTTCAAGCTCAAGCACTTTCGCAGAAATCAGGTTATCGCCAAGGATATCCACAATGGATTTTCCTTCAGATAACAATTCCTGAACATTAACATTTATACCCTTGTGCTGCAGGATCAGATCGAGACATACTGCAGTTGAATTCTCAGATGGCATGTTCTCCCACTCCAGAGCCACATTGGTGATATACATGATCTGGTTTGAAGTAAGGAGATTTCCTCTGTACCAGACATATCTGTCACTGTCGTTTACCACAACTCCGGGAGCTGAATAAGCAATGTTCACTGCATCTGCAGGATTATCATAAACTCCAAGAAGTCCGCCAAGTCCATATACATAGTAGTAAGGATACTCATCTGTATTCCTATCTATATTCATGTTTACTTCTCTGCTGCCCTCATACAAAGTCATATCAGGAGTCTGCACAATAAGTGACTTGGTCTTTATGCTGCTCTTAACACTGATCTCAACTATATTCTTATAGCTCTCAGTAGCCGCAACCGTAACAAAGTTACTTCCTGAATTTTTTGCAAGCGTACTCATTATCTGATCATCGATAACATCTTCATACATCTGTGTCTCTTCGTTCCATTGTACTCTTGAGAGTCGTATGATGTTATCCTCAATCCTGGCATCAGTTATAAACACACCATTTGGACTGTAATTCTCCAACACATTACCGTCACTATCTGCAATTCGCACACTGTACATGGCATATATAGGATTTCCCATTCTGTCAGCGTGGATATCTGCATTGTGGACAAGTCCGTAAACCAGATCTTCGCCCATGAATCCGAGAACTCTAATGAAGTCTCCTGAATCTGCCGTAATTTCAGACTTTTTCTTTGCAGAGAGATCCATGAGCATAAGGCTCTTCTTATCTCTCTCCTGCCATGCAATGGCATTTCCGGTCTCAGATGTGTAATAACTGTTATCGGACAGATTCTCTATGACTTTCTTTGCAGAGTGATCCGTCAGATTCACATGGAAGATATCGCCCTCCAGCATAACATAGAGTTCTTCACTGTTTCCTGTGTAGGGCATCTTCTTTTCGTATGCCCTTACAATATCCTGATGAAGTGTAGAAGGGATAAATGCCCTCTCCTCAATAGTGTTTAGCTGAGAATTGTAGCCATATTCTGCAATTCCGACTTTTCCCTCATGTTCACCACGGTTCATATAACCTGTCACCGTGAACTCCAGGTTTCCTGCCTCATCAATATTCAAGATATTTATATCATTTTCCTGCCATGTACTTCTCTCGTCGTTAAAATCATCAGAGTAGAAAGCAAATACTTTGGCAAGTTTATTGTCCGTACTGTTATAAACATAAAGCCTGTCTTCACTTACAAAAGCAAAAGCATTTCCTCCATCGCTTTCCTTAAGCTTTATGTTCTCGTCAGATATCCACAGATTTATGGCTTTTTCTGTGATATCACCATTACCTGCATCAAACACATAATTCATGGTCCTGTCGAAGTTAAGCAGGTATATTCTGTCAGAAGTATATCTTACTCTGTAGCTTTCATTTACGTTGTAGAGCTTCTCTTCGTTGTCATCGGTCTTCTGGGTAACCTGATATTTAAGGTTTACTGTACCGGTCTGCTTGTGGATATCAGTCAGCATTATCTCAGGATCCGAATAGGATGAAATATTTAGGCTTCCCCAGGTTACCTGATCAAAACTACTGTTGATATTCACATGACTGTAGGATTCGTTATTGCCCTCTGAGCTTGACTCCAGGTACATGGAAAGCTCCTCAGCACTCTCCTTATTAAAAGTCATATTCTTGAAATTAAGAACAAAGTCGATTTCTTCACCGCAGTGATATTTTTCACCGTCACCTGGCCATATAACTCTGGAATAATATCTGACAGTCTCCTCGCCAATTTCAGCGATCATAACGAGCATGTATTCCTGATCTGCTTCAATTAGATCCTTTATCTGAAACTGCCCTGTAATGATATCTCCGTTTGTCTTGTAATCAGTAATATCTGTACTCTCAACCAGGGAATTTCCGGATACAGGTCTGATCTCGAATTTTAACCCGGAAACAAAAGTTCCATAGGTATTCATGCTGAAACTTACGCTTCTTGTCTGATCAACAGGAAGTACAACGCCTCTCATGTAATTAACCTGCATCTCATCGGAATAGCCATGAAGAGTATTTATAGTTTTTCCATCATTAACAAAGCTGACTGTGGGAAACGTGGGCGCCGCCATGCGGGCAGTCATATCCACAGTTTCAGCATTGGTGAAATAACCTATAAGCAACACAGAAACTATAAATACAAGAATTGTATATACTATCTTAGCAATGGTTTTCTTCATATTATGTATCCTATATCTTAATTACGATTGACTTATCATTGTCACCGCGGTAATATTTTTCTAACTTCTAACAATCTAATTTTCATTATACAAAGGCACGATAGTGCAGATTGGGGGCAAGCCATGAACCCTATTCTTTACCGCAAACGTGTAATACCTGATGAATGTATTCTATTAAAGGACGACACCATTCTGCAATGTGATGACAATACCATCGTCACCGCTTGGAATGCTCTAAGTCCCAGATCCGACCTTGCCTATGGCTATTCTTGCTACTATCTCAAAAGAGGTTATAAAGTAAGCAAATTCTATAACACAGATTCCACATTTAAATTCTGGTACTGTGACATTGTGGATTACCAGTTTAAGCCGGACAACACTATTATAGTACAGGATCTTCTTGCTGACGTAGTAGTTTATCCTGACGGAAAAATAAGGCTTCTGGACATGGACGAACTAGCAGAAGCCTTTGAAAAAAAACTTATTGATGAAAAACTCCTAAAACAGGCCCTTATCTCTGTCGGAAATCTCATGGATGCTATCTATGAAAACAGCATCTCAGCTCTTGAAGCTCCGATCATAAAGGCTGTATCAGCAGCAACACTGCCAAATCAGTAAAATACATGGCCTCCGATATTTATTCCGTTTAACCCCGGTACCGGAGTTCTAAAGTAAACGCAATTACCTACGTTAGTTGCACCGCCCATGGCAGCATCTGCTGCCTGATAGCAGGCAGCTGTAGCACTTCCGTTAGCAAGTGCAAGGGCCAGTCTGCCGCTTCCAACAGGTGAAAACTGACCTGACTGATATATAACTCCAACAACAGTATCCGGATAAACGGAACTGAGCACTCTGTTAATAACAACTGCACCTACCGCAAGCTTTCCTTCATAGGGCTCTCCCCCTGCTTCGCAGTAGATCAGATTCGCAAGCAAATCCCTGTCTCCTTCAGCAAACTGAACATCTCCGATGCTTCTCCAGGAAGACTTTGCAGCCAGCTGTGAAAGTCTTATTTCTTCAGCCAGCTTCTTTTCAAGTTCTTTTACATCATTACTCTGAGCATCAACCTGTGACTCATAATCCTTTGCCTGCTGCTCAATTGTCTTTGCTTCTTCCTCAGCAGAGGAAATATTCTGCTTATATTCTTTGATACTTCCGCTGGTCTTACTAACAAGTCCAGAAACGCGACTCTGCTCTGCTTCTACATCAGCCTTGGCTGTATCAAGCTCTTCCTTTTCATTCTTAAGCTCTTCCTCTTTCTCGGCAACTTCCAGACATATCTGTTTGTATGCCTCAAGGCATTTCCTGTCATAAGCAGACAGATCGGCTATATAATTACTCTGATTCAGGAAATCCGCAAAACCGCCCATGTTTGTGATCATATCAAGGAACATAAAGTTTTGCTTCTCATAGATAAACTGCACGCGCTTTTTCATGGCAGCATACTGAGAATCCCTGTCAGAGATAGCCTCCTTTAACTCTTCCTGAGTGTTATAGATCTCATTTTCCTTGGTATCGATCTTATCCTCAAGATCCGATAAATTATTACTAACCTCAGTAAGCTGATCATTCAGGTCGTTAAGCTTTCCTTCAAGAGCACTCTTTTCCTTATTCAGATTGGTAATATCTTCCTTCTTGTCACTTAACTCATCATTTTTCTTGTCCAGCTGCTCTTTGGTATCATTAAGCTTTTGCTTTGCATCCTCCAAAGCTTTCCTTGTGGATTCCGTAGCAGTTACATTAAATGATACGCTCTTTAAGCACAGACACAGGATGAGAATGAGAGAAAGACATTTTAAGCATCTCCCCAAGTACCTTCTCACACAAATCCCCCGATCAAATCTCTATGTGTATATTCTTACCACTTCTGCTATATGCATAATACTCAACACCTGCTGCATCAAACATGCGCTTTGAAGCTCTGGTTGCAGCAGAGGAACTGTATTTATCACTATCATAAACGACGGTACGTATTCCCGCCTGAATTATAGCCTTTGCACACTCATTGCATGGGAATAGAGAAACATAGAGCTTTGCACCCTCAAGGCTTCCACCTCTGTAGTTAAGGATTGCATTAAGTTCACTATGAGTTACAAATGGGTATTTTGTTGCAAGCTCATCTTCCCCATCTCTCTCCCAGGGAAAATCGTCATCATCGCAGCCAATAGGAAATCCATTATATCCCATGGACAGAATCTTGTTATCCTGGCTGACAATGCATGTTCCAACCTGAGTATTAGGATCCTTTGAACGCATAGCAGCAAGCTTTGCTACTCCCATGAAATACTCATCCCAGGAAATGTAATCATCTCTTTTCATACTCTACCCCCATTGTTTTTCCGGTAACTTTACTCCATATCGGAGATCTCACCAATTCTTCTTGAATGCTTCTCAAGTCCTGAAAAAGGTGTATCTAAAAATGTATCCACAATATCTACTGCCATATCAGGGCCAATAAGTGCTCCGCCCATAGCAAGTACATTCGCATCATTATGTTCTCTTGTAAGCCTTGCGGAATGAGGCTCGCTGCAAAGAGCACATCTTATTCCCTTAACCTTATTTGCTACTATTGAAATGCCAATTCCTGTTGTGCAGATAACAATTCCTTTTTCACACTCTCCGCTTGCAACAGCCTCTGCTGCTGCCTTACCAAAAATAGGATAATCACAAGAATCTGTATTATAAGTACCAAAATCCTTATACTCGATTCCTCTTTCCTCTAAATGTTTGATTACCACCTGCTTCATGGCAAATCCGCCGTGGTCACTTCCAAGAGCTATCATTTTTTCATGCCTCCTCTAAATCTATAACTTGATGACCGGCTGCTTTAAGCAGTCTGTTCATTATTGCCTGTCCAATTCCTGTGCTGTCAAAGGCTTCGGAATACATCTCCAAAACCTCTTCATCATCAAACTCACGAAGAATACTAAAGAGATTTCTTGCAATCTCTGCTTCGTCGTCTCTTTTTCCTGCAACTTTTACCACGTCAGCCTCGTAGCGATCAGCTGTCTCCTTAGTTGCAATTACACCGGTCTTTACTCCGCGATTTTTAGCTTCCGCAAGTTTCTCATTAATATATGATATAACTTTATCCGGATCGCCTTCAACTATTTTAAGATTTCCCTTAGGCGCATAATGCTTGTACTTCATTCCGGGCGCCTTGGGCGCCACCTTGGAATTACCATCAAGGATAGTCTTATCCACATCAACTTCATTTAAAATCTTTGCAAGATCGGCTTTTGTAATATATCCGGGGCGAAGTATCATTGGCGGATTAACCGTCAGATCTATTATGGTAGATTCAAGTCCTATTCCGACTTTTCCACCATCAATGATCATCTCAACCTTGCCGCTTAAATCCTCAACGCAGTACTTTGCCTCCGTGGGGCTTGGTCTTCCTGACACATTTGCGCTTGGTGCAGCAATATATCCGCCTGCTTTCCTTATAAGCTCTGCAGCTATCTTGTTACTTGGCATTCTGATAGCTACTGTATCAAGTCCGCCTGTGGTCTCGTAAGGAACCGCCTCGGACTTATTCATTATCATAGTGAGAGGCCCCGGCCAGTACTCCTTTGCAAGAGCATATGCCACATCAGGGATGTCCGTCACTATCTTCTGCAGATGCTCCATATCCGCAACGTGCACTATAAGCGGATTATCTGAAGGTCTGCCCTTTGCTGCATATATCTTTTTTGATGATTCAGGGTTAAGTGCATCTCCTCCAAGACCATAAACCGTCTCAGTGGGAAAAGCCACAAGTCCGCCGTTTTTAATTATCTCTCCGGCTTCCTCAAGGTTCTTTACTGCGCCTTCATCAATATTTTCTTCATCTATTACTACTACTTTTGTTTCCATTTAAACCTCTTACTGGGCCATGTATGAAGCGATTACGTCCCATACATCTTCTGTCTCAAAGCCAAGAGCCCACTCTGCAACTCCGGCTATACCGGAACTCTGCATTACACTAAGCTTTGCTTCTATAGATCTTGCGTCCTCATTCCAGATCTGGTTGAGGTTTCCGTCTCCATCAGTAAATTCGCCATAATACTGGCATGTGGTATCATCCCAGGACATTTCCACGTTGTTTTCAGCGATAATGCTCTGCATTCCGCTCATGTGGAGCGCTCTGCTGGACACTTCAGTTCCCTTGGTTGTCCATACTCTGGAATAGAAGGGAACAGCGTTTATAAGCTTGTCAGCGCTTACCTCTTCAAGGGCACTGTTTATGCCGTTTACTACATAATCTATTGAAGCAACTGAACCAGCCTCAGCTGATCCTGCGTAGTGCTCGTCATATCCCATGATAATGACATAGTCCGCAACGATTCCCTGCTCTGTGAGATCATAGTAATCATTGAAATTCATGGGAACATAGTTATCAATTGAAAAAATAATCTGATTTTCTCTGCATGCTACGGAAAGCTCCCTTAAGAATTCCACATATGAACGGGCATAGCTCTCACCTATCTGCTCGAAATCCACATTTATTCCATCTATATTATACTCTTTTGCCTTAGATATAAGCTGAGAAATAAGATTTGCTCTTGCAGCTGCGCTTGATACCACAGCTTCTGTGTCCGCATCCCCATTTCCGTTGAAGTTATCCACAACAGCCCACACCTGAATATTCTGAGAATGTGCATAAGTCACATAATCATTTGAGGCATAGCTTGTGATGCTGCCATCGTTTCCTGTAAGTGAAAACCATGTTGGAGCAATTACATTTACAGTCTTTGTACTTGAAAGGGCGCTGGATATGGTATCATTTCCGCCGGTTCCTCCAATTGAATGGAAGGCCATATTCACCTTTGAACCAAGAGAAATGTTTGTATATTCTGCAAGATCCTCAGGAAGCTCTTTTCCTATCCTTTCCTGTTCCTGTTTACCCAGGAATTTCTTTTCGATGTAACCGATAAAGCCGTCCTCGGACCGTACCTGAACCCAGTCATCAAGCTCATCAAGAACCACAACGATTTCATCCTGATTAAGGTCACGGAGAATCTCGCTCTTTACTCCGCCTCTGTAACGAATAGCGGTATTTTTCTTGATTTCAGCTGTTTGATATTCAGCTAAGCCAACATACATCTGAATTCTGTTAGGCTCAGAATATGCTGTATAGAACAAATCTGAGTACTTCTGTACGTAATCAAGAGACACATACAGGGAATCTCCCTCAATGAAAGAGATAGGGAATCCAAGATCCTCTGTCTCACCCTTTGAAGATGTAGTTACATTTTCTCCTACTCTTGCAGTGATTATCTGAGTGGGAGCCACGTAAACAAGGATTCCGTCTGCTTCTCCATAATAGAATCTGTTACTGATGCAGCTATTTACATCTTCGATGGTCATGTAGTAATTTCCATCTTTTAACTTTGCATATTTTTCAGTTAATCTCTCGTTTCCAAGGACTATGGCCACCTGATCGTCAGAGGTCAGTTCAAAATAATCATTCAGATTCATTCTCTCCTTGGAGTAAGCGAAATGCTCAAGGGCTATCTGTGCTCCGTAAATTCCACCTATAAGTATGATCAATCCGATGATCACGATCACCGGTAATATTTTCTTTTTCATATAAAAGGCTCCTTCCAATCGCTATATTATAGCATATTCAGCCTTCATTTCTAAAACAGGCATTATATGCAGATTAAGTCAATTAGTTGCTGTACTTTTACATACCTGCATAGTATATCATAATTAGGGATTAAAAACTTGAATAAACAATGAAGTTTCACCCTCATAGCTGCCGGCTTTGCGGATGTCTGGTGGTGGGAGCCCCCAGTTTATTCGTTGACTGAAATTTGCGGCACCAGTCCCATAGACCCCAGAGGTAATGTGATAATTCCCGGACCGCTATTTGTCTGATGCACAAAAACAAAGCCGGCGATATGAAGTTTTCTTAGCCACATAAAGTGACCCTTGGTGCCACTGTAGTATCACACTTTGTATAACACAAATTACCTCTAATTAATAAAATTAGTTGTTGTTTGATAATATTTATTAGTGAGTTATTGTGATTTCCTCCGGCGAACGCCGGAATAAACTTATAAGACGCAACGTAAGACTTACGAAGCATTGTTCTCATATTTTGTTTTACCATGCCTCCTCCCCGATACTCTTTTTCAGAGGCACCACGGTTATGTACTATAGCTTATATAAATCATTATGTCAACATATATTTGCAAAATAATATTGTTTTATAATTATTACCTATATATGAAATTTAAAAACATGCCGATACATCTATTGACATGGACTTTTATTTCTTAGTATATTTATGAAAATTGATATAATGGAGAATAATTTATGAAGATAGAACGTGTAAATGATTCTCAGATCAGATGTACTTTAACTAAAGAAGATCTTGCAAGCAGAGAGCTTAAAATCAGCGAACTTGCTTATGGAACTGATAAAGCGAAGGACTTATTCAGAGATATGATGCAGCAGGCCAACTATCAGTTTGGTTTTGATGCAGAGGATATCCCTCTCATGATAGAAGCGGTTCCGATAAACACTGATTGCATTGTACTTATAATCACTAAAGTAGAGGACCCGGAGGAACTTGATACCAGATTTGCAAACTTTTCTCCTTCCCTTCAAAGTGAAGTTTCACCTGATACAGAGGATGATACAGACGATATAATGGATCTTTTCCAGAAACTCAGAAACGAAGCTGCTTCTGGTTCAGAGCTTTCAGGTAAAACCAGCGCTGCTTCTGCTAAGTCCGGTATGGCCGGTGCTCCTGCTTCCGCTGCAAAAGCTGATCCGTTTTTCCTTTTCTCATTCGGTTCAATGCATGATGTAATGAAATTTGCTTCACTTAATCAGACTCCTGTTTCTGTTAGAAACACGTTGTATAAGAGTGATAGCAACGGCAGATTATATCTGCTCATTCATCCTGACAACGAGAGTGCAGCAACTCTTCAGAAGTTATGCACGATTCTAAGTGAGTATGGAAAACCAGAAGCCTCAAGCTCAATTAGCAAGCAGTACCTTGAGGAACACTTTGAAACCATCATCAAGGACGAAGCAATCCAGAAATTATCTAATATTTAATAGTAATGCCGACAGCCTAATGGCCGCCGGCATTTATTTTGTCTTTCCACAGAAAACGACTCCGAAGATTTCTCTCCGGAGTCGTTGTTAGTTTAGTATTTGCAATGAAGTTCTGCTCTCGCTAACGCTCGCCAGAACAAAGTAGTACACTAGGCTCGAAAATACCTCGCCAAGCGATTACTTTTCATAAAGCTTTACTAATCTGTTCAGGTACTCGAGACGCTCCTGTGCGTTCTCCTTAGACTTAGCATAGAGCTTCTGTGCTCTCTCAGGATTCTTGAGCTTAAGTGAAAGGTATCTAACCTCACCATCAAGGAAGTCCTGATACTCCTCTGTAGGAGCCTTGCTGTCGAGTGAGAACTTCTGCTCTGCAGCAGGATTGAATCTGAACATATGCCAGTATCCAGTAGCAACTGCCTTCTTCTCTTCGTCCATAACCTTGTTCATGCCGGCCTTAAGACCCTGGTTGATACAAGGAGCATAAGCGATGATAAGTGAAGGTCCCGGATAAGCCTCAGCCTCTGCAATTGCCTTAAGTGTCTGATTCATATCAGCACCCATAGCGATCTGAGCAACGTATACATAACCATAGCTCATTGCAATAGAAGCAAGATCCTTCTGCTTGATATCCTTACCACCTGCAGCAAACTGTGCAACAGCACCTGTAGGTGTAGCCTTAGAAGCCTGTCCACCTGTATTTGAGTAAACCTCTGTGTTCAGACAGAATACATTGATATCCTTGCCAGAAGCAAGTACGTGGTCAAGACCACCAAATCCGATATCGAATGCCCATCCGTCACCACCGATGATCCACTGTGACTTCTTAGCAAGATAATCTTTATTCTTAAGTACATCCTTAGCTTCAGCTGATGTAGCTCCTTCAAGAGAAGCAACAAGTTCATCTGTAGCTGTGCCGTTTACAGCACCATTAGAGAATGTATCAAGCCATTTCTGAGCTGCACTCTTCTGTGCATCTGTTCCGTTTTCAGCAATAGCTTCAACCTTTGTCTTTAAACCATCACGGATTGCACGCTGTGCAAGGAACATACCATATCCAAACTCAGCAGCATCTTCGAACAGTGAGTTGTCCCAAGCTGGGCCATGTCCGTTTTCATCAACTGTGTATGGTGTTGATGGTGAAGAGTTACCCCAAATTGATGAACATCCTGTAGCATTTGCAATGTACATTCTGTCACCAAAGAGCTGTGTAACGAGTTTGATGTAAGGTGTCTCACCACAACCTGCGCAAGCGCCTGAGAACTCAAGGAGTGGCTGCTTGAACTGTGATCCCTTAACTGTTGTTTCTTTGAACTTCTCAATAACGTCCTTCTTAACAGGTGTTGTTACAGCATAATCAAAGAACTTCTGCTCATAGAGACTTGGCTCAAGAGGCTTCATTGTAAGTGTCTCTGCAATCTTGTTTGTAGGACATACATTTGCACAAGATCCGCAACCTGTACAATCCAGAGCAGAGATAACAACTGCAAACTTATATCCATCCATGCCCTTGAAGTCTTCTGACTGGAATCCTTCTGGAGCCTTAGCAACTTCGTCTGGAGTAAGAGCAACTGTACGAATAGCAGCGTGAGGACATACATATGAACACTGTCCGCACTGTGCACACTTTTCACCATTCCATACAGGTACGTTTACAGCAATACCACGCTTCTCGAATGCAGCAGCACCTGAAGGTGTTGAACCATCTGTGTATGGAGCAACTTCTGAAACCTTAAGGTTGTTACCTTCCTGAGCGTTAACCTTTGCCTGAATGTTATTAACGAAGTCAATAACGTCTTTTCTCTTACCTTCTGCAACTGTGAAGTCAAGGCCTTCATCCTTTGCATCTTTCCAAGATTCAGGAATCTGTACTTCGATAACGTTCTTAGGATCAGCACCGGCATCAATAGCATCCCAGTTCTTCTTAACAACGTCTTCACCCTTACGGCCGTATGTCTTCTGAGCTGCATCCTTCATGTACTTGATAGCTTCTTCTTCAGGAATGATCTTAGCAAGCTTGAAGAATGCTGACTGAAGGATTGTGTTGATACGTGTAGGTCCCATACCAACTTCTACACCGATCTTAGAACCGTTGATGATATAGAACTTGATCTTGTGATCATACATGTATTTCTTAACCTGTCCAGGAATTTCCTTTTCAAGGTCTTCAACTGACCATGGGCAGTTGAGGAGGAATGTACCACCATCAACAATTTCCTGTACCATGTTGAACTTACGGATATATGATGGGTTGTGACAAGCTACAAAGTTAGCTGTCTTGATAAGGTAAGTTGACTTGATAGGCTTCTTACCAAATCTAAGGTGTGACATTGTTACACCACCAGACTTCTTTGAATCATAGTCAAAGTATGCCTGAGCGTACATGTCTGTATTATCACCGATGATCTTGATGGAGTTCTTGTTAGCACCAACAGTACCGTCAGCACCAAGTCCCCAGAACTTGCAGTTGATTGTTCCTTCTGGAGTTGTAACCAGTGGAGCACCAGCATCAAGTGACAGGTTAGTAACATCATCATAGATACCGATTGTAAACTCTTTCTTAGTATCATTGTTGAATACAGCAACGATCTGGTTAGGAGTTGTATCTTTTGAACCAAGTCCATAACGACCACAGAATACTGGAGTAGATTCAAACTTAGTTCCCTTAAGAGCTGCAATAACATCAAGAGCAAGAGGCTCATGTGTTGCACCTGGCTCCTTAGTTCTATCAAGAACTTCGATTCTCTTAACTGTATCAGGAATAGCCTTAACAAAAGCTTCTGTTGAGAATGGTCTGTAAAGTCTTACCTTAACAACACCAACCTTCTGTCCCTGAGCTGCAAGATAATCGATTGTCTCTTCGATTGTATCGTTTACAGAACCCATAGCTACGATGATAACTTCAGCATCTGGTGCTCCGTAGTAGTTGAAGAGCTTGTAGTCTGTACCGATCTTAGCATTTACCTTGTCCATGTACTTCTGAACAATAGCTGGAAGATCGTTGTAAGCTACGTTACAAGATTCTCTTGTCTGGAAGAATATATCCGGGTTCTGAGCTGAGCCCATCTGACGAGGATGATTTGGATTTAAAGCATTTGCCTTAAATTCATCAATTGCATCCTTATTTACCATATCTTCAAGGTCTGCATAATCCCAAACCTCAATCTTCTGAATCTCGTGTGATGTACGGAATCCGTCAAAGAAATTGATAAATGGAATCCTTCCTTCGATAGCTGCGCAATAAGCAACAGGTGTTAAATCCATAACTTCCTGTACACTTGAATCGCAAAGCATAGCTGCACCAGTCTGGCGGCAAGCATATACGTCAGAATGATCACCAAAAATGTTAAGTGCGTGAGTAGCAACGCAACGTGCAGAAACGTTGAATACGCCTGGCAGTCTCTCACCTGCTACCTTATAGATATCTGGAATCATAAGGAGAAGTCCCTGAGAAGCTGTATAGGTAGATGTCAATGCTCCAGCAACA
>JAILPB010000008.1 GCA_024690485.1 Butyrivibrio sp. | reverse complement strand
ATTGGTTGCCTGCGACTTTTGCTTATTATTTATTTCAGTAGATCCGTCAGTGCACTGATGCCGTCAACATTAGTTGCAGCCTCGTTCTCTGCCTGGATCTGGAGATATACTTCTTTGCGGTAAATAGGCACTTCTTTTGGTGCAGCAATTCCAACCTTCACCTGATCCCCGCGTATATCTAATATCGTAATCTCTATATTATTATTAACGATTATAGACTCATTCTTTTTTCTTGATAATGCTAGCATGCTCGTCCCTCTCTCCCGTAGTTAGTGCTTCTTCTCCGCAATTTCCTTCTGTTTCTGCAGATAATCATAGATTGGGTATTTAACCGGATAATCTTCGTCATCAATAATTACCTGGGCAGCAATGCAGCTGTCAGAATTAATAATGATGGGGCCTTTCAGATTCACTGTCATCTTAGTAAGGTCCTGAGGAACGGTTACTGTTACAAGAACTAACATATCCTCATCAGCCATGGGTAAAAGATCCTGAATAGTATCCTCTTCAACTGTCGGGTTGAAATCAGGCTTTACATACAAAGGATCCATAACCGGCATTGCAAATGTAGGTTCATCAAGGGACTGCAGCCATCTGATAGCGTTTGAGTCCTTATCCTTATCATGCATCAGCGCAAACTGTGTCATGTCAGGAAATCCAATAATGCCCTTTGGGAAATGAATAATCTTGCTGTCTTCAATCTCAATTTCCCCGAAAATCCTGGTAGTTAATCTCATTCTGGTACCCCTCCATAAGTAAAATGAGTAGTTAAAATACCTACTATTTATTGTAGGCAAATTAGCGAAATAAAGCAAGTAATTATACGCCGAGGATCAAAAATTTCAGATATAATTCATAAGTGTGTCTTTGCTTATCTTACCTGTTGCCATAAGGGCTGCTTCATAGGTGAGCTGTGCTGTCGCAAGTTTTGTTGCTGTCTCTGCAAGGTCTGCATCTTCATTATCAGACTGAAGTGTTTTGAAGGTTGTGGTCTGATCCTGAAGTCTTGCGGTAATAAGATCAAGTCTCTTACTTCTTGTTCCGTTATCGGTTACAGCTACATTTGCTTTATCAAGTGCCTTCTGAAGGCTGGAAATCTTGTGCTCAAATTCTACCTGCAGGTTCTCTCTAAGATAGTCATATGCCTTCTGGGTTGCATTGATCTCTCTTTGAACTGCTTCCTTCTCGGACTCTTCTGTGAGCTCAGAGAGCTTGGTCTTTAAGGTATTTAAAGTTGTTCCTACTACGTTTACCTTTGCTGCTATCTGGCTAAGGTCGAAGATATCTCTTTTAACAACTGTTGAAAATACTGAATCTGCCTGGGTATTTACAACTATCTTCTGAGAATATCCAACGTCATAAGCAATATCATGCGCTGCTGATCCGCCGTTATAGATTATTCCGTCGCCGTCAACACAGGCAAAGAGGTTCTGGGGTTTAATATCACCCTGCTGCCATTCCTTCTTATCATAGACAACATCTATTGTATTGGTATTTCCAACATAAGGAAGTGCTGCCAGCTTGTCAGTGAGCTTACTGTTAAGGAGAACTTCACCGGTCTTGGCATTTACGTATACAAGGTTTCCTGTGGTGTCTTCTTCAAGTGCTCTGTATGCTGCATCAATCTCATCCTCTGTTGATGTTGAATAGATTATGTGATCTGCATCAACCTTAATGGTGGTCTCTTTATAGGATGCATGCATACTTCCGTTTGATGTAACATGAAGGACTGTCTTAGTTGCATTTCCAAGTTCATCATCTGCTGTAGCTTTTTCAATTGTATATGTACCATCGCCGTTAACAGTTGCTGTGAATCCGCCAAATATATCTATTGTGTACTGCTGCCCAATAGGAGCAAGGAGCGGAATAGATGTATTTGTATTTGATCCGTCTGAAAAAGCTATGGTTGAAATACTTGCTGTGTGAGTAGTTACCATGCCCTGCTGTATTCCCTTAGGAACATCCAGGTTTCCATCGTTATCAGCATCTGTCAAAACACCGTCCTTAGTTACTTCAAACTGGTATGTATCGTAGGTTCTAAGGTCTGTTGCCTCGATAATGTATCCTCTTGAGTGATCGTTTACATTCGCATACTCAGCGTGATACTGGAAAGGCCCGATTGTAACTGTGTAGTTGTCGGAAAGCGGTACATA
This sequence comes from Butyrivibrio sp., assembly GCA_024690485.1. Classification (GTDB taxonomy): domain Bacteria; phylum Bacillota; class Clostridia; order Lachnospirales; family Lachnospiraceae; genus Butyrivibrio. The sequence continues at coordinate 12,500 of JAILPB010000008.1, read as the reverse complement.
AGCGTTGTACTCTATTCCTTCGTCTGTTACAAACTTAAGGTCAAAGTAGGTCTGATTTGTTGAAGTAATGGAAGATGTCGCAGTCTGAACAAGGTTTTCTCTGTATTTAAGCTCAATTCCTTTATCCTCACCAACAGTGTAATCCAGATTATCATAGGACAATCTGACTCGTCCTACAGTTACCTGAGTTATATCTTTTTCATTTGTTACAGAAGTAAAAAGTCCCTCCGGATCAGCATCCAGAACTGTTCCCGCATCCAGATACTGCATGTTCAAAGTTCTTATAGATTTACCAATATCTCCTGCATTATATTCGTCATTTATTCCTGTAAAATTCTCTGTTGTGGGCTGGTCATAAGAAAGCGTGGTATCTGTCCTGTAACCTGTAAAAACATATCTTCCGGCGTAGTCAACGTTACCTGTTGAGTAATATTCTGCTGAAAGGGCATCAAGCTGAGTGATGATAGTATTCATATCATCAAGTGTCAGATACTTGTTTGCACCTTTGTTGGCCTGCTGAATTGCATCTGTCAGGACATCCGTTATTGTAGAAAGCGCATCTTCAGTAACGTCCATCCAGCTCTTTGCATCAGCTGCATTCTTTTTATAATACTGATCAAGCTGTGTAACCGTTGAGCGAAGCCTCAAAGATCTGATGGCAATAACAGGGTCATCGGAGGGCCTTGTTATTTTCTTTCCTGTAGCCATCTGTGTGTTTACTTCATCCTCTGCAACCTTATTGTTGTTGATGTTATACAGGGAATTGTTGTTCATGATCTTGTTGGTGATTCTCATGGTATTGTCCTCTCTTTATACGCCTGTCTCTAAGATAAGTCTGTCATAAATCTTGGTAAGTGTATTTACCATCTTGGAGTTTAGTGTGTAAGTATGCTCGTACTGAACAAGTGCTGATGCTTCTTCATCCTGATCTACGCCCATTACTGAAAGTCTCTGATTCTTGATTGTCTTTTCAAGGGCTGTGTAGGTCTTTTCCAGAGTTCCGGAGTTGCTGGTATTAAGTGCTATATCTCCAAGTACCTTATCAAGGAACTCTCCGCTTGTTGCTCCTCTAAAGAGATCTTCCTTATTAAAGAAGTCGTTCAGGGCCTGAATGTTTTTATATTCTGATTCACCTTCCGTTACATCCATCTTGGTTGCCAGAAGGTCTGCATTTGCCTGAAGTTCTCTTGTTACGATAAAGTTTGCAGCTGTAACTTCGTAGTATCCCTTGTTGTTAGATAAAGTTGTCAGCTGGGGATATGAGTACTGAGCGCTTGAGTCCATGTCGCTTGTTCCTGTAAGGATGTAACTTCCATCCAGTGAGTCGGATGTGTATCCGGAGGACATGATCTCATTTACTCTTGATGAAAACTTTCTTATCCACTCATTTACCTGCTGCATGTAGTAGGGGATTCCCTGATAATCAAAGTTTGTTCCTACCTTTGCAGTTCTTCCGGTGGGAGGTGTGGTGGATTTTGTACTCTCAGCTGTAAGTGTAAATGTATAGATATCTCCGCCGTCGTACTCCCAGTTGGTAAACTCGTATATCTTACTTGCAACTTCCATTTTTCCTGTGTGGGGAAGAGTGCACTTTGTCATATCCATAAGGTCAGGGGCTGTAACCTTTATCTGTACTGTGGTCTCTCCTGTCTCGGGATCTTTTCTGGATGTAACAACATCTCCGTTAAAGTAGAAGTTGTTATTTCCATCTCTCATATCGATAAGGCCTTCAAGCTCTCCGCCCATTAGCTTGTTATCAAGTCTGAAATTATCGAGTCTTGAAGTATCATCACCTTCCTTAAAGTTAGCAGGTGCCCACTTTATATCATACAGACCTACAAGGTCACTCTGATTTACATTCTCTGCTTTTGATCTTGCTATACATACAAGTTTTCTGTAGGAGTAGGTATCAAGGAGCTGCTGTCCACCTGCAATATAAACAATAAGTCTTGTTGCTCCTGTTTCTCTCTCAGGATTATTTGAATCAACAATCTTTGTTTCCTTACACTCTACATCCACAATCTTTGACAGCTTGTCAATTAGCTCATCTCTCTGGTCTCTTAAGGCATTTGCTTTTGATCCCTGCATCTCAATTGTGTTTATCTGTTCATTAAGTGAGCAGATCTGCTGCGCTATGGAATTTACGGTATCGCAGTCCATTTTGATTTCCTGGTTGATGTCGTTCTGGAGCTGCTGCAGTGAATCGGATATATGATTAAAGTAATCGGTTATCTGTGAAAGTGACGAAACAAAGGTTGCCTTTGCTTCCGTTGTGCCCGCTGCCTTCATAACATCCTGAAGAGCTGACTGCATTCCTGAGAAAAGGCTTGAGAATCCGGTTGTTCCATCGTCCTTAAGGTACTGCTCGATCAGTTCATTAAAGTAATTTCTCTGGGTTACCTGACCAAGGAGTGTCTCATTCTGCCTGTACTTGTTGTCATAGAACTCATCTCTGATTCTCTCAATCGACAAGGTATCAACACCTGCACCTGCGCATCCATAAGTAGTAAAAACTCTCAGTGCGTCAGATGCCTGCTGTTCAACCTTCTGCCTGGAATAGCTGTCAGTATTGGCATTCGCTATGTTGTTTGCAGTGGTATTTAGTGCTGCATTTGCTGACCTAAGTCCGGATGCTGCTATGTTTAGTCCAAAAAATGTTGAAGGCATATGTCTCTCCTTAAATCATTGAACTTAGTGACCAAGTGAGGTTACCAGATGTTCTATCATTTCGCTTACTACATTTATATATCTGCTGGATGCGTTGAATGCGTTCTGGAACTTGATCATGAACTCAAGCTCTTCATCGCTTGATACTCCGACGATCTGTTCTCTTGCATTTGCTACCGCATCAACTGTAAGTTCCTGATTGCTTCTTATTCCCTTATATACATCACCTGAGTTTGCGACCTGTGACACCAGCATGTTGTAGTATCCTGTAAAGTCGGTCTTTGTTGCTACATTTGGGTTTATAAGGTAATCGGCTGTTATGAAGGATGCCTTTAGCTTTGCTATGGTTTCGTTATCTTCACTGCCATCTGCAAGTAAAAATGTCATCGTTGTGGGCTGCTGCAGATATTTAGGATTAACCTGAATGTTTGTTACTATGTAACCCTTGCGGTTTTCTCCTGCCTTGTGATTTTCATCTATTGTGTAGTTCAGGCAGTCTTCTTCGTTCATTACTTTGAACAGGTCATAATCGGAAACTTCTTCTGTAGTCTCTTCGCCTCTTGCATTTGCAAGGTTAACCGGGTTACTTCCTGCTGTTTCGTAGATCTCATTTATGGCTGTACAGATGTTTTTTACCATCTGATCAAATTCTGCTTCCACGTTCATGATGACTGACTGAGCTATGTGCTGGTTATAGAACTGTCCTGTGGGATCATCTGATATGTCGTGGTATGTTGCATGGTGATCTCCTCTTGCAAGAAGTGTTGCTCTGAGCTTTCCTATATCAGTGTTCATGGCTGTTGATATAGTCTGAGTCATGTCATAAACTTTTGCACCGTTTATATCAGTAACAACCCACTCTTCTCTGACTTCGTTGTATTCTTTTTTTGATGCAAATTCCCAGTAGGGTGTGTTAAAACCTACAGGGCTTCCACCTTTTTCCTCGGGTAATACGTTGTCACATGCCATGTGGTTTACATGATCAGTTGTGATAAACTGTGTTCCTTCGAATTTACAAAGGACATTTCCAAATACGTCTTCGTAGTACTCGATTCTTCCATATTCACCAAGCTGATCAAGAAGGAGGTTTCTCTCGTCTCTAAGGTCATTGGCATGTTCCTGATGGCCTGACTCAATTTCTACTATCTTAAGATTCAGTTCATGAATCCTGTCACCGATCTTGTTTATGTCCTCAACTATCTTGGCAACTTCCTTATCCATGTTGTTCTGATAGTTGACGAGTCCGTCGTATACACTCTGAGCTCTCAAGACAAACTCGTTAGCTCTTGTTACCATGGTGTTCTGGTTTACTGCGGAAGTGGGATTCTTACTAAGCTCCTGGATAGCTGTCCAGAGGTTATTAAGTGACTCGGCAAATTCTTCGCCGTTCATTTCCTGAAGCTGATCTTCGATCTCCTCAAGAGTTACTACAGATACATCATAAAAAGAAGATCTGCCTGTTTCCTGTCGGTAACTCTGATCAAGGAAATAGCTTCTTACCTGTTTACAGTTGTTGTAAACAACACCGAGTCCTGTCTGCTTCCAGGCAACGACTCTGTAATCTTTCTCAGTGGTAATGTAGGGGCGAGTACCCTGCTGAACCTGCTGTCTTGTATAACCTTCCGTATCAATGTTAGCCATATTGTGAGCAGTGGTCTCAAGCGCATGCTGAGATACCTGTAATCCTGATGCTCCTATGAATAAGCTTCCCATTAAAGATGCCATAAAAATACCTCCGCTAATATATTTATCGGAGGTTTTACAAAATTACTTATATTATATTTTGCCGAATTTGTAAGGCTTTCAAGGAATTTCGCAGAATATGAATTTATAGATGCGAAATTTATCTTTTGGAGTCAAAGCGGCCAGTTAGCGCTACCCCTATCAGATCCCCTCTTGTACCTGCATTCTTTGTATAGTTTGCGGTTTCAGGAGCACGGCGAGCTGCCTGCATAATGTTCATCTCATACTGAACCATTTCGAGAGAACTCTGCAGAAGCATCTGATTCTGATCATTTACTCTTTGAACATTTCCGGATACATTTTTAAGCTTATCTGTGCATACTGCAAGGTCATGCTGCTCTTCCGGTCTTTTATCCAGCATTTTTACTAGATCTGTAAGTCTCATGCCCTGAGCCTTCTCACCAAGGATCTCTGCTATCTCTGCCATGGTTGATTCACGCTCTTTATCCACATTGCTGATCTTTCCCACGAGCATCTGCTCTTTCTCTGTGATCTCTGCAAGAGTTACAAGATCTCTTTGCATAATAATAGGAGTCTTCTGCCCGGACAGTTTAAGCAGCTGCTCGTACAGATTACATTCTCTCTCAAGAACATCTACAAGCCTCTCAAGTAAACTAGCCATCAGAATCCTCCTTTCAGGGCAAACTTATAGAGCCAGATTGCGCATCTGTGGTGTTTACCATTCACACTACAAGCTGGCTCTAGAAATTTTCAATATATGTTTACGCTTCACGCAAGGGATTCGCTAAGCTTAGCGAGCAGCTTATCTGCGAAATCCTCTCCACTAACGTCGTACGTTCCGTTTTTAATCGCATCCTTGATAGGTGCCGTAACGTCCTCCCTGACATCCGGAGCCTCTTTCACAGCCTGCTTTGCAACCTGAATATCTTTGCCAATCGAAGATATCTGAAGATTATCAGAAACAGATGATGTCTTCTGAGTCTTCGCTGCCTTATTCACTTTGCTCGTGCCGTAAACCTGTTGTATCTGGCTGTAAGCTTCTATACGCATAATCTTTTCCTCCTTCCTTGGAGAATTTCTTTAGTTCTACTACATTTATCGGCAAGTCTACCTAATACTTTAGATGTTTTTGAAAAAAATTTCAATTTTATGCTTTTTATTTCCGGTGGTCATCTAAATATAGTATTAAGATTTTTGTCCTACTCCATATTGTAGTACTTCTATTGAAAACCCAAGGTATTGTGTCAATTATTCCCCACCGATAATAATATCGGATAGGTTTGCATAGAACTTAACCCTTTTTCATAAAAAAAATTTTATATTTTTTTAATGATATAGGTGCCGAAAGTCACAAATGCATATATTACCTAAATCACTCATTAAGTGTCAGAACCATCTCAGCCGTCTCCAGCATGCTGGTTCCGGAGTCCATGGCGCATTTTTGCAGGTATTTGTGAGCCTCAGGCTCTGACATATGGTGCCTGTTCATGAGGACTTCCTTAGCCTTGTCGATTGTCTTTTTGTCCTCGACGCTCCTGTATCGGTTCTTTTCTTTGATCTTCTTTCTTCTGCTCTGAACACCCTCCACCATCATTGTAAGGGTTGAATAGAGGTCTTCTTTTTTCAAGGGACTTGGCAAATATACAACCTGCTCGGAAAAGGTAAGTTCCTCCACCTTAGCAGGGCTTGCCACAAGGAGCATCCTAAAGTAAGCCGGCATATCCTTCGAAAGCTCAGTAGAGAGCATATCACCAAGCCTGTAGCCGCACACAACTACACCACTGCCAAGGCTCTCCATTGCTGTAAGAACCTGAGCACCGGTAGTGCAGGTGTAAGCCGGCTCAAAGCCGCCACGCATCAATATGCTTTTGAAATTCTGCGCATCTGTCTGCTTGGCAAATGCAACGATGATGTTATGCAAATTTTCTTTCCTCAGTGAATGCTTTCTTTATATAATCCCAGAGTAAATAAACCTGTGATATCCTGCCTTTTTATCTGATCATCAGTGTTTATTCAGATACTCATTAAGCTCCCACTGTGTAATGCAGGTACGGAAATCCTTCCACTCTTTTCTCTTGGCATCAAGGTACTGTTTAAATACCTGCTCTCCGAGGACTTCTTTTACAAAATCATCATTTTTATATGCATCAATGGCTTCTCCCAAAGTCTCAGGGAGAGTGTCGAATTTTGTATTTCTAAGCTCGTCATCTGTTTTGTTCTTAAGGTCCTCCTGAAGCTCGTCCTGAGGAGTCATCTTGTTGCTGATTCCATCAAGACCTGCAGCAAGAATGAGGGCCAGAGCAAGATAAGGGTTGCAGGCCGCATCAGGGTTCCTTATCTCAACTCTTGCATCAGACTTATTCATAGAAGGGATTCTGATAAGTGCGCTGTGGTTTGTAGGAGATGATGTCCATGACACATTTATAGGAGCATCATATCCGGGAACAAGTCTCTTATAGGAGTTAACCAGAGGGTTTGTCACAAGTGTCATGCCCTGGATGTGCTTAAGGACTCCTGCAATAAACTGCTTTGCTGTTTCAGAAAGGCCATCACCGTCTCTGAAGATGTCATTCCCTTCTTTATCCTCGCACATGATGTTAATATGCATACCTGATCCGTTTACACCTTCCTTGGGCTTTGGCATAAAGGTAGCGTAGAGTCCGTGTCTCTTGGCAATTGTCTTAACTGCCATCTTGAAAGTCATGATCATATCTGCCATTGTTGCAGCATCATCTTCTGTAAAGTCGATTCCGTGCTGGGCAGGAGATATCTCGTGGTGAGATGAGATAATGTTAAATCCCATATCCTCAAGGTTCATGATAATATCACGGCGAACGTTTTCTCCCTGATCAGCAGGTGCAAGGTCAAAGTAGCCTGCATTCTCATGGGTGTTGGTGGTAGGCTGTCCCGCATCATCAAGATCAAATAAAAAGAACTCAAGCTCAGGATTTGCCTTGAAGATATAACCCATGTCCTTTGCCTGCTCCAGTACTTTCTTAAGGATTGATCTGGAATCTGCAATAAAAGGCTTTTTATCAGAGGTATATACATCGCAGAACATTCTAGCAACTTTTCCGCTCTGGGGTCTCCATGGATAAATCTCAAAACTGTCAAAATCAGGATAAAGATACATATCACTTTCTGCAGTTTTTCCAAATCCTTCTATGGCACTTCCGTCAAACATGCATTCATTATCAAGAGCGCTCTCAAGCTGAGAAGCTGTAATCGCAATGTTTTTAGGGGTTCCGAAGATATCACAGAACTGAAGCCTTATGAAGGCTACATCCTCATCCTCAACTATTCTGAAAATATCTTTCTTTGTTAATCTGCTCATGTATACCTCCTTGGTTATCCTTTTTTCTGATAAGAAAAAAGGCAAAGGCAGAATTACTCTAGTAATACGGCGCCTTTGCCTTAATGTACTTACATTATCAAAAATGTGATTTTAGGTCAAGAATCAAATGATTATTGTAAATAATAATGAAGGTCTTCTAAATTACCTGGCAGGTAGTCATATATTCATAATATCTATGTCATAAAACTGCTTTTTAATATCTAACGTTCTATTTGATTCGAAATACTTTTTTAGTACTTCTACTATCTTAGCCGAAGTCTCTCCATCTCCAAAGGGATTATCCATTGCTTTTACTTTCTGCCTAAAGTCATCGCTAAGGGCTGTGTCTATTGCCTTTACTATACTCGCGCAGTCTGGCTCGCAGGAAATAACGCTTTCCGGCATAAGCCGCCCCTTTTGCCTGTCACCAATATTTACTGTGGGAACGTGCAGGCACGGCGCCTCAATGATTCCGCTTGAAGAATTGCCGATAACTGCTGCCGCTTCTTTTACTGCACTGAGATACCTTTTTGCACCAAGGGATGTCACAACTACTACATTGTCTCTTGCAACTGCATATTCATCCAGCCTTGCGTTTATCTGCCTTCCTCCGGCATCAGCGTTTGCCTTGGTTATAATGAAATTCATATCCTTATATTTATCCAGGGCTTTTAGGAGTTCATCCAGCTTTTCTACTCCGCTGTTTTCATCTAATGTTACAGGATGATAGGTGACAACAGCATACTTATCGCAGGCTTTAAGAACATTTGAAGATCTTTCATTTTCATCCTTGCTATCAGTGTAAATACCTGCAGATGTACCATTTCCATCTTTGGCAGCAATCTCCAGCACCTCTTTTATAAGTTCTTCCTTTGGAATAAACTCCATATGCTTGATGTTGTCAGCACCCAGAGCTCCCACGTTGAAAACTCTCTTTGGATCTTCGCCAAGCTGTATGACTCTTTTCCTATAAATATCTGTAGCCGTAAAGTGAAGAAGACTCATCTTTGTTATGGAATGTCTGATTGCTTCATCAATTGCACCTTCTGTAGTCTCTCCTCCGTGGATATGGGCTATAGGAACACCTGCATTCATAGCTGCTATGCAGACCGCCATAGTCTCATAGCGATCTCCAAGAACGATAAGAAGGTCCAGATGATTTTTAGCAAAATAATCTGCAAACCCTGTCATAGCTTTTGCCATCACCTGTGTAATGCCGGCGCCGTTATCATCACCTGTCAGGCACTCAATCTTTGCAGCAATAGGAATTCCTGCTTCTTCTATTTCCTTATATGTATATCCGAATTCTTCTGAAAGATGAGCTCCGGTAACAAGAACAGAAACCTCAAAGATATCTTCATTAGAAAGCTTTTGAATAAGCGGTTTTAACAGACCAAACTCCGCTCTTGTAGCAGTAACAACCCCAATTTTTCTCATAAGATCTTCCTTTAAGTTAATCCTAATTTTTCAATCCATAATGCTACCCTGATTAAATATAGTTTATCACACTGCCTTACGTTTTTTTAAGATACAGAGAATAATTTGAATAGACGCGGGAGCTTTTTCATATGAATAAAGATACCGCAACCAACAGCTAAAAAGCCTCGATCACGGTATCCATTTTATTTTTCTTTATTTGATATTTTATTTACCTTCGGCAATTATCTCTACTGTACTTCCAATGTGACCGGATCCCTGTACTCCGAAATCTACAGAAGCACCGGGTTCAATAGCGCTATTCCAGGACATAGGAGTAATTACATAATAATCACCATCTTCCTCGATGTTTACACACCAGCTGGAATCGATATCTACGTCTCCCTTGCTGACCTTAAGTACCCATGAATTAATCTTATCATTGGTTTCGTTCTTAACCTTGATAAGAACCTGGTATCCTGATCCCCAGTTATTGATCGTATACTCTACTGTAGGCTCTGCATCAACAGGCATAGGAGTAGGTGTGGGTTCAGGTGTAGGTGTGGGCTCAGGTGTAGCTGTGGGCTCAGGTGTAGGTGTGGGCTCAGGTGTAGGTGTTGGCTCGGGGGTAGGTGTCGGCTCGGGTGTAGGTGTCGGCTCAGGCGTAGGTGTTGGAGTCGGAGTAGGTGTTGGAGTAGGTGTGGGTGTCGGAGCTGGTCCGGGTACTACCACTTCTGAATCACCAAGGACTAACTTATCGCCTTCAAATACCTGCATTCCTGAAGGTGTCTTCATCTGATTGTTGCTCGTTCCGCCAAGACCTGCTACGCAAGGACTATTTGAGTAATCCCATTTTCCGGGAGCTGCAACTCTTACCTGAATCTCGCACTTGCATTCGCTCTGTCCGCCGGGATAAATCTCAGCGCCGTCGAGACTTAGGTCAATATAATAGATTCCATCCTTATCTGTAGACTTAAACTCTGAGATATTTACAGGATGCTGCATATAAGTTGTGGAAATCTTCATATCTGAAGGTGTATGTCCCTGAGCAATAACATCGCTAAGGTCAAAGAACATACGAAGTGTGAGGTTGTCTGTAACTCTTGCAGGCCATGCTGTGTGGTTTTCAACAACTGCCTTAAGTTCTACAAAGTTGATGGCATTGTTCTTATCTTCGCAGTTAATGCCTGCCTTAAGAACAAATTCCTCACCATCTGTTTCCTCAATAGCTGTGGGAGTTGTAACTGTACCATAGCCATTCTTTTCATAAAGATATGCACAAGCGCCTGTGAATCCTGCATTGTAGTCACAAGCAACTTCGTTTGCCTGATAATCACTGCGAACATCTGCATAGCTGTCATCTGCTGCACCAGGGCCGCCTACGATAGCACCAACAAGTGTATGTCTTGAATTTTCAGGCGCTGCATTGAGGTTGTTTGACCAGCATCCGTGAGCCGCTCTATGATGAGGGTTCTTGGGAGACTGAGCGTTGTATCCAACCATAAAGTTCTGGCCGTTGCTGCCAAGTGTATAGTTGATTGTTCTCTCGATATAGCTGTTTGCATCTGCGATGTGCTGAGCATCAGCCTTCTCAAGACCAAGATAAATTGTATCGATAAATGCCTGGTTACAAGCATATCTTACAGATCCCCACTGGCTAAGGAAAGAAAGTCCGCCGGGTGTGATGGTAATGGGATTAGAACCTGCAAGCTTTCCGTTCCAGCAATCGATACTGTTTTCGATTGGTGTGTAATATTTTTCCTTACCTGTAAGTTCTGCAAGAAGGAGGCAAGCACCCATGTGAGTGTCATCCCATGACATTGTCCATGAATAAGCAATCTCATCTCCGCCCTGGAACTCTGAGCCAAAGTTATTAGCATACTCTTCAGCCTTCGCAAGATAGGTCTTATCACCTGTAGCCTTGTATAACCAGCATCCTGCAAGCGCAAGCTCATCATAAAATCCGCTGTATGATGTGTAGAACCCACTAGCTGCTGTGTATCCCTTTTCGCTCTTTGCTCTTTCAGCCATTCCATAAAGAGTCTTTGCATGGGCAAGATATGTAGCGCTTCTTGAAGGATCTGAATCCTTTAAAACAATAGATGCAACAGCAAGTGATGCTGCAGCTTCGCCGGTTACGCATGATCCACCGTTTGCTGCGGTATCATCAACCTTGAAAGAAGGTCTGTCCATCTTTGTCTCAACAAGCTCCGGAGCTCCCCAGAATCCGTGATCTTTTCCGCCATCACCTACCTGATAGTAGTAGGTACTTGAGTCGGGATTACATTTTACAAAATAATCGTTAGCCCACTTAATATCGTGAAGTATCCACTTCTCCTGTCCGGACTGTGTATATGCTTCAGGGTTGTTAAGATAAGACCAACCAAGAACCATTGATGAATAAGACATAGGTAGATTAAACTTTACGTTATCGCCTGCGTCATACCATCCACCGGTGAGATCAAGGCCGTTATCCTGTCCGTCCTTAAGGCCTGAATCCGCTCTCCAGTTGGTTCTTGACAGTGTTTCTTCAGAAAGCTTTCCTGATTCCTGAAGTTGATAGAACAATAATGATTTAGCCAGTGCATCGCCGTAGTTGTAGCTTCCTGCAGCCTCTGCCTTTACTGATGGGAATGTCATCCCGGATACTACCATTAAAGCTGACAGAGAACCCACCAATAACTTTCTGCAAAAAGCCTTTGTGCCTTTATGCATGTTTCATGCTCCTCCTTAAAATGTTTGATTATTAAAATGATATTCGCGCGCTTGATATCATTAAAACTCACTCATCTAAAAATAGTTTCCTGAAAGTTGCTATTTATCTGGATTTTCAAATCATATTACATTTTAAGTATTCAGAATCATTTGCTGGGATTTATCTATTGTGTATAAATTTAGATTTAATTATAGTTAATTGTCGTACTATTATATTAGCTTAAACGTTTTCGAGTGTAAATAAGTATTTAATATTTTTTTAATATTTTTTACAATTGCTTAAGAAAATCCCCAAGCTTCTTGAACGTTCATACAGAAACCCGCATTTTCTGCAAGAGCCTGGCCTGCTCTCCAAGAGCACTCCCTTGCAAAACTTATCGTCTTCTACCAGGGCTGACTTCCGTTTTTATCATTATTACTTCCAAGAGTAAACCCTCCCGCTTATCATTCATTCGAAATCATAATATAAAAAGAGAAGCTTAACGCTTCTCTTACTGCCGGCGACCGGAATCGAACTTTTGTGATAGTTTTGTAAAGCATTTCAAGTAATAACAGTACCTTCTACAATATCGATAACATCAGCATAGCCTGCCTGTCGCATTAAGCGGCTTATTCCATCAAGCACTTCTTCCCTGGAGAAATCATGCTCTATAAGGAACTCTTC
>JAILPB010000027.1 GCA_024690485.1 Butyrivibrio sp. | reverse complement strand
CAACTTCAGATCCCACAAATACGAAGGCTTCTTCCTCTCCGTCTCCGTCAAAGTCATCAGCCTGACAGTATCTGGCATCTTCAGTTTTTGCGCCGGACTCTGCAACTACTCGCTCTATGGCATCTGCGATAAAGCCGTCAGTGGGAGTGTCTGTATTTGCGCTGTCAGTATCTTCCGCGGGTTCTTCGCTGCCAGCCTGATTGTTTTCATCATTCCCTGAGACATCGGCTGCTGAATCCTGATCATTTTCTCCGCTACCGATTTCATCAGAGAAATCTGTTCCGTCAGACTTTTTTTCCGAATCATTCAGAAGCTCGGCATAGCCTTCGCTACCTTCATCCTGGGTTGCTACTCCATCTACGCTTTCACTGTTTTTCCCAAAAGAGCATGCTGATAAAAGTGTTGTAGCTAATACCGCAGCTGTCATTAAATGTCTTTTTTTCATAATTCTCTCCTCAAATCATTTCCCGTCGTGCTTTGGTTCCCTTTACTCAAAGCCTATATGTATTCTACAACCATACGCTTTATTTGTGTATTTTCTTTTATATCTATTCATCTTCTGCTTTTCTATCATCAAAAACACCCCTCGGAATCCGCTTCCAAGGGGTGCCATAAATCTAGTCAATTTCTAATTACTTCTTAGCTACGTACTTTCTGATATCAAGTGAGATAGCTACGAAGATAACGATACCGATTGCAATGTACTGTGCGTTTGCGTTTACTCCGAGGTACTGAAGAGCAGCCTTCAAAAGCTCGAATACGGCAACACCGACGATTGCACTTGAAACTTTACCACGTCCACCGGTAACTGATACACCACCGATTGTACAAGCAGCGATAGCTTCCATCTCATAACCATAACCAAGGTTAACTGATGCTCCACCAGCCTTTGCACCAAGCATGAATCCTGCAAGACCATACATCATAGCAGCCTTCATGTAGATGAGGATCATTGTAAGCTTTACAGGAACACCGGCAACTTCTGCAGCCTGCGGGTTTCCACCGATAGCATACATATACTTACCATGACGAGTCATGTTGAAGATGAACCATGTGATTGCTGCTACAAGGATTGCAATCCAGATAAGATAGTTGATTCCAAGGAACTTACCTGTAGCGATGTCTGTGTACTGCTTTACATATCCACCAAGAGGTGTTGCATTTGTATAGATAAGAGCAAGACCATAAACAATTTCCATCATAGCCAGTGTTGCGATGAACGGCGGTACGTGCATAAATGCAATGAAGAAACCTGTGATTGCTCCGAAAAATCCTGTGATTGCAAGTACGATGAGAAGAACCACAAAGATGTTAAGAGGCTTCATATCCGGGAAGAATTTTCCTGAATAATCAATCTTCTGAAGAAGAGTTCCTGCGATACATGCTGCAAAACCAATCATACGACCTGCTGAAAGGTCACATCCTGCTGTAATAACGCATCCTGCGATACCAAGAGCGATTACAAGACGGGAACTCATATTCATGAGGATGTTCATGAAGTTGCCCCCTGTCAGGAAGTTCTTATTTGTTATTCCTGTGTAGATAACCAGGATAAACATTACAATGATAACACCATTATTTATCAGAAAATCTTTCATTTTCTGCTGTTTTGTCTTTTCCATTTTTATACTCCTTTATTTGTTTATTAGGAAGCTCTGCTCTCGGGCTTTGCCCTCGCCAGAGCGAAGACATTTACTAAACTCGAAAACACCTCGTTAAGTAACTGTCTTCAAAACATTGTTGCGTAGCTCATTACTTTTTCCTGAGTCATTTCAGCTTCGTTGTCGATCTCACCGGTCTTTTTACCGTTACACATTACAACAACTCTGTCTGACATTCCGAGAAGCTCAGCCATTTCTGAGGAAATCATGATGATTGCTTTTCCCTGCTTTGCAAGGTCTGTCATGATCTCGTAAATCTCATGCTTAGCACCTACGTCGATACCTCTTGTAGGCTCATCCATGATAAGGATGTCAGGATCATTTGCAAGCCATCTTGATACGATAACCTTCTGCTGGTTACCACCTGAAAGGTTTGCGATGTGCTCGTTCATGCTGGGTGTCTTAATTCTTAGCTTTTCAATACTGTCATCAACAACCTTATTGATCTTGCCGTGATTAAGTACGAATCCTGCATTCAAGTACTTGTTGTAAACAGTTACGCCAACATTATCTTTAATGGAAAGACATCCGAAGATACCATTTCCTCTTCGATCCTCTGTGATCATTCCGATTCCGGCATTCATGGCATCCTTAGGATTCTTGATGTTAACCTTCTTGCCGTGAACATAAATCTCGCCCTTTGACAGATTTCTAATTCCAAAAAGACCTTCCATGAGCTCTGTTCTCTGAGCTCCAACCAGTCCACCGAAACCAAGAATCTCGCCCTTTCTAAGAGTGAATGATACGTTCTGGAATGATTTTTCATGGATAGATGATACATCCTTAACTTCCATGATTACTTCACCGGGTGTACGGTCCTTAGCAGGATAGATATTTGTAAGCTCACGACCTACCATCTTGGCGATGATATCGTCGATTGTAAGCTCTGCTGCAGGCCATGTTCCGATGTATGTACCATCTCGCATTACTGTAACATCGTCTGCGATGCGCTTGATCTCGTCCATCTTGTGTGAGATGTAGATCATGGCAACGCCTCTCTTTCTGAGGTTCTCCATGATTCTGAAAAGCGCTTCTACTTCATTATCTGAAAGAGAAGATGTAGGCTCGTCAAAGATGATTACCTTTGCGTCGTGGGAAACTGCTTTCGCAATCTCAACAGACTGCATCTGTCCAACCGAAAGAGTTCCGAGCTGAGCCTTGGCGTCGAAGTGCATATCTACTTCGTTAAGCCACTTCTCTGTTTCTTCGTACATTTTTTTGTGATCTATAAACTGAATGGGTCCGAATTTCTTTACCGGGAATCTTCCCAGGTACATGTTTTCGCCAACACTTCTTGCAAGTACCGGCTGTAATTCCTGATGCACCATGGCAATACCCATCTTCATTGCCTCATCAGGGTTATTTATAACAACTTTCTGTCCGTCTATAAGAACTTCTCCGGCGTCCATCTTGTAAATACCAAACAGGCATTTCATAAGTGTTGATTTTCCGGCGCCGTTTTCGCCCATAAGCGCATGAACAGTTCCGGGGCGGACAGCCAACTGAACATTATCGAGTGCTTTTACGCCGGGAAATGACTTGGATACGCCTCTAAGTTCCAACTTGTATTCTGATGCCATAATCCCTCCTAATTATTTATTACCATTGATTTCGTTTGGGAAATCATCATATTTGTTCGGGTCATAAAATCAAAATGCTTAACATGCAAGCACGTACGCATTTATGACTTTCTGACACCTATATCATATATAATACTTTTCATCAGTAAATGTGGTGCGGATTCAAAAGTGGATCCGCACCACATACTTAAATCTTAATGATTTTTCATAAGGAAGTTCTGCTATCGCTCGGAAACTGCCTTCATAAGGAAGTTCTGCTCTCGTTCGGAAACTGCCTTCATAAGGAAGTTCTGCTCTCGGGCTACGCCCTCGCCAGAACTAAGTAGTACACCAAGCTCGTGAAAAACCTCGCTAGGTGATTACTTAACAGAGTCAAGAATCTCCTGAGCGTTGTCAGCTGTAACCTTTACATAGTCACATCCGATGTAGTGATCGTTACCAGCACCGTTAAGGAAGTTGATAGCTGCATCAGCTGCGCTGTGTGACTGTGAGAAGTGATCGTTGAATACTGTACCAGTCATTGTTCCAGCGATAACGTCCTCAAGTGCCTCTGAAAGAGCGTCTACACCTACAAGGTAGATGTCTGTGCCAACTGTACGTCCAGCTGACTCGATTGACTGAAGAGCACCAAGTGCCATAGCGTCGTTGTTGCAGAATACAACTTCTGTCTCAGGATGAGCTGAAAGTGCGTTAGCAACAAGCTGCTGAGCTGTAGCCTGATCCCAGTTACCTACCTCGTCATCAAGGCACTCAACCTCAAGACCTGCATCCTCAAGAGCCTTTACAGAGAACTCTGTACGATACTGAGCGTCAACGTTTTCAGGATCGCCTTCGATCATGATGTACTGAATCTTACCGTCGCCGTTAAGGTCTACAACGTCCTTGCCAAGGTCAACGATGATCTCACCCTGGTATGTACCAGACTGACGAGCGTCACAACCAACGTAGCAAACGTTCCAGTTGTTGTCTTCCCATCTCTGCTCTTCGTCTGCATCGGGCTCACGGTTGATGTAAACGAGAGGGATGTTAGCGCCAACTACGAGATCTGTGATTGTAGCTGCTGATGATGAGTTAACAGGGTTGATGATAAGTACATCAACACCACTTGTGATGAAGTTCTGAATCTGGTTTGTCTGAGTAGCCTGATCGTTAGCACCATCAACGATTGTGATGTTGTCAGCTGAGAAGCCCTGTGCTACGAGATAGCTCTCAAGTTCGTTTCTGAAAAGAGTCATGAAGTTATCAGAGAACTGATAGATGCATACGCCAACCTTCTTATCAGCAAGGTCGCCACCTGCAACTGCATCTGTAACCTCAGCTGCTGTCTCTTCAACTGCGTCTGCAACTTCTTCTGTTTTCTCTTCTACTGCTTCCTCTGCTGCTTCCTCTGCTGAGCTTGCTACATCTGCTGCTGAATCAGAAGATGATGAGCAACCTGCAAGTACTGACAGTGAAAGAGCTGATACTGTCAAAAGACTTACTAATTTCTTTTTCATAATTACTTTTTCCTCCTAATACACTCTGCACGTTTTTAGGCAAAACGTACATGTTTTTGTTTACAGTGGTAATTTTAGCAGTGCATATTTTTAAAAAACATAGAGAATTCTTCTCTCACTCTTGAAAATTCTATGCATTTTATACATCCCCTGGAATTTCCATGGTTTATCGTAGAATCCCCAGTATTTATCTGGCTTTGCGGCAATTATTAACTTGTCATTTGTAGTGCATTATACACAAATACTCATTTGCTATTTTGTATATTTTTACTTTATTTTAGTAAAACATGTATTAAAACTCTTGGAAATAATTTTCATCAACTATAATCATCCAAAGTGTCACGCAGTGTAAAAACCTACCTTACATCCCGGTCTTCATGTTAAAATGAAGAAGAAATCAAACAATATCAAGGTATAGGGAGCCTTTATGAATAAAACTAAAGACAGACAGTCAAACATAGAACTTCTGAGAATCCTGGCGGCTCTGGGAGTTATTATTCTTCACTACAACAATCCTACATACGGCAAAGGCTTTACAAATGCGGCACCTTTTAGTGCTAATCAGTTTGTACTGATTCTTTTGGAAGCGCTGACCATCTGCGCAGTAAATGTCTTTGTTATCATCACCGGATATTTCATGGTAAACGCAAAAAGAGCGGACATATTTAAGCCTGTAAGACTTCTGTTTCAGCAGGTTTTCTTTGCCATTGTTTCCTTTGCAATATGCTTTATATATTTAAAGGGGAATTTCCCCAAGGAAAAACTGGTGAGCTTTATAGCGCCTCTTAGCTGGTTTACAATGATCTTTTCAGCGCTATATTTGCTATCTCCCTTTTTAAATCTTTTATGGCATGCTATGGATTACCACGCTAGAAAAACTCTCCTGCTGGTAATGTTTGTGCTGTTTTCAATATGCTCCATAATTGCTGATATTCCGCAATTTCTTTTGAACTGGAAAATGCAGGGAGTGTCATTCCTTGGAATTGAAGGAGATCAGTCGGGATATAATATCATTCAGTTCATTTTCATGTACTATCTTGGATGCATGATTCGTGACGTTAGTGAAAATGGCGATAAAGCAGGAACGGAAAATAAAGACTTTTTCCATAAGATAAACAAAACCGGAACCGCCGTATGTGCTTATGTAATGTCAACAGCGGTGATTTTGGGTGCAACATATGTTGAGATGTTGGTATCAAAGGATTTGCCGCCTATTAATTCATCATTCCTTGATTACAACAATCCCTTCGTAATACTGCAGGCTGTAAGCCTTTTAGTGATCTTTAAGAATATGAAGATTCAGAACACCAGACTGATCAATTCTACTTCTGCATCAACATTTACTGTATATATACTCCACGCCAGATTTTTCGAACTCCTTGGCGTAGGTAATTATTTTCCGGACCAGCCCCTGGTTCTGCTTGGGAATGTACTTGTAATAGCAGCAGCAGTCTATGTTCTCTGTGATATATGTCACGCTGCATATGGATTTATAACAAAACCCCTTGGAAGATTTATTGAAAGCAAATGGGAAAAGGGAAGATATATCTCTTTGCAGTAACTGTTCAGGCATGATTTTCAATGACGGTCAGATTTTATCAATATTTAACTAATTACTTAATCGCAATATGATAAAATTAATCTAGCTAATTATTTCATGATCTATCTACTTTCAGCAGGAGGTAGTGCAATGAGTCAGGAATGCAGCGTCTTTGAAAAATGCAAAATGATAGCGACAGCAGTAGAAGGTCCCTGCGCAGTTTTGTCTGTAAAAAAAGATGATTATGATAATTGCCTTGAAGTAAGGCTCTTTGCTACAAATGGTGAATTCAGCTTTACCGGAGAAAATATTGAAGGCGAGCGTTATGACAAGTTTTTGCCGAAAACTCCTGAATTCGAAAGTATGTGCATGGGGTCAGCTTTTGATGGCAAA
Organism: Butyrivibrio sp.; assembly: GCA_024690485.1. Lineage (GTDB taxonomy): Bacteria > Bacillota > Clostridia > Lachnospirales > Lachnospiraceae > Butyrivibrio. The sequence continues at coordinate 12,189 of JAILPB010000027.1, read as the reverse complement.
CGGTATCATAATATTATTGATATGACCAAGACCGTTGGATCCTGGTGTGACAGCGTTATAATCCCACTTAATATTTCCGAAGGAAAGAATATTGGCTATTGTCAGTTTATATATGAACTCGACGAAGATATGGATATAGGGGACTTCTCTATAACCTCATCTCGCGTTGCCGGATTTTTGCTTAAGAGTTTTATGCTCCTTAGGCAGGATGATGATTACAATTCAAATCTGGACAGAGTTCTTAGTAATGCAAGGGATTTCACAGATGCCGCTTCTGCCCTTGTTGTTTTGCTCGATAAGACAAAAAAGAGAGCGACCATCGTAAGTGAAAGCCTTAGACCTGGAGTTATCGGTGCCGATCAGATATTTACTGATGTTCCTTATAGAGTTGCGGATATCTGGGACGGACTTATTGGTGACAATGACTGCTTCCTTGTAAGAGATCTGTCAGAATTTGACCCTATAGAAAAGGCTTCTCCTTTCTGGGCAGAAAAGCTAAAGAGCGCTAACGCAAAGAGACTGTGCCTTGTTCCGCTCAGGCAGAGAAGGGAAACCATGGGTTATCTCTTATTTACAAATTACAGCGAAGAGGTAACCCCTCAGATAACTGAGATTTTGGAGACGTTAGCTCTTATTCTATCGTCTGATACGGCAAATCATCTGTTCTTAAAGCGTCTTGAGTGGCTTACCAGTGTGGATCTTCTTACAGGTGTTGGAAACAGATCCACCATGAACCGCGTAGTTGATGAATATGCGGAGCGGCTTAAGTGGCAGAAATCTCCCTTTGGAGTTGTCTTCTGCACGATGAACGGCCTTACCTATCTAAATGAAAAGAACGGACATGACGAGGGCAATAAGTGCCTTGCAGAAGCCGGAAACATCCTGAGGGATATATTTGAAGAGACTGCTGTCTTTAGATCTGCAGGAGAAGAATTTGCTATTGTCTGCGAAAACGCTGATAAGCTTGAGTTTGAGCAGAATGTTCAAAAGCTAAGAGAGCGTGGTAGCGATCCCGAGGGTGTATATTTTGCAATTGGTGCCTGCTTCGATGAATCCGAGGGCGACCTCAGAAAAGCCCTTCGCGTGGCATATAAGCAGATGCTCGATGAAAAGAAGCAATTCTACGAGAAATATCCTGAAAAGAAAATGGCATAAGATGATATAAAAAACGCCACCCCGCAGGATGGCGCTTTTCTTTGATTTTTATTTTTGGGCTGAACCGATACGGACAAGTGCTCTGTAAAGCTTAGCCTCTGCACGAACTCTGGCTTCTGTAGAGATCTTCTGATCCTTCAGAACCTCTTCTGCTTTGGCTCTGGCAGCTTTAGCACGCTCCAAGTCAATTTCATCGCCCCATTCCCAGGTTGTTGGAAGAACACGAACCTCTCCTTCCATAACAGAAAGCATACCACCTATACAAGCAGCCTTTCTCTCTGTGCCGTCAGGTAGAGTTACGTGTGCTGTTCCCATACCGATACCTGTGCAATAGTTAGTGTGTCTTGCAAGAATCTCCACGTCGCCATCAACAGTTCTCAGCAGGATTTTCTCCACATCGCCCTCGTATTCAATTCCATCCAGGGATACGACCTGTAAATGATAGGTAGCCATTATACACCTCGCTTTTTACGCGTTCTTCTTAGCTTTCTCGAATACTTCGTCGATGGTTCCAACAAGGAGGAATGCTGACTCAGGAAGGTCATCACACTCACCGTCAAGGATCATCTTGAATCCGCGGATTGTCTCCTTAAGAGGTACGTACTTTCCGGGAAGACCTGTGAACTGCTCAGCAACTGAGAAGCTCTGTGACAGGAAGTTCTGCACCTTACGAGCTCTGTAAACTGTCAGCTTATCTTCATCTGAAAGTTCATCCATACCCATGATAGCGATGATATCCTGAAGTTCTCTATATCTCTGAAGAACCTGCTGTACGCCCTTTGCTACTTCATAGTGCTCCTTACCAACGATATCAGGTGAAAGGATACGGCTTGTGGAATCAAGAGGATCTACAGCCGGATAAATACCCTTTGATGCAATATCACGGGAAAGAACGGTGGTAGCGTCAAGGTGTGTGAATGTTGTAGCAGGAGCCGGGTCAGTAAGGTCATCAGCAGGAACGTATACAGCCTGAACTGATGTGATTGATCCCTTCTTTGTTGATGTAATTCTCTCCTGAAGAGCACCCATTTCTGTAGCCAGTGTAGGCTGATAACCTACGGCTGAAGGCATACGTCCAAGGAGGGCGGAAACCTCAGAACCGGCCTGGGTGAAACGGAAGATATTATCAATGAACAGAAGCACGTCCTGATTCTTAACATCACGGAAATACTCAGCCATTGTAAGACCTGAAAGGGCAACTCTCATACGAGCTCCCGGAGGCTCATTCATCTGTCCGTAAACCAGTGCAGTCTTACTGATAACTCCACTTTCTTTCATTTCTCCGTAAAGGTCATTACCTTCACGAGTACGCTCGCCGACACCGGTGAATACTGAAAGTCCGCCATGTGCCTTAGCAACGTTATTGATCAGCTCCATGATAAGGACGGTTTTACCAACTCCCGCACCACCGAACAGACCAATCTTACCACCCTTAGCGTAAGGGCCGATAAGGTCAACGACCTTGATACCAGTTTCAAAAATCTCAGTTGCAGGAACCTGATCTTCAAAAGCCGGTGCAGGACGATGGATAGGCCATCTCTCCTGTGCATTTGGTGCTGGCTGATTATCAACCGGCTCACCAAGCAAATTGAAAATTCTTCCAAGACACTCTTCTCCAACCGGAACGGTTATAGGATTCTGAGTATCAACTGCCTCAATTCCTCTGACAAGTCCATCAGTAGAACTCATGGCAATGCAGCGAACTACATCGTCACCAATCTGCTGAGCAACCTCTGAAATCAAGGTGGTGTCACCATTTTTGATCTCAATAGCACTATGCAGATCCGGCAGCTCTCCTTCGCTAAAACGAATGTCAAGGACAGGTCCTGTTACCTGTATTACCTTTCCAACATGTTTTTCACTCATTGTGAGTACTCCTTCTTCTTTTTACGGTTCTTCTGCACCAGCAACGATCTCGGTGATCTCCTGCGTGATGCTTGCCTGTCTTGCTCTGTTATAGTACAGACTCAAGGTCTCTATCATTTCTTCTGCGTTGTCGGTAGCTGCTTCCATCGCAGTTCTTCTCGCTGCAAGTTCACTTGCAACAGAGATGTTGATACTGGTATAGAGCACTCCCGCCAAATACTCCGGAACAACTGTATTAAATACAGTCTCACTATCCGGTTCGTACAGAATCAAGGATTTTGCCTTTTTATCTTCATCTGAAACTTCGCCTGCCAGATCAGATAGTGGCAAAATAGGACTAGCCTTCGGCACCTGTGACATCATAGAAACGAAATCTGTATAGCACAGGAAAATGTGTCCGAATTTTTCTTGTTTGTAAGCCTCACACAGAAGCTTTGCTACTGAGAAGCAATCAGAGATTGTTACCTTGGCAACCTCAGAGAATTCCTCAGTGAAAATCGGAACATTTCTGTGTTTGAAGTACTCAACTGATTTTTTACCAATCGGAAGTACTTCGATTTCTCGTCCCTTCGTCTCACTTTCCATAAACTTGAAAAGGTTTGAATTGTAACCTCCCGCAAGTCCTCTGTCACCAGCAATTACTACATATAACCACTTATCATTCTTCCCTGCCTTTGTGTAGGGAGACTGGAAATCGTGGTTTTCTTTGGCAATGTCCTTAAGGGTTCCAAGAAGAGTTTCAAGATAGGGCTTTGATTTGTCAGCCTTTTCCTTTGCTTTTCTCAGCTTACTTGCCGCAACAAGTTGCATCGCCTTAGTAATCTGCATGGTGCTCTGCACGCTTTTTATCCGGAGCTTCACAGCTTTCATATTAGCAGCCATGTATCATCCCTCCGTGATTACTTTTTCTGACTAACAAACTTATCAGTGTAAGCCTTGAGAACATCCTTAAGCTTGTTTTCGTTATCCTGATCCAGTGCGCCTGTATCGCGGATACTTGCCATAACTGAGCTTCCGTCAGGATTGGAATCAAGGAATTCAAACAGACCAGCCTCGTACTCAGCAATGTCTGTAGGAGCAACCGGTGTCAGCACGTTATTAACAACGGCATAAAGGATTGCAACCTGCTTCTCAACAGGAACCGGTGAACTTCTATCCTGCTTAAGAACTTCCACAATTCTTTCACCCTGTGCCAGACGAGCTTTGGTATCTTCGTCCAGGTCGGATCCGAACTGTGCGAAACTCTGCAGTTCACGGTACTGTGAATAGATTAGTTTAAGGGTTCCGGCAACCTTCTTCATAGCCTTGATCTGAGCGTTACCACCTACTCGGGATACTGAGATACCGGGGTTAACAGCCGGCATGATACCTGAGTGGAAAAGCTCTGTCTCAAGGAATATCTGTCCATCAGTGATGGAAATAACGTTTGTCGGAATGTACGCAGATACGTCACCTGCCTGTGTCTCAATGATAGGAAGGGCTGTAAGTGATCCACCGCCGTTCTCATCAGAAAGCTTAGCAGCTCTCTCAAGAAGTCTTGAGTGCAGATAGAATACGTCACCGGGATAAGCTTCACGTCCCGGAGGTCTGCGTATAAGCAGGGAAAGTGCACGGTACGCAACAGCGTGCTTTGAGAGGTCATCGTAGATAACCAATACGTGCTTACCCTTGTTCATGAAGTACTCACCCATGGTACATCCTGTGTAAGGAGCGATGTACTGCAGAGGGCTGGGCTCTGATGCAGTAGCTGCAACTACGATTGAGTAGTCCATAGCGCCTGCTGCCTGAAGCTCTGCAACCAGGGATGTTACTGTTGATCTCTTCTGACCAATAGCTACGTAGATACAGATAACATCTTTACCCTTCTGGTTGATGATTGTATCGATAGCAATTGTGGTCTTACCTGTCTGACGGTCACCGATAATAAGCTCACGCTGTCCACGTCCGATAGGAATCATAGAGTCGATAGCTTTGATACCGGTCTGTAAAGGCTCTTTAACGGGCTGTCTCTCAATGATACCCGGTGCCTTAATCTCAACAGGTCTATAATCGCTTGATTCGATAGGTCCCTGACCATCAATAGGCTGGCCGATAGCGTTAACTACACGACCTATCATCTTTTCGCCTACCGGTACGGAAACAACGCGTCCGGTACGCTTAACGGTCTGTCCTTCGCTGATACCAACATCTTCGCCGAACAAAACCGCGGATACTACTGTTTCTTCGAGGTTCTGAGCCATTCCGAATGTGCCGTTTTCAAACTCAAGAAGCTCTCCCGACATACAGTTGAGAAGTCCGCTTACTCGTGAAATACCGTCACCTACGGTAAGTACTGTTCCGGTCTCATTCTGAATGATCGCATTCTCATAATTCTTGATCTGGCTTCGAATAACCTCGGATATTTTTTCTGGTTTTAATTCCATTCTAAAAGCCTCCGTGGGTTTATTATTTCGAATGCTACAGCGGATCTATCCGCGTCCTGTAGCAATCACATGACTGTTTCGTCAACCTTTTTGCGAAGCTCTGACAAGCGTCCCTGAACTGTTCCGTCATAGAGCTTGCCTTCCACTTCAACTCGGATTCCTCCGAGAACAGATTCATCAGTCTTTTGAGAAAGGAGAATCTTCTTTCCGCTAATGGATTCAAGCTTGCTCTTAAGAGCTGCTACCTGAGAATCATTAAGTGTTATTGCACTTGTGACGGTTGCCTCAGCAATGCCGTGATCCTTGTTATAGCTTTCCTTGAATCTGCGGGTACATGCAGAAAACTGTCTTAAGAGTCCTCTTTCAATGAGGATCTTGATGAAGTTTAAAAGGTACGGCTGCAACTGTCCTCCAAAAGCTTCATCTACTAGTTTAAGTCTCTCCTGTCTTGGAACCGAGGGCTCCGAAAGAAGAGTTACATAATCAGGATTCTCTTTAAAAATCTCTTTTACCGACTCCATCTGACTTAAGATGTCATCCGTAAGGTTTTCCGAAAGCGCCAGATCATACAGACTCTGTCCGTATAAATCTCCAGCCTTGGTCATGACGCCTCCCCTACATTGTTAATGAATTCATCAATAAGTTTCTTATGGTCGTTCTCGTTGATTTCTTTCTCCACAACCTTACCTGCAATATCCATTGCAAGTCCGCCGATTGTGTCCTTAGCCTCGTTAATGGCTTTCTTCTTTTCCTGTTCTATATCAGCTTCTGCTCTTGAAATGAGTCCGGCTGCCTGCTTCTCAGCTTCCTTAACGATGGTATCAGCTTTATTGATAGCATCCTTCTGAGCATTTGCAACAATATCTGCTGCCTCTGCCTGAGCTGAAGATAAGCTGGTCTCATATTCCTTCTTCATTTCTTCTGCCTTAGCCTTAGCTTCTCTTGCGCCCTTGAGCTCATTATCTGTGAGCTGACGTCTCTTCTCGAGAACTTCATTGATGGGCTTAAAAAGAAACTTTTTTATAAGCCAAAGCTGAATAAATAAGTTGCATATCTGAAATATGAACGTCCACGGAACGATTCCTACTAATTCCTGTGTGCCCATTCGTGTACCTCCATCTTTTCGTATAGGAACTTATCCTATTCTTATCGCTTAGTCTAAAGTTCCTTACTGAAGATAACTCATAAATGTGCCAGGTGCTACGAAGATGAGCAAAAGGCCTGTAACGAATCCATAAATACCTGTTGTCTCAGCGATCGCACAACCAAGAAGCATTGTACTTGTTACATCACCCTTACACTCAGGCTGACGGCCGATAGCCTCAAGAGCCTTAGATACGGCATTACCTTCACCAATACCAGGTCCGATACCTGCTATAAGAGCAGCACCAGCGCCAATTCCGCATCCTGCAAGTGCAATACCTTTTGCTAAAATCTGATAATCACCCATGTTATTTTCCTCCTAGAAAAATATGTTTAATGTTTTAAATATTTAATTGTTACCCTTCTGCAGCGTTGGCGATATACATTATCGTCAGCATTGAGAAGATAAACGCCTGCATACATCCTGTAAACCAGTCAAAGTATACTCCCAGAATCGCAGGAATACCTACGTCTAAAATAGGTATCTGGGAAAGAACATTTCCTACAGCACCGGGGATCAGTCCGAACAATGCTGAGGAAGCAATTGCAAGCGCCGCGTAGATCAGTCCGTCAATAACGATACCTGAAAGGATATTACCGAAATGACGGCAAGCCATGCTGACAGGTGTTGAAAATTCTGAAAGAATATTGAACGGTGTCAGCAACGGGATCGGCTGAGTGAAACCTTTTAGGTAACCACCTATGCCTCCTGCTTTGATCTTGCAAGCTGTGATAATAATAAATACGATCACAGCCCAGGCTGCTTCTGTTGAGAGATCGGCTGTAGGGCTTCTAACTCCTAACAGGCAGATCAGGTTTGATACGATACTCGTTGAGAATATCGCTGCAACCAGCGGTATCAGCCAATCAAACTTGGTACCACCTGTGTTGCTCCGAACCAGATTGTTTGCTGCCTCGACGATCATCTCTGCAACTGCTTGACGCTTTGAAATATTCTCTACCTGAAGGTTTCTTGTCAGGAAGATACACAGCCCTGTGATGATCAGCATTACCACCCAGCTGACTACCAAGGTCTCAGTAATCGGTAAATCACCAAGCACCGGAATGCCAGTATGGATCAGGTAATAGATCTTAGCGCCGTTTACTTCAAAGTTCATACTATTGCATCACCTTCCTTTCCTCGCAGATAAAATCCCGCGAATTTTTATTAAAATGCTTGGAATAAACAGAGGCACGACTCCTGTAACCAGATTTACGGCAGGTACCAAAATTGCGATTATAACCCAGAGAAGCTGGAGCATGGTACGATACCTTAGGCTCACAGCCATCGTGCTTCTGGCTCTGTCCGTTTCCTCTTCGCTCATTCCTGTGATCTTCTGGACCGTGAGTCCCATCCAAAAGAAGTTACCCACTGCGACAAGGAGTCCTCCTATCGCTCCAAGAAAAATCGTATAATCAAAAGGTACCGTATAGCCAAATGGCGCATCACTTGGTACCACTTGATGCAAAATAAAGAAAATGATCAGCATAACTAGGCACGCTATGCCTGTTCCTATTGCAATAAATGAAGTCTCTTTCTTAACTGCACTCTGAACTGCCATATATACTTTTTTCATCTGCATTTTCTACAAAAGCAGATACTCCTCCACATTTTTTAACAAAAAAGCACAACCCTATCACTATTGCCCAAATTTACCGGGCTTATCATAAATGTCTGCTGATAGATATCTCATTCTCGTCTCGCTTTTTAGTTTGTGTCTTTTTGGTAACTTCTAAATAGACCTTATATGCTGTCATCATGGATCCACCAAGACCAAAGAAAAAACCCAAGATGTAGATCCAACCAGGAAATCCCAGCCTTGTTGTCAGCATATAACACGCAAATATGCAAAGAAGCAATGGCATCACAAGGGATAATCCAAGCTGTCCAACCATAGCAAATTGCGTCATTAATTTTGAAAAATCAGTAGTCTTTTTTATCATACTATTTCCACGTTTGCATAGTTATATCAGAATAATAACATATACTTAAATAATACTAGGACAATTCAGAAAAAACAACGATTTGTAGACGATTTTACAAACATTTTATCATTTTTAGAAGACAACTAAAATTGGCGCGGAAAAAGCCCCGGATAGACACTTGTCTAAATTCCGGGGCTAAAACTTTCTACGTTTTATTCAAGTAATATCTATCAGTCTTCTACATTGACAGTTCTAATATGAAGTTCTTCAAGCTGTTTCTCTGTAACTTCTCCGGGAGCGTTCATCATTACGTCCTGAGCATTCTTGTTCATCGGGAACGGAATGATTTCTCTGATTGAGCTCTCTCCTGCAAGAAGCATTACCATACGGTCTACTCCGGGAGCGATTCCTGCATGCGGCGGTGCACCGTAGCAGAATGCATTGTACATAGCAGGGAACTTAGCCTTAACATCTTCCTCGCCAAGTCTTACCATCTCAAATGCCTTGATCATGATCTCCGGATCATGGTTTCTTACTGCTCCTGATGAAAGCTCAACACCGTTACATACAAGGTCATACTGATCAGCCATGATATCAAGAGGATCAATCTCACCGCGCTCTGCCTTGAGAAGTGTCTCCATTCCGCCTGAAGGCATTGAGAAAGGATTGTGGCAGAACTCAAGCTCACCTGACTCCTCACCGATCTCGTACATAGGGAAGTCAACGATCCAGCAAAATGCATACTGCTCTTTATCCATGTGTCCGGGAACAGCTGCACCAAATGTCTTAACTACTACACCGGCAGTCTTTTGTGCCTGGCCTAGCTTACCTGAACCAAGTACTACAAGATCTCCTGCCTTAAGTGAAAGTGCTGCGATAACAGCGTCTTTCTTTTCCTGAACAAACTTAGCAATACCGCCAACGATCTCGCCGTTCTCATCGAGTCTGAACCAGTAAGGCTTGCTGCCTGCCTGAACTTCTACGTCAGCGATTGTCTTATCTATAAACTTACGGCTCTCCTTGAAATCGGAAATAACTACAGCCTTGATTCTTACGTCTGTAGGATCTCCTGCCTTAAGAGCGCCTTCACTTGCCTCTGCTGCCTCAGCTGAAACTGTGGCTGCGAAAGGTCCGAATCCGCAATCCTTAAGTACTTCTGTAACATCCTGAACTGTAAGGTCAATTCTAAGGTCAGGCTTATCAGAACCGTACTTCTCCATTGCTTCTCTGTAAGGAATACAAGCAAAAGGTGCGCCTGATGCTCTGTCATATGTACCGTACTTAGCAAAGATAGGAGGAAGAACATCCTCACAAACTGCAAATACGTCTTCCTGCGAAGCAAAAGCCATCTCCATATCCAGCTGATAGAACTCACCCGGACTTCTGTCGCCTCTTGCGTCCTCATCTCTAAAGCATGGTGCGATCTGGAAGTATCTGTCAAAGCCTGATGTCATAAGGAGCTGCTTGAACTGCTGAGGTGCCTGGGGAAGTGCATAGAACTTTCCGGGGTGCTTTCTTGCAGGAACAAGGTAGTCACGTGCTCCTTCAGGTGAAGATACTGTAAGAATAGGAGTTGTTATCTCCATGAATCCGTGCTCAGTCATAGCCTGTCTAAGTGCTGCTACAACATTGCAACGAAGAATGATATTCTTTTTAACCTCAGGATTTCTAAGGTCAAGGTAACGATATTTTAAACGTGCAGTCTCATCTGCCTCGCGGCTTCTATTGATCTCGAAAGGAAGCTCATTGTAACGGCAACGACCTAAAATCTCGATCTTTTCAGGAACAACCTCGATATCACCTGTAGCCTGCTTAGGGTTCTTACTACTTCTCTCCCTAACGGTTCCTTCTACGGAGATTGTTGACTCCTTGTTGATTCCTTTTATAAGCTTAACCATCTCTTCGGTTTCAGCTACGATCTGAGTTGTTCCGTAAAAATCTCTAAGTACAACGAAACCAAGCTCAGCGCCTACTTCTCGAAAATTCTCAAGCCATCCGACAAGCTTAACACTCTGACCTGCATGCTCAATTCTAAGCTCGCCGCATGTGTGTGTGCGTGACTGCATCATTTTTACTACTCCTTCTAAAATACATCTAAATTACTGCAATATTTTATACCTTTTGCGCAGTCATGTCACTTATTTTTTATCACATCACGTCCATCTCGTAAGACAGCTCGTATTCGTCATGCCCCGGAGTCTTTTCCCACTCCTCAATAATTCTATCCACCGGAGTGTGTCCGTCCTGTGGATTTATGTTTGTAAGTATGACTATTACCTGGTTATTGCCGTTTTTTGCGATAACATCATTGTTCCTTATGCAGGCAGAAAGAATATTGGCAAACTTTTCCATTATATTCTCCTCTACTTCCCTGCCATCATATCTTTCCAGTACAAAGAGAGTTATCCATACGTTTACAACAGTCCTCTTTGCTATTCTCTCATATAGTCTGTAAACCACCTGTAGTTTTTCAAAATCAAGTCTGTAAGCACCTTTATCATGGTGTCTTTCACCAAGTATCATCCTTACTTCTGAGAGGGATGATGACATAACCATCTTTCCTTCATCGCTTAGATTCAGATCTTTACTTTGGTATATGGCATATCCATGTTTTCCGTTTTGTTTTACGGTGTATAGCGCCTTGTCAGCATTTCTGAAAAGTTCGCTGTATTCCGTTCCTTCATCAGGCACAAGAATAGCTCCAATAGAAATTCCAAGAGGCATATTGGATTCATCTCCAAACAGTTCTTTTGTGATATTGGTTATCTGCTCGTTTAGATAATTCGCTTTTTCTGAGATTATATTTTCATCAATCTGGCCATTAATAAAAGCAATAAACTCATCTCCACCTATTCTTCCCACAAAATCATCTTCTCTTGTACAGTTTCTAAGTATCTCAGCAAACCTTAGGAGGAATTTATCACCCATTTCATGACCTCTAAGGTCATTTACCAGCTTGAAATTATCAAGGTCTATCATAAGCAGGGCACCTTCTTTGGTCGCGCAAATCCTTTCAAGCTCTGAATTAGTGTGATTCTTATTCCAGAATCCCGTCATGGCATCAATCTTGGCTTCTTTCTGCCAGCGTTCCATGCTATTAATTCCAACCCTGATACTTCCGATCATCCAACCAATAAACAAGACTCCGAGAACGCATATAAAAGTAAGGTAAGCCTTGAAATATGTCCTCTCAAAGATCTGAGATTCTTTCTCTACTTCAAAGACTTCCTCTCGCAGCACACTTTTTCCCGAAACATCAAGAACCTGCACATGCAGTTTATAGTTGCCGTAAGGCAGGCTCATATAGCTAAGGCTCTGCTTTTCGTTCTGATAATAAATAATTCCGTCATCTCCCGATCCCTCAAGGTAGACCCTGAGGAGTGGATTTGCCAGCGTATAATTCAAAACAGCAATATCAAACTGAACCCTGCCTGATACTGCAGGGATCAGGTACTTGCCCTTTTCATTCGGGGTCACTTCTTCATCACCCACAAGGACTCTCAAAACCCTTATGTAGTAATTGTCATTGTAGGAATTATCACTATGTACGTTTATTCTCTGTACACCGTCAGCGCAGCACAGATAAAGGTTTTCACCGTCGAATGCGCTGTGAGAATTGGCTGTAAGGCTTGAATACAAACCGCGGCTTCTGTTTAGAAGCTGGTAGCTGTATTCG
>JAILPB010000014.1 GCA_024690485.1 Butyrivibrio sp. | reverse complement strand
ACTCGCTTAATGGTAACGACTTTATCTGTTAATTCAAGCTGACTTGCATCAACGATTGTACGCTTCATTATCTTTCTCCCTTCCTTAGAATTCTAAGCCTGCTTTTCTGGCTGCTTCTGCCAGTGCTGCTACCTTACCGTGGTAGATGTAACCGCCTCTGTCGAAAACAACGGCTTTGATACCCTTTTCCATTGCTCTCTTAGCAACAACATCACCAACATATGCAGCTGCATCAACATTATCTGTAACCTTAAGAGCTGACTTAATGTCTTTCTCAAGTGTGGAAGCTGAGACAATTGTCTTACCGGCAACATCATCGATAACCTGAGCATACATATGATTATTACTTCTGAAAACTGCAAGACGCGGTCTTTCAGCAGTGCCGGTGAGACGATTGCGAATTCTCGGATGCTTCTTTTCGCGACTTTTCTGTCTGGATTCTTTACTAACCATTTTTTACTCTCCTTATCTATTACTTCTTACCGGTCTTACCAACCTTGCGGCGAATAACCTCATCAGCGTACTTGATACCCTTGCCCTTGTACGGCTCAGGAGCTCTCTTCTCTCTGATGATAGCTGCGTGCTGGCCAACCTTCTCTTTGTCTATTCCCTTAACAATAATAGCATTTCCATCTACTACTGTCTCTATTCCTTCCGGATCATCAAGTTCAACCGGATGTGAATAGCCAAGGGTTAAGGTGAGTTTCTTGCCGCTCTTTGCTGCTCTGTAACCTACACCGTTAACTTCAAGCTTCTTCTCATAGCCATCTGTTACACCAACAACCATGTTGTGCAGAAGGCTTCTACTAAGTCCGTGAAGCGCTCTGGTCTTCTTCTGATCATCGGGTCTCTTTACTTCAATCTGACCATCGGTCTGCTCAAACTGCATCTCAGCAGGGAAAACTCTCTCGAGAGTGCCCTTAGGACCTTTAACAGTCACCTTATTATTTTCTGCTACTTCTACTGTTACACCAGCAGGAAGCGCGATTGGCATTTTTCCAATTCGTGACATGCCCGTACCTCCAATTTACCAAACAAATGCAAGAACTTCGCCACCAACCTGGAGCTCTCTTGCTTTTTTATCAGTTACAACACCCTGGTTTGTAGAAATGATTGCGATTCCAAGACCACCAAGTACTCTTGGAAGCTCTTCTCTACCAGCGTATACACGCAGACCGGGCTTAGAAATTCTCTTAAGACCTGTGATGACTCTATCGTTTCTGTCAACACCGTACTTAAGTGTGATGTGAAGAGTCTTAAAACCGTTCTCTTCAACAACATCAAGTTTCTTGATGTAACCTTCATCAAGAAGAATGTTTGCTATAGCAAGCTTCATCTTTGAAGAAGGAACGTCAACTGTATCGTGCTTTGCAGTGTTTGCATTACGAATTCTTGTAAGCATATCTGCAATAGGATCATTCATTGCCATTTTGAAAAAGCCTCCTTAATTTTCTATTATTGCTTCGCCTTACTGTGCCCGTCTGCACAGAGACACGAAGCCGCAATGTTTATTACCAACTAGCCTTACGTACACCTGGGATCTCACCCTTGTAAGCTAACTCACGGAAACAAATTCTGCAGATTCCGTATTTTCTAAGATAAGCATGCGGACGACCGCAGATTCTGCAACGGTTGTAACCGCGTGTAGAAAACTTGGGTTTCATCTGCTGTTTTACCTTCATGGATAATTTAGCCATGTGTCTCGATTCCTCCTATAATTACTTAGCGAAAGGCATGTTAAAGAGTGTTAAAAGCTCACGTGCCTCTTCATCAGTCTTGGCAGTTGTTGTAAAGATGATATCCATACCTCTTGTCTTGTCAACCTTATCATACTCGATCTCAGGGAAGATAAGATGCTCTTTGATACCAAGAGCGTAGTTACCTCTACCATCGAAAGCGTTAGGGTTAACACCACGGAAGTCACGTACACGAGGAAGTGCAAGGTTTACGAGACGATCCATGAACTCATACATCTTCTCGCCACGAAGTGTTACCTTACATCCGATAGGCATACCCTCTCTAATCTTGAAGTTAGCGATAGACTTCTTAGCCTTTGTGTAAACAGGCTTCTGACCAGAAATTGTCTGCATATCGCCTGCAGCGTTCTCAAGAACCTTAACGTTCTCTTTAGCTTCACCTACAGCCATGTTGATTACTATCTTATCGAGCTTCGGAACTTCCATAACGTTCTTGTAACCGAACTTCTTTGTCATGGCGTCCACGATCTCATTCTTATATAAATCCTTATATCTACTCAAAGCTCCATACCTCCTTTCTCAATTAGTCAATAACTTCACCAGTTGATTTTGCGATACGGACTTTCTTTCCATCCTCTACCTTGAAACCAACACGTGTAGCTTTTCCCTTATGAACATACATAACGTTGGAGATGTCCATAGGAGCTTCCTGCTGAATGATACCACCGTTTGCATTAGCTGCTGAAGGCTTTGTGTGCTTTGTTACCATGTTGGCACCTTCAACAACAACCTTACCGTTCTTACGATCAACGGAGAGTACCTTGCCTTCTTTATCTTTGCTCTTGCCGGCAATAACCTTTACGGTATCGCCCTTCTTAATCTTACTTGTAGACATTCGGCGCCTCCTTATAATACTTCCGGAGCGAGAGAAAGAATCTTCATGTACTTCTTATCACGAAGCTCTCTTGCAACGGGTCCAAAAATACGAGTTCCCTTAGGTGTGCCCTCATCATTGATGATGACTGCAGCGTTCTCGTCAAAACGAATATAAGAACCGTCCTTACGGCGTGTTTCCTTAACAGTACGTACAACTACTGCCTTAACAACATCACCCTTCTTTACAACGCCGCCTGGTGTTGCTTCTTTAACCGAAGCAACAACTACGTCGCCGATTCTCGCATATCTTCTTGTAGAACCGCCCATAACACGGATAGTCAAAAGTTCTTTTGCACCAGTGTTATCAGCAACTCTAAGTCTGCTTTCCTGCTGAATCATGTTATTTCTCCTTTTATAATCAACTATCAGCTAATTACTTAGCACGCTCAATAATCTGAACCAGCCTCCATCTCTTGTCTTTAGAGATCGGCTTTGTTTCCATAACCTTGACTGTATCACCTATACGGCACTCATTGTTTTCATCATGAGCCTTCAGCTTATAGGTTCTTTTAACAATCTTCTTGTAAAGAGGATGCTTTACATGATCTTCGATGGAAACTGTGATGGTCTTATCCATCTTATCGCTTGTTACTTTACCAACACGCGTTTTTCTTAAATTTCTTTCCACGATATATCTCCTTTCAGGATTCCAATTTCATTACTGTGCAGCATTCTGTGTGATCACAGTCTGAATTCTAGCAATATTCTTTCTAACCTCTTTAATTCTTGCTGTGTTATCCAGCTGGTTAGTTGCATTCTGGAATCTCAGATTAAAAAGTTCCTTCTTTGCTGATACAAGCTCCTGACTGAGTTCCTCAGCAGACTTAGCTTTCAGCTCTTCTACATATTTATTAGTTTTCATTGGATGCACCGCCTTCCAAATCAGCCTTTGAAACAATCTTACACTTGCAAGGAAGTTTATGTGTAGCAAGACGAAGTGCTTCTCTTGCAATTTCCTCATCGACTCCGCCGATTTCAAACATTACACGTCCAGGCTTAACAACAGCTACCCAGTAATCTACAGAACCCTTACCGGAACCCATTCGAGTTTCAGCAGGCTTTGCTGTAACAGGCTTATCAGGGAAAATCTTGATCCATACCTGACCACCACGCTTGATGAAACGAGTCATAGCGACACGGGCTGCCTCGATCTGGTTTGAACGAATCCAGCAGGGCTCAAGCGCTACTATTCCATACTCACCGTATGCAATTGTGTTACCGCGTGTAGCCTTACCAGCCATAGAACCGCGGAACTGCTTACGATGCTTTACTCTCTTCGGCATTAACATTATTTATCGCTCCCTTCCTTATCTGAATTCTCGGATGCTCTTGTAGGAAGTACTTCACCCTTATAGATCCATACTTTAACACCAACCTTACCGTAGGTTGTGTCTGCCTCAGCAAATCCATAATCAATATCTGCTCTAAGTGTCTGAAGCGGGATTGTACCCTCGCTGTAGAACTCACTACGTGCGATATCAGCACCACCAAGACGTCCACTGCAGCATGCCTTAATACCCTGTGCATCTGTCTTCATTGTTCTGCTCATGCATGACTTCATAGCACGACGGAATGATACACGGTTCTCAAGCTGCTGTGCGATGTTCTCAGCAACAAGCTGAGCATCCTTATCGGGCTTCTTGATCTCTTTGATATCTACAAGAACTTTCTTATCAGTAATCTTTGAAAGCTCTTTCTTGGTTACTTCGATTTCAGCACCACCCTTACCGATTACAACGCCGGGCTTTGCTGTATAAACGATAACCTTTACTCTGTCAGAAGCTCTCTCGATCTCAATCTTTGAGATGCCTGCTGCATAGAGCTTTTTCTTAAGAAATTTTCTTATTTTATAATCTTCAACAAGATTGTCTGCAAACTCGCCATTATCTGCATACCATTTGGAATCCCAATCTGCAATGACGCCGACTCTCAGGCCATGAGGATTAACTTTCTGTCCCATGAATTAGTTTTCTCCTTTCTTATCTTTCATCCAGAATTACAGTCAAATGGCTCAATCTCTTCTCGATTCTATAAGCTCTACCCTGAGCTCTAGGATGGATTCTCTTCATAATAGGGCCATTGCTTGCATTGCATTCTGCAATATAAAGATTAGATCTGTTCATGCCATTGTTGTTCTCAGCATTGGCGATTGCAGAATTAAGTAACTTATAAATAACGCTGGAAGCATATCTTGGATTGTACTCAAGAATTGCAAGTGCTGTCTCAACGTCCTTACCCCTGATGGCATCCATAACGAAGCATGCCTTCTGAACAGGGATTCTTGCGTAAGATAACTTTGCTGAAGGTCTGTTGTCCTTCTGAGCATTTCTCTCTCTCTTAACTTGGGATCTATGTGCTGTAGCCATAGATTAACCTCCTTTCACTGTTACACAAACTATCGATGGTCGAATTAGCGTACTCCGCCTTTTCTCTCAGGTACACTACCTGCATGTCCTCTATAAGTTCTTGTAGGAACAAACTCACCGAGCTTGTGTCCGACCATATCTTCCGTTACATATACCGGAATATGCTTTCTTCCGTCATGAACAGCAATTGTGTGTCCAACGAAGGAAGGAAAAATCGTGGAACGACGGGACCATGTCTTAACGATTTGCTTCTGATTTTCTGCATTCATAGCGTCAATCTTCTTAAGAAGACTAGCGTCTGCGAAAGGTCCCTTTTTAAGTGATCTAGACATTGTCATTCTCCTTTTCTATCAACCAGGTATCAATTATTTGATAGCCTTACCGTCTCTTCTTCTGATGATCATCTTGTTAGAAGCCTTTTTCTTCTTACGTGTCTTGTAACCAAGAGCAGGCTTACCCCAAGGTGTGCAAGGGCCAGAACGTCCGATAGGTGCTCTACCTTCACCACCACCGTGCGGGTGATCATTAGGGTTCATAACTGATCCACGAACTGTAGGACGGATACCCATGTGACGCTTACGACCAGCTTTACCGATGTTGATAAGGTTGTGATCGATGTTACCTACTGTACCAACTGTAGCACGGCACTCGATAGGAACAAGTCTCATCTCGCCTGAAGGAAGACGAAGTGTAGCATACTTACCTTCTTTAGCCATAAGCTGAGCTGAGTTACCAGCTGAACGAACAAGCTGTCCGCCTCTTCCGGGATAAAGCTCGATGTTGTGTACGCTTTCACCGACAGGAATGTTTGCAAGAGGGAGGCAGTTACCAATACGTACCTCGGCTGCAGGACCATTCATGATTGTCATGCCATCCTTAAGTCCCTGAGGAGCAAGAATGTATGTCTTAGTACCATCTTCATACTCAAGCAACGCGATGTTTGCTGTTCTGTTAGGATCGTACTCGATACCGATAACCTTTGCTGTGCAATCATCCTTGTAACGCTTGAAGTCGATGATTCTGTACTTTCTTCTTCCACCGCCACCGCGATGTCTTACTGTGATTTTACCCTGGTTGTTACGTCCAGCGATTGAATTCTTAGAAACAAGAAGGCTCTTCTCAGGTGTCTTCTTTGTGATCTCTGAGAAATCAGAACCTGTCATATTTCTTCTGGACGGTGTATATGGGCCATATTTCTTAATTCCCATGATTCTCTCCTTTTTTATATCACGCACGGCTGTTGCCTGAACCCGGACTTTGTTTTGGTTCTGTGCGTATAGTCATTAGTTATTTATCAAAGTCCCTGGAAAATCTCGATATCCTTGCTGTCCTCAGTAAGCTGTACGATAGCCTTCTTGATCTTAGCAGTTCTGCCGTAAGTCATTCCGCGTCTCTTAAGCTTTCCATCAGCGTTGAGTGTGTTAACCTTAGCAACCTTTGTGCCCTCGAACATCTTCTCAACTGCTTCTTTGATCTGAGTCTTGTTAGCTTCAGGATGAACGAAGAAAGTGTATTTCTTTTCGCTCATGGCATTCATGCTCTTCTCTGTAAGCACAGGCTCAAGGATTACGTCATAATACTGTAATGCTGCCATTATGCATACACCTCCTCAATCTTTGCTACTGCATCCTTTGTAAGGACGAGTGTGTGTGCGTTTACGATATCATATACATTGATTGTATTTGTAAGCGCTGTCTTAACCTCAGGAAGGTTACTAGCTGACTTAACAACCTTAGCATCGTTCTCAGCTACAACAACAAGTGCCTTGCGAGTAGCCTTAAGGTTGTTCATAACCTCAGCAAACTTCTTTGTCTTGAATTCATCCATCTTAAGATCCTCAAGAACGATAAGCTTTCCGCCCTGAACCTTGTCTGTAAGTGCAGACTTAAGAGCAGCTCTCTTTTCCTTCTGGTTCATCTTGAATGAATAATCTCTCGGAACGGGTGCGAATACAACTCCGCCGCCTGTCCACTGAGGAGCTCTTGTTGAACCCTGTCTAGCATGACCTGTTCCCTTCTGTCTCCAAGGCTTGCGACCGCCTCCGCGAACTTCGGAACGAGTCTTTGCTTTTTGTGTACCCTGACGCAGGTTTGCAAGCTGCTGAACTACTGCGAGGTGTACAAGATGTTCGTTTATTTCAACTCCGAAAATGGCATCGTTAAGCTCGATACTGCCAACTTCTTTGCCTTCCATATTGTAAACAGATACGTTAGCCATCTGTATGTTCCTCCTTTCGAAAAGTTTATGCCTCTACCTTAGTGGTTTCCTTGATTGTTACAAGTCCCTTCTTAGGTCCGGGTATAGCACCCTTTACAAGAATAAGATTCTTGTCTGCGTCAACACGTACGATCTCCAGATTCTGTACTGTTACTTTTACGCAACCCATGTGACCAGGCATTCCTTTTCCCTTGAATACACGGCTTGGATCTGAACTGGAACCATTAGAACCCTGATGACGGTGGAACTTAGAACCGTGAGCCATAGGTCCTCTGTGCTGTCCGTTCTTCTTGATAGCACCCTGGAATCCCTTACCCTTTGATGTTGCAGTAGCGTCGATCTTGTCGCCCTGCTCAAAGATATCAGCCTTGATCTCATTACCAAGCTCATACTCAGATGCGTTCTCAAACTTAAACTCGCGAACGTATCTCTTGCAGGTTACGCCAGCCTTCTTGAAGTGACCCTGCTGAGCCTTGTTTACACCGTGTGCATGTACAATAGTCTTCTTACCGTTCTTGTCTTTGTTGATGATCTTTTCCTTCTTATCAACATAGCCAACCTGAACAGCACTGTAACCATCATTTTCAACGGTCTTGATCTGTGTTACTACACAGGGGCCTGCCTGTAATACAGTAACAGGGATAAGTGAACCGTCTTCGTTGAAGATCTGAGTCATTCCGACCTTCGTAGCTAAGATAGCCTTCTTCATTGTTTTTACCTCCTTATTACATCTACAGCGGATGCTTAAATCGTTCGCAATGTCGCTTTAATTGCTTGTATGCAATTCTCCAGTTTTCACGGCATCATGCGTCTCGCATCATACTAGTAGAGGTTTACATTAGTTACCGATGAATTATTTCATCTTGATGTTGATGTTTACACCAGCGGGCATCTCTAATCTCTGAAGAGCCTCAACTGTCTTAGGTGTAGGTGTGATGATATCAATCAGTCTCTTGTGTGTTCTCTGCTCGAACTGTTCTCTAGAGTCCTTATACTTATGAACCGCACGAAGAATTGTAACTACTTCCTTCTTTGTAGGAAGCGGTACAGGTCCGCTAACCTGTGAACCGTTCTTCTTGACTGTCTCAATGATCTTCTTTGCAGAAGCATCAACGAGCTGATGATCATACGCCTTCAATGTAATTCTCATTACCTGATTTGCCATAAAAAAAGTCGCCTCCTTTTCGCACTTTAATTAGATAAGTACGACAAGCGGTGACTGTACACTCTCCCGTGTGTGTCCTAAACTTTCACATTCTAAAACTTTTCACACGTCGTTTCTGCTAGCTAAGCTTTGCAGACATATTGTTTGTACAGTGACTTGTCGTCAGATTGTCTGACCTTAAAGGTCTCTTGACATTCGCTCCACGGAAAACCTGCCTCACTGGATAAGGCAGCAACCTCACGCTTCACAGCTATCATGTCACAGCATTGATAAATATATCCTATTTCTTACTTCTATGCAAGCACATTTTTCAAAATTAATTACTTTTTACGCAAAATCGGCAATTTTGGCTGTTTTGACTTGATTTATTTTAATCTATTTTATGCATGCACTATCATTTTATACATTTTTGGATAAAATCAATAGATGTTTCTTCTATATTATATGTAAAAAAAGAGTTTTATCTTATAATAATATAAGACAATATGAATGCAAGCCAAAAATATGTTCATGGCCTCTGCCTTCAGTTGGATACCCTCACAAATATAGAAGGGCAATTCCAATACGATTATTACCTAATGAATTATAATCTATTTTTACTAATTATCAATCAAGGAGTTTTTTATGTGGATAGCTGAAAACTGGAAAGATTATGAAGTCATAGATACCTCCTCAGGGGAGAAGCTCGAACGATGGGGCGATTATATGCTGGTTCGCCCGGATCCCCAGGTAATCTGGAATACTGATAAGAAGCATATGGGCTGGAAGAAATACAATGCCCGTTATATTAGAAGCAATAAAGGCGGAGGTGAATGGGATTTCAGGAACCTGCCTGAAGAATGGTCCATCAAATACAGAGATTTAACCTTTAATTTAAAGCCATTCAGCTTCAAACATACAGGTCTGTTTCCGGAACAGGCTGCCAACTGGGATTGGTTTTCAGAACTGATAAAATCAGCTGATCGTCCGATCAAAGTGCTAAACCTTTTTGCATATACCGGTGGTGCAACTGTATCTGCTGCAAAAGCAGGTGCCAGCGTCACACATGTGGATGCTGCCAAAGGTATGGTTCAATGGGCGAAAGAGAATGCAGCATCATCAGGACTGGCTGATGCCCCTATCAGATGGCTTATAGATGACTGCGGCAAATTTGTTGATCGCGAACTTCGCCGTGGTAATCACTATGATGCTATCATTATGGATCCCCCTTCATATGGAAGAGGTCCTAAAGGTGAGATATGGAAAATTGAGGATTGCGTTTTTGACCTGATACTAAGGAGTGTCAAACTCCTTTCCGATACACCATTGTTCTTCCTGATCAATTCATATACAACCGGCTTACAGCCTGCTGTTCTTTCATACATGTTGCATACAGCTATTGACCCTCTCCACAAGGGTACAGTTGAAGCCGGTGAAGTGGGGCTTCCTGTCAGAAGCAACGGCCTCGTCCTCCCATGTGGTGCCAGCGGCAGATGGACAGCTGCAAAGTAACGACTTGAATCTCTTCAGAAATTGAGAATCCTATATAAATCAAAACGGAGCATATCGCCAATGTCATCTTAACTTAGTGACACCCGGCATACTGCTCCGTTTACTATTTCATTTTAGATTTATCTAATACCTCTGAATAATGAATGATTGAATTTCTTCAATTAAATCAATCATCATCCTCAAGCATAGCCCTGTGCTCAGCCTGAATCTCACGCCTTATTATTTCAAGTGTCTCACTCGATGCACGCCTCTCCTCTTTTGTGGGTGTCATAGCATAAGGCTTACCATCACCGGCATCTATACGCTCTCTTATCTGTTGCATTCTGCGATCTAACTGATTGATAAGATCCGCACTGAATTTAAGATCCTCTGTTATAAGCTCAGCGTTTTCAATATCCTTTTTATATTTCATCTTATGTTCCAGACTAGCCCAGAAATCCATAGCGATCGTTCTGAACTGTACCTCAACCTTCATATACTCCTTGGTATCGGTCAGGAAAATAGGTATCTCAACTATAAGATGAAGACTCCTGTATCCACTGTCTTTAGGTGTGGAAATATAGTCTTTCTCCACAAGAATGGTTACATCATCCTGTTTTTTCAAACAATCAGACAGCATATAAATATCATCAACAAAAGAGCATATAGCCCTGCAACCGGCAATATCAGAGAGATTATCCCTAATATTTTCCAACGAAAAAGGAATTCCTTTTCTTTTCAGCTTCTCATATATGCTTACTGGTGTTTTTATTCTGCTTTTTATACTCTCGAACGGATTTCGATTATTTTTAAGTGACAATTCTTTATTCAGAACTTCCAGCTTTGTTCTGACTTCAGATAATGCACAATCATATTTCATCATCATCATCTGGAATTCTTGAACCTGCCCTCTCATTATAAGCAGCTGTTCAATTTCCTTCTGAGATATATTACTTACATTTAAAAGTGATTTCTGCTCGCTGGTCATATATGAACTGTCGAGCGAAGTTAAGTCCAAGTTACCAATTGCCATGGGCATTCCTCCAGTAATTCTTATGCCCCCTCACATAGCCAAGACGATATACAAATTCCCCAACAGCATACGCCTTCATTTATATATTATACTACTTTGAACTCCTTAAATATGAACTAAGTATGAAAGTTTTATTACTCAAAACAAGTATGCCGCTAAAGCCTTCTAATTAGCCCATTCAATATCAGGAATTAATCATTCATTAGACAGATCTGAGTATGAAATAAGTCTGTAGTTAAGAGACGCCCTTGGCCCTGCCAGTTCCTTAAGTCTGTCCTGGAGCCTTCTGTGAACCAGCGTACACTCCTCTACACCGGTGCCGGTAAGAAGTACCAGATACTGAGTTCTGGAATACCTACAGAAAGCATCACCATGTCTCAGGGTCTCATTTATCGCATCACGGAGTGACTCCATACGCTTCTCAGCCTTTTCCTCCTGCTTTATCTCCTTGCCTTCATAATCTGCTATTGTAAGAAGAAGCATAAACACTGTAAGCCCATGCCTCTCCATATTTCGACTAAGGATATGATACGATGCGCTCATCTCAGGGAAAAGACACTCATACGGCCTGTTGTCCTCACCACCAAGCAGCTCTCCTCCAAGTTGATTTCTGTTCCCCTGGTCATCAGATACAGCACCGTCCTCGGAAAAAGCTGCATCCTGAAGGTCCTGATAACATCTCTGCATATTCTCTGTCGGAGCTATACCTAACTCCTCTGCATAGTATCTAACCATTTCCTCGTAAAGTGAGTAAGCGGTTTTATACTCACCCATAAGTCTGTAAGCATCAATTTCTCCAACCTGCCACTCCAGATCCTTATCAATCTCTGCAGCTACATGGAAAACATTTGCCATCTCTTCAAACTGTCCATTTTTCCTGTAAACATCTGCCAGATAATCAACGCACTCCTCATACATGGTTCTGTATTCCTCAGCTCTTCTTGATATCCAGTACAGGTCATCCAACTCAGGTAAAAAATCACCTTTGTAGAGATCAAATGCCTTCCTAAAAAGTTCCTCTTTTTCCTTCTTATTCTTCTTTCTTCCCTCTGTTATATATTTCTCAAAAAGTACAGCATCTGAAGAAACCTCAGTATCAGGATCCACAACATATCTGCCGCCTGATATAGCTATGAGCTTTCCTCCAGGAAGACCAGCTTTCTCAGCCACCTTCTTAAACTGATATATCAGATTGTTCAGGCTGTTGTTCAGATTACTCTTCTCACTCAGATCATCGGAATAAATATCTTCCTGAAGCTCCTCCTTAGCCACCCCGTCTTCACCGGCAGTACATACTCTTGCAACCAGCTGTATGTACTTGGAGCCCTTATTTCTTCCGAGTACAATCTTTTTTCCGTTGCACTCGATTTCAAATCCCCCTAATGTCTTAATGAAAATGATTGTCTTTTTCATATTCCTCCCATTTACTGTATTTCATTATGAAAGATCCAGCTTTTTTGAAATATAGTATTTATACCCCTTCTTCTTGCAATACTTCTTTATGCTTTTCATAAGTTTCTTGCTCTTAGTGTATTCAAGAATATAAACCTTTTTCTTTGCCTTTTTGACTATTCCCAGATAATCCAAAAAATACTTTCTGTCATCGGCTTTACTCTTGCCAAACTTGTCTTTTTTATAATCTATAATTCTGGAAAAAACACTCTCCTGATTTACGCCATCAAGTATTCCATTCAGATTGCCGTTTTCCTCATAGTATCTTCGCACAAAAGCATCGCCTCCGTTGACGATCACTTTTCCCTTGTCGCAAAGTCCCTTGAGTATGGTATTCAGACCTTCATAAATCCCCTCGCCATGATTGGTATTCATATATTTGTAATAAACATCAATATTATCTACAAAGAATCCATCAACACCTGTTTTCAAAATACGTTCTGAAAGATCATCAAGAATGAATTCCTGCCACCGTTTATCGGATACATTGACCCATCTCTCATCAGGCCAATTCTCATAGACGTCCAGCATCAATTCCTTATAGTCGTTGTAATAATCTCTGTAATTTTCTACTGCACCAACATTGATGTAGCTGTAGACCACATGGCCCTGCTTCTTCAGCTTCTTTATATCTTTTGCTTTAAAATCGTTTTGTGCATCGATTATTAGTACCTTGTAATCCTTAAATCTGGACATCGCCTTCTTACCGGCGTTAACAGACAGGAAAACTCCGTACTCATATTTGAATCCCTTCCTGGCGGCTTCTGTCTCAATCACGAAGCAGCTTAACAGCATACAGAGTACAAGTAAAATTGAAACACATTTCTCTAGTCTTTTATTCATATCACACATAAACTTTTATCATCAAAAAATAATAATCCACATAACAATTAACAATTGTCACGTGGATTATTATAGCATACATTTTTATAATGCAACATTCCGGATATTATCAGATATTTCTTATTCTATTTATAGCTTCAATAGTATCTTCCAATGTTCCAAAAGCTGTCAGCCTGAAATAGTGTTCACCATGAGGTCCAAATCCTGAGCCCGGTGTTCCTACAACATTTGCTTTGGTCAGTAAATAATCAAAGAATTCCCAGCTGGTCATATTATCCGGTGTACGCAGCCATATATAAGGTGCATTTACACCTCCTGACACTTCGTATCCAGCATCCTTAAGTCCATCGTAAATATACTTCGCATTCTTCATATAATAGGCAATCTGATCTTTTACCTGCTTCTGGCCCTCTTCTGTATAAACCGCTTCACCTGCTCTCTGGACAATGTATGGTGCACCATTATATTTAGTACCGTGACGCCTTGCCCAAAGTGGCCACAGTTCAACACCATCTGCTTTGAGATTTTTAGGAATAACTGTATAGCCTAGTCTTAATCCTGTAAAGCCTGCTGTCTTGGAAAATGATCTGAATTCTATCGCACAGTCCCTTGCACCATCGCACTCATAGATGCTGTGCGGCACATCCTCCTCAGATATGAAAGCTTCATAGGCAGAATCATATAAAATTATTGAGCCATTACGGTTAGCGTAATCAACCCATTCCTGGAGCCTGTCCTTCTTCATCACCTCACCTGTCGGGTTGTTTGGAAAGCACAGATAAATAAGATCCGGTACCTTTTCGGGAAGTTCAGGTGCAAATCCGTTCTCCGCAGTACATGGCATATAAATTACTCCGTTATAGCCATCTTTACTCTCATCGTAGTCCCCGGTTCTTCCGGCCATTACATTTGAATCAACATAAACAGGGTATACAGGATCACATACTGCTATTACATTATCTGTACTGAAAATCTCCTGAATATTTCCGCAGTCACTCTTTGCTCCATCCGATATAAAAATTTCATCAGGTTCGATAAGACATCCCCTTCTTTTATAATCCCAGTCTGAAATTGATTTTCTCAGAAACTCATATCCCAGATCAGGGGCATAGCCCTTAAATGTTGCCTTTTCAGCCATCTCATCAACTGCATTATGTAACGCATCTATCACTACCGGAGTCAGGGGCTGAGTTACATCACCGATTCCAAGTCGTATTATTTTTTTGTCCGGATGTGATTCTGCAAACTCAGATACCTTCTGAGCTATTCTTGAGAAAAGATAACTCCCCGGGAGTTTAAGATAATTCAGATTAGCCTTTGCCATTACGATTCTCTCCTTCTATTTTTATGAATAAAAAA
>JAILPB010000080.1 GCA_024690485.1 Butyrivibrio sp. | reverse complement strand
AAGGTTCTTACAAAGGAAAAGGCTGTAGTTTCAAGAAACTACGATAAGCTTCCATATACAGCTATAGATCATGTTTTTGATGATAAAACTAAGGATAATGTGTGCTGGTGGACCAATGGCTTTTACGGCGGAATGCTGTGGCTTTTGTATAAAGAGACTGCAGATGAGGAGTATAAAAAAGCTGCTGAGAGGATAGAGGAAAAGCTTGATGCCAATTTCCTTGATTATAACGGAATGGATCATGACAGCGGTTTTAAGTGGCTTCTTACAGCAGTAGCAAACTACAGATTTACAGGAAATGCCGCTTCAAAGAACAGAGGTCTTCTTGCAGCAGCAAATCTGTCAGGTAGATATAACATAAACGGAAAGTTCATAAGGGCCTGGAATGACTGGGGTGATGGCAGAGATACCACAGGATGGGCGATAATCGACTGTATGATGAATCTGCCTCTTTTGTACTGGGCAAGCGATGTGCTGGATGATCCAAGATTTAGAGCAATTGCAGTGAGCCACGCAGATACTGCAATGAAGTGGTTTATAAGGGAAGATGGATCTTCAAGACATATAGTTGAATTTAATACAAAAAAAGAGGAGTTTATAAAAGAGCTTGGCGGTCAGGGGTACGATGTAGGAACTGCCTGGACAAGAGGCCAGTCCTGGGCTATATACGGTTTTATGATGAGCTATATTCATACAGGAGAACTTAAATACCTTGAGACAGCTATGCGAGTTGCGGATTTCTTTGTAGAACATATTCCGGAGAGCGGCCTTATCCCTGTTGATTTCCTGCAGCCAAAGGAGCCTGCCTATGAGGATTCAACTGCTGCTGCGATTTCTTCCTGCGGATTTCTTCATCTTGCGGATGAGATTACAAAAATAAAGGATAAGACAAAAGATGCAGGGGTTTTCCGTAATATCGAAAATAATGAATATGACAGACAGATTTTTGAAAAGCTTGCAAATGCGTCAGCAGTAAAATACAGCGATGCTGCCATAAGAATTCTTAAGACGTTAACTGAAAAGAGATGTGATTTCGATCCCGCTCATGATGATCTTTTGATGAATTGCACAGCTGCCTATCATGACGAAAAGCATCATTTTCCTATTATTTACGGTGATTATTATTATATCGAGGCACTTCTTTATCTTTTGGGAAAGGGAGAATATCTTTGGTAAGAAGCAGATTACAGGTCGATTGGAAGGTATAAAATGGAAAAAGCATTTATTGTAAAAGATCCCGACTACGAGATTAGTCCGTATACGGGAATGACAAGAAAACATTGGATAGAAGCGGGAGTTTATCTTCTGGAAGGACTCTTTAAAAATCTTACAAGTATAGAGGATGCTCCTGTTGTTCCAAGAACAGAAACAGAGGTTACCTATCCCCACTTAGATGCCCCTAAGGGAGAGCAGGAAGCTCAGATTCGCGCGGAGATTTTTGAGGGACTTACAAGGACATTTTTCATAGCATCAGTCCTTATCCATAACGATCCTGAAATTGAAATTGGCGGAATCAGACTAAGAGACTACTATAGCAGACATATCCTTAAGGCTCTTACTGAAAAAGACGGAAATGAATATGTAAGTACCTATGAGGATCTTGTGCAAATTACAGGAAACAGTGATCCTACAAGGGTATATCAGCAGACTGTTGAAACCTGCGCTTTAGTAATAGGCTTATGGGCATGCAGGGACGAAATATGGAACAGATACAGTAAAAAGGAAAAGGATGACATTGCTGCATTTTTACTTGGCTATGCTCATGCCTCTACGGTTCCTCAAAACTGGCGTCTTTTCAATATGCTTGATATGGCATTCCTTCATATGGAGGGCTATGAAATTGACGAGCATGTGATGAGAGAGCATGCACAGGCAATACTTGCATATTATGCAGGAGATGGCTGGTTTAGGGACGGACACAGCTTTGACTACTATTCCTGCTGGGCTTTTAACGTATATGCGCCTATCTGGAATATCTGGTACGGATATGAAAATGCGCCCTATATTGCTGAGAAATTCGAAGAAGCTTCTAATGAGCTAATGAAAACCTACCCTGACTTTTTTGACGGGGATGGATATACCATGATGTGGGGAAGAAGCTGCATATACAGATTTGCAGCAGTAAGTCCATTTGACTGTAACTTCCTTTTGAAAAATCCGAAGGCTGATCCCGGAAGAGCAAGGAGGATTGCTTCAGGCTCACTTCTTCAGTTTTTAACACGAGATGACTTTTTGGAAAACATGGTGCCAAGTCTTGGCTTTTACAAACGCTTTATGCCTCTTGTTCAGGGGTATTCCTGCGCTGAGTCTGTGTACTGGCTTGGAAAGGCTTTCCTGTGTCTGCATTTACCAAAGGATCATCCCTTCTGGACTGCTAAGGAAAATAACGGAGACTGGGATAATACAGATAAAATGGTGAAGGTTACAACTCTGGATGGCCCTGCAATTTCCATGTCTAATCACAAGGAAAACAAAACCACTATAATAAGAACCGGCAAGGTAGTTAAGGATCATTCAGATGTTCACGGCATGTGGAACTACAGTAAGCTTTCCTTCAATTCAAAGTATCCATGGGAAGCTACGCCAAAGTGCCTTGAAAGTAGCGCTGTTAAAGAGGGCGACGTTGATTCCATGCAGTACGTCCTTACGGATAATAATGACGGCAAAAAGAGCCTTGCAAATGTGACCTTCTGGCACGGCGAAAAGGATGGAGTTTTATACAGAAGGCAGTTCTTTAATTATAGACTGGATACAGAGTGCCACTGGATAAATGCAGTTAATCTGGCAGATTTCCCTGTTAATTCCGGTATACTCAGAGCAGATAAGCTAAGACTATATAGACCTAATGTAACTATGACTCTTGGATCATATGGTTTTCCTGATGACGGAAATGTGGAGGTCGTACATAAAGAGTCAACGTACCTTGTAACCTCAATGGAAGGCTCAGACTCAGAAGAAAGGGAAGAAACCTGCAAAGCCATAATCCTTAAAGGCAGGGACTCTCAAGGCATAGAAAAGCAGATGGCAATGACTGTATATAAGGGCTTTAGTGAGATTTCTACCGTCCGGTCCAAGGGTACAAATCCTGATTCTGAGAGATCCATAGTCATTTATGGAAAATGTGAAAAAAAGAACTTATATGACAGCTCAGAAGACTATATACTTATATCACAGGTAATTACAAAGGAAAGTCACGCAGACTTTTCAGAGAGCGAGCTTTTCCCTATAAAGTCTGTGGAGTATGCAGATAAAGATATGACAGGTGCTTACGGCGATGTGAATATATCACTTAAAGATAATGTTGCAGGCAGAACCTCTCTTTGCATAAACTACGAGCAGATGGAAGGAAAGCTTATGCTTTAAAATAACGCCCTATGAAAGGATAGATATGGCAGAAAAGCTTAAAGCAGTATTATTTGATCTTGATGGAACTTTGATAGATACAGAGAAGTTCTATCAGATCGTTTGGCCAAAGACCGTAGAGCACTTTGGGTATGAGATGACTAAGGAGCAGGTGCTGCAGCTAAGGAGCCTTGGAAGACCCTTTGCTCCTGAGAGGTTTAAACAGTGGTACGGAGAGGGCTTTGACTACGCAGCGGCAAGAGAGTATAGGAAAGGTCTTTTTGAGGAGCTTATGGCAAAAGAGGGCCTAAATACCAAGCCCGGAGCAAAAGAAATCCTTGAATACCTTAAGAAAAACGGAATCATGTGTTCCACTGCAACAGCAACAGACGAGGAGAGAACTACAAGGTTTCTTACAAAGGTTGGTTTGTTTGAGTATTTCGATAAGATATGCTGCGCAACCCAGGTAAAATTTGGGAAGCCCGCTCCTGATCTCTATGAATTTGCATGTAATGAGCTGGGACTAAGTCCTGATCAGTGCATAGCAGTAGAGGATGCCCCAAACGGTGTAAAATCCGCCCATGATGCGGGACTTAGAGTTATCTATATTCCTGATACTCATGATGATGAGGCTGAAGTTTCAGGGCTTTATTACAAGAAATGCAATAGTCTCTTGGATCTGATTTCCATTATAGAAGAACTTAAATAATATTAAGAAAATTACGTTACAAAAAGTTTAGATTTTCATTAACTAATCTTTCTTTACACCTCAGAATAGTTGACTTAAAATAGTTTTATAGTAATTGCACTATCTATGTACAAACTGAAATGCTGATTATATATATTAGTGAGGGGTATATATGGAGCAGATTCTTACAAGTGATCAAATTGATACTTTAGGTGAAATCGCCAACATCAGTATGGGTAATTCAGCCACTACTTTAAGTATGATGGTTAACCGCAAGGTTGATATCACAACACCCAATGTGACCGTTATTAAGAGAAGTGAATCCCTTGATGACTATGAACGCACATGTATCTTTGTGCAGATTCATTATGTAAAGGGACTTACAGGTAATAACGTTCTAATTCTTAAGGAGAATGATGTAAAAGTCATGACAGACCTTATGATGGGCGGCGACGGAACAAATACAGCAGGCGAGATTTCAGATCTTCACTTAAGCGCAGCTTCTGAGGCTATGAATCAGATGATGGGAGCTGCGGCTACATCTCTTTCCATGATGCTTAATGTTCCTACCGATATCAGTACACCTATAGTTAACAGAATCGATGTTGACAGTGTAAAGATTTTTGAGAAGAGCTTTGAGACTGAGTATGAGAACTTTGTAAAGATTGCTTTCAAGATGACAATCGGCGATCTGATCGACTCTACTATGGTTCAGCTTTATCCTGTTCAGTTTGCAAGGGAGATGTGCGAGAAATTTGCAGCAAAGGACGAATAAAGCGGTATGAACAAAGCAGAAGTTTTGGAAATAAGGAAACAATTCACACCCGACAGGTGCACGATAGACCACATCTGCGGGTGTTATGTTGATTACGAGAAAAACAAGAGATTAACATTCAGAAAAGCATTTGGAAGTATTCCCGAGGAAGAAATGTTTAAGTATCTGGATATATTTAAACATACGCTCTCGGGAGTTTTTGGGAAGAGCCTTATTAATCTGGAGTTTCCTATAGATCAGGAAGCAGAGGGCGGCACCCAGGAGTTTTTACTGCGCCTTAGGGATTCACATCTTGAGGATGACAGTCTTGTTGAAGAGTTCTATGACAAGATAATCGCTAATTATGTAAATCCTGAGAACTATTATATTATTCTGGTGCACGCTATTTATGATATTCCCGGTGTTACCAAGGATGGCATCGAGATGGAGGATGCATCTGATAATATCTACGATTATGTGCTGTGCAGCATATGCCCTGTAGAACTGTCAAAGGCGGGTCTTGGCTATAATGAAAAGACCAACGAGATAGAAGAGAGATTCAGAGACTGGGTTGTAGACGGCCCTTCCAAGGGGTTCCTTTTCCCGGCCTTTATTGATAGAAATACTGACATTCATAATATGCTCTATTTCACAAAGAAACCCGATGATCTTCAGCCTGAATTTGTAGAGGCTCTCTTTGGAGGACGATCTCCCATGTCAGCGCCTGATCAGAAGAATCTGTTTATGGAGCTTGTTCAGGAGACAATCGGTGAAGAGGCTGATTACGATGTTATGCGTAATGTCCATGAAAACTTAAACAGTATGCTTGAGGATCATGAGGACGATGACGAGCCCTTTGAGCTTGGAAGAGAGGATGTAAAGCATCTTCTTATAGACAGCGGAGTACCAAAGGAGCGCATGGATTATTACGAACAGAACTATGACAATATAATTTCTGAAGATGAGCATCCTTTCCTCGGAACCAATATTGCCAACACAAGAAAATTCGACATTAAGGCTCCAAGCGTAGAGATAAAGGTTGCTCCCGACAGAACCGATCTCGTGGAGACAAGAATTATCGATGGAAGACAGTGCATTGTAATTGCCGTTGATGATCACGTGGAAGTAAATGGAATTAGTGTCCGCACATTTATGAATAAATAATATAAAATCATGTATGATTTAACAAAATGGACACAAACTAATTGTATTATAGGAATAGTCTGCTGAGAGAACGCATCGTCGTTCTCTCTATTTCATATAGAAAATTCTTGCAGATTGTAGATCAATTTATTAATTGCAAAAGGGGAAGAGTATGGTCAAGAAATTATTAGCTGAGCTAAAGGAATTTACGCTTCCGAGCATTTTAACTCCACTTTGTATGATAGGTGAAGTAATTGCCGAGATGATCATTCCTGTACTAATGGGAAAAATTGTTGATATTGGCATTGGCGGCGGTAACATGAGTTACATCATAGAAACCGGCCTTGTCATGATCGTTGTTGCCCTGCTTGGACTTGCAGCAGGTCTTGGAGGAGCCTTCTTTGGTGCGAAAGCATCTACAGGTTTTGCCAGAAACCTTAGAAAGAAGATGTTTGATAACATCCAGACATTTTCTTTTGCAAATATCGACAAGTTCTCATCTTCAGGTCTTGTAACAAGACTTACAACAGATGTTACTAACATTCAGAATTCATATATGATGATTCTCAGAATGGCTATGAGGGCACCATCTTCAATGGTAATTGCTATGATAATGTCATTTATCATAAGCCCCAGACTTGCCAGCATCTATCTTATAGCAGTTATTTTACTGGCAGCTTTTATAGCCAGCATTATGGTAACAGCTAACAAGTATTTCCGTGCAGTATTTGAAAAGTATGACAAATTGAATGAGAGCGTTCAGGAGAACGTATCTGCCATAAGAGTTGTTAAGGCTTATGTCCGCGAGGAGTATGAGGATAATAAGTTTAAGCTTGCAGCCCTTAATATCTACGAGATGTTCGTTAAGGCAGAGAAGAGAATCACTCTTACAAGCCCAGTTATGATGGGTACTGTTTATACATGTATCATCCTTATAAGCTGGGTTGGTGCCCACATGATCGTATCAAACGAGCTTACTACAGGTGCCATGATGAGTCTTCTTACTTACTGCATGAACATTCTCATGAGCCTTATGATGCTTTCTATCATCTTTGTAATGGTTACTATGTCAGCAGCAAGTGCAAAGAGAATTGTAGAAGTTATGGATGAGAAGACAAGCATCGCAAATCCTGAGAATCCTGTTATGGATGTTGCAGATGGAAGCATCAGC
This sequence comes from Butyrivibrio sp., assembly GCA_024690485.1. Lineage (GTDB taxonomy): Bacteria > Bacillota > Clostridia > Lachnospirales > Lachnospiraceae > Butyrivibrio. Next base: position 3,196 of record JAILPB010000080.1, on the reverse strand, counting down.
TTTGAGCATGCTTACTTTGCATATAACAAGGATTCCGAAGAGCCTGTTTTAAAGGATGTAAATCTTGATATCAAGTCAGGAGAGACAATAGGTATTATCGGTGGAACCGGTTCTGCCAAGTCATCTCTTGTTAATCTCATAAGCAGACTGTATGACGTTACAGAAGGTAGCGTTAAGGTTGGGGGAGTTGACGTAAGAGAGTACGACCTCGAGGTTCTTAGAAGCGAGGTATCTGTTGTACTTCAAAAGAACGTGCTCTTTACAGGAACGATCTATGAAAACCTTCGCTGGGGTGATGCAAATGCTACTGACGAAGAAGTTGAGAGAGCATGTAAACTTGCCTGCATAGATGATTTTATTAAGGATATGCCTGAGGGATATAATACTCAGATTGATCAGGGCGGAACTAACGTATCCGGCGGACAGAGACAGAGACTTTGTATTGCAAGAGCTCTTCTTAAAAAGCCCAAAATACTTATTCTTGATGATTCTACAAGTGCTGTGGATACTGCCACTGATGCAAGGATCAGAAAAGCTTTCGCAGAGGAAATTCCTAATACCACAAAGCTTATCATTGCACAGAGAGTATCAAGCGTCATGGACTGCGACAGAATAATCGTTATGGACGACGGTAAGATTGACGGATTCGGAACACATGATGAACTTCTTAAAGGAAATCAGATTTACAGAGAAGTATACGAATCCCAGACAAGCGGCGACGCTGACTTTGATAATTAGTAATCACCAAACAATCGGAGGTTGACATAGATGGCAGAAGAAAGAGTAAAAGAAGTTCGAGGCCCCGGAAATCGTCATATGCGCGGAGGCCCAAGACCTAAGATAAAGAATCCCGGAAAGCTTTTTGCAAGACTTATGGGATATGTATTTAAAACCTACGGAATACACATGATACTGGTTGTTATCTGTATCCTTCTTTCCGTATTTGCTAATGTTCAGGGTACTATGTTTACAAAGTCCCTGATCGATAGCTATATAACACCTATGATCGGCCAGGCAGATCCTGATTTCGGACCACTTGCCGGAGCTATCAGAAATGTAGTTGTTTTCTATGGAATAGGTGTCTTTGCTGCTTTTGTTCAGGCGAGACTTATGATCATAGTTGGACAGGGAACACTTAAGCGCCTTAGAGAAGAGCTCTTCACACATATGGAATCTCTTCCTGTTAAGTATTTTGATACCAATGCTCATGGTGATATCATGTCAATCTACACCAATGATATTGATACTTTGAGACAGATGATCTCGCAGAGTATTCCGCAGCTTTTAAACAGCGCGATTACTATTGTCAGTGTATTTGTTTCGATGGTTTTGCTGTCTGTGCCGCTTACAGTTGTTACCATGCTGATGGTTGCTCTTATGCTTTTTGTTTCAGCAAAGGCAACAGGAGCTTCAGGTAAAAACTTCGTAGCACAGCAGAAAAACTTAGGTGCTCTTAACGGATACATCGAGGAGATGATGACAGGACAGAAGGTTATTAAGGTGTTCTGCCATGAGGAAGAAGCTATACAGAGGTTTGATGAGCTTAATGAGGAGCTTTATCAGAGTGCATATAAGGCAAATGCTTATTCAGGTGTCCTTGGACCTATCAATGCTCAGCTTGGAAATTTGAGCTACGTTGTATGTGCTATCGTTGGCGGCGCCATTGCTCTTAACAATTTCCTTGGTTTTACGGTAGGCGGACTTGCCAGCTTCCTTACATTTAATAAGAGTTTTTCAATGCCTATCAACCAGGTGTCTATGCAGTTTAACAGCATCATAATGGCACTTGCAGGTGCAGAGCGTATCTTCAAGCTTCTTGATGAAGAGCCTGAGATTGATAACGGTTATGTAATGCTTGTTAATTCCAAGGAGGATAACGGTCAGATCGTTGAGTCTGAAGAGTTTACAGGTCACTGGGCTTGGAAGCACTATCACAAAGAAGAGGGTACAACCACATATCAGCCTCTTGAAGGTGATGTTACTTTTAACGATGTTGATTTTGGTTATACTGATGACAAGATGGTTCTTCACAACATTGTCCTTCATGCACTTCCGGGACAAAAGATTGCCCTTGTTGGTTCAACCGGTGCAGGAAAGACAACTATTACTAATCTGATCAACAGATTTTATGATATTCAGGATGGCAAGATCAGATATGACAATATCAACATAAATAAGATTAAGAAGGCAGATCTTAGACGTTCACTTGGAGTTGTGCTTCAGGATACACACCTCTTTACAGGTACTGTTGCAGATAATATCAGATATGGAAAGCTTAATGCTACAGACGAAGAGGTTGTAGCAGCAGCTAAGCTTGCAAATGCTGATGGATTTATAAGGCGTCTTCCGGAAGGTTATAACACAATGCTTACAGGAGATGGCGGAAATCTGTCACAGGGTCAGAGGCAGCTTCTTGCAATTGCGAGAGCGGCTATTGCTAATCCGCCTGTTCTTATTCTTGATGAGGCTACAAGTTCAATAGATACGAGAACAGAGAAGATTGTTCAGGATGGTATGGATAAGCTTATGCATGGGCGTACAACCTTTGTTATTGCGCATAGGCTTTCAACAGTAAAAAATAGTGACTGTATCGTAGTATTGGAGCAGGGCCGAATCGTCGAGATGGGAACCCACCAGGAACTCCTTGACAAGAAGCAGCGCTACTACCAGTTGTACACCGGCAATAAACCGCAGTCGGCGTAAGGACGGCCTGGGGTGTATGACGCTCCTTTAGAAAGAATTGTTTTCGTCTGCGCGCTGAATTACTTATAAAAACAAGACCGCAAATACCTCATTTCGCGTTGCTCAAAGCAATCGGTATTTGCGGTCTTATTTTCATTGTAATTCATGCTGCTCGTCCGAGAACTGCGCCTTTCCAAATGGGTGTCACAACCCAGGCCTGTCTATGGCGGCTGCAGTAAAGAATCATTTGAAGACCGGTAATGTCTCATCAAGTTCGAGCATGGTGTCGTCGGTTACGACTTGCCAACGTAAAATCTTATATGGTAAATCACTGCCACCGGGAGCGATTTCTATTTCCAAGGTCTGAGTATCACTTAAGGTTATGCTTTCGGAAGCGGTTGCGTCGGAAGTAAGGGAGCCGCATGAGGATGCGATAAAGGCATTTCCTTCGTGGCAGGCGCCGTAGTAGGATACGGATCTGTCGTAGAGTTTCTGGCTAAGGATATAGTCGGCA
>JAILPB010000125.1 GCA_024690485.1 Butyrivibrio sp. | reverse complement strand
AAATGTTGATAAGAAGAACAATATTGCGGCGCTTGACTGCGATCAGCGCTACCTTCTTAAGTTCGGCTGGGATATAGACTGCAAAAAAACTGATGTGCAGGATGCCGATTGCGTTATAATAGATAAAGATATGCTTGAACCGGGGAAAAGCGGCGTTAATGCCTGGAAGTTCTATGCCGATTACGACACCATTGACTGGAACTACGTAGGTCGCATGCACCCCATCTATGAAAATGAGAATTTTATACTATATGTAAAATAAAGGAGAGAGGATATGGCTATGAATAGTGACAGAGTTTTTAAGGGGCTTCAGCAGGCTCCCCACAGAAGTTTGTTCAACGCTCTTGGATTTACCGAGGAGGAGAGGAACAGACCTCTAATCGGTATTGTGAGCTCATACAACGAGATTGTTCCCGGACACATGAACCTTGATAAGATCACAGAGGCTGTTAAGCTGGCTGTGGCCGAAGCGGGCGGAATGCCTGTAGTTGTACCTGCTATTGCGGTTTGCGACGGCATTGCCATGGGCCATATCGGAATGAAATACTCTCTGGTTACAAGAGACCTTATTGCAGACAGCACAGAGTGCCTTGCTACAGCTCATGCCTTTGACGGAATGGTATGCATTCCCAACTGTGACAAGAACGTTCCCGGACTTCTTATGGCTGCTGCAAGAGTGAATATTCCCACAGTATTTGTATCAGGCGGCCCCATGATGGCCGGAAGAATCGATGGACACAAGACTTCACTTTCTTCAATGTTTGAGGCTGTAGGAAGTGTTTCTGCCGGCAAGATGACAGAAGAGAAGCTGTGCGAATTCGAAGAGAAGGCCTGCCCTACCTGCGGATCCTGCTCGGGAATGTATACAGCAAACTCCATGAACTGCCTTACAGAGGCAATCGGAATGGGACTTCCCGGAAACGGAACCATCCCCGCAGTTTACTCTGCCCGTATAAGACTTGCCAAGCAGGCAGGCTACGCTGTAATGAGGCTGGTTGAGAAGAACATCCGCCCCAGAGATATCATGACAAAAGAAGCATTCATGAACGCCATGGCTATGGATATGGCCCTTGGATGCTCAACCAATACTATGCTTCATCTTCCTGCAATTGCCCATGAGGCAGGCGTAGAGCTTGATATGGAAATTGCCAATGAAGTATCCTCAAGAACTCCCAATCTGTGTCACCTTGCACCTGCAGGTCCCACATACATGGAAGACTTGAACGAGGCAGGCGGCGTTCTTGCGGTTATGAGCGAACTTGTAAAGAAGAACCTTATCAATACCGACCTTATAACAGCTACAGGCAAGACCATTAAAGAGAACCTTGAAGGTGTTGTTAACAGAAATCCTGAGGTTATAAGACCTATTGATAATCCTTATATGCAGTCCGGCGGAATCGCTGTTCTTAAGGGCAATCTTGCTCCCGACACCGGAATTGTCAAGAAGAGTGCCGTTGTTCCCGAGATGATGGTACACGAGGGTCCTGCAAGAGTATTTGACTGTGAGGAGGATGCCATTGAGGCAATCCTTGGGGGTAAGATCGTTGAGGGCGATGTAGTTGTCATCAGATATGAAGGCCCTAAGGGCGGCCCCGGAATGAGAGAGATGCTTAATCCTACATCTGCAATTGCAGGTATGGGCCTTGGCTCTACAGTTGCGCTTATTACCGACGGCAGATTCTCCGGTGCAAGCAGAGGCGCTTCAATTGGACATGTATCTCCTGAGGCTGCAGTTGGCGGACCTATTGCCCTGGTTGAAGAGGGAGATATTATTTCAATTGATATAAACAACAATAAGCTTGATATGAAGGTTTCTGATGAAGAACTTGAAAAGAGAAGAGCTAAATGGCAGCCAAGAGAGCCTAAGATAACAACAGGCTATCTTGCAAGATATGAAAAGATGGTAACAAGCGGAAATCGCGGAGCCATTCTTGAAGTAAAAAAGTAATTGCCGGGTTTAGGGTTTTAAAAGGAGTTTATGAAAAATGGTTTTAAATGGAGCACAGATTGTTCTGGAATGTCTGAAAGAACAGGGCGTTGATACTGTCTTTGGATATCCGGGCGGAACTATTCTTAATGTATATGACGAGCTTTATAAGCAGGATGAAATAAAGCATATTCTTACATCTCACGAGCAGGGCGCTTCTCATGCTGCAGACGGCTATGCAAGATCTACCGGTAAGGTTGGCGTATGTTTTGCAACAAGCGGCCCCGGTGCCACTAATCTGGTTACCGGAATTGCTACTGCATATATGGACTCTGTTCCTATGGTTGCAATTACCTGTAATGTAAATCTTCCTCTTCTTGGAAAGGATACTTTCCAGGAGGTTGATATTGCGGGAATTACTATGCCTATTACGAAGCATGGCTATATTGTAAAGGATGTAAAGCAGCTTGCTGACACAATAAGAAAAGCCTTTGATATAGCAAGAAGCGGAAGACCGGGCCCTGTTATCGTTGATATCACTAAGGATGTTACCGCAAATAAGTGCGATTTTAAGCCTGTAAAAGAAGTGACAAAGGAAGAAAAGCTTTCCTTTGGAGAGGAAGACATAAAGCAGGCTGTTAAGATGATCGAGCACGCAAAGAGACCATTCATCTATGTCGGCGGTGGTGCCATTATTTCAGGTGCTAACAAGGAACTTAAGGAATTTGCTGAGAAAATTCAAGCTCCTGTCTGCGATACCCTTATGGGTAAGGGCGCCTTTGATGGTCATAACAAGCTCTATACCGGTATGATCGGTATGCATGGTACTAAAACCTCTAATTTTGGCGTAAGTGAATGTGATCTTCTTATTACACTTGGTGCCAGATTCTCTGACAGAGTTACGGGTAATACCAAGAGCTTTGCTAAAAAGGCAAAGATTCTCCAGATAGATATTGATGCAGCAGAAATCAACAAGAATATCAGAGTTGATTATTCAATACTCGGAGACCTTAAGGAAGTTCTTTCATACCTCAACACAGAGCTTAAGCAGCAAAACCATGATGAGTGGATTGAGCATATTAAGGATTATGAGAAGCAGTTCCCTATGACATACAGTAAGAAGACTCTTACATGCCCCTATGTCATCGAGGAAATTGACAAGCTCACCAAGGGCGACGCTATTATCACAACAGATGTTGGTCAGCATCAGATGTGGGCAGCTCAGTTCTACAAGTACAAGAATCCAAGAAGCTTCATCACTTCCGGAGGACTTGGAACAATGGGTTATGGTCTTGGAGCTGCTATTGGCGCCAAGGTTGGTAATCCTAAAAAGACAGTTATCAATATTGCAGGTGACGGCTGCTTTAGAATGAACATGAATGAGCTTGCTACAGCCAGCAGATATAATATTCCTGTAATTGAAGTTGTGATAAACAATCAGGTTCTTGGAATGGTAAGACAGTGGCAGACACTTTTCTATGATAAGCATTATTCAAACACTGTACTTACTGATAAGGTTGATTATTGCAAGGTTGCAGAAGGTCTTGGATGCATGGCTATAAGAGTAACCAAGAAGGAAGAGGTTAAGCCTGCTCTTGAAAAAGCTATTGCAGCAAAAGGACCTGTTCTTATTGATGTTGCAGTGGATCCTGATGATAAGGTATTTCCGATGGTTCCCGCCGGCGGCTCAATAAGCGAAGCTTTTGATGCGAAAGATCTGTCTAAGAAGGAGAACTCATAATTATATTTATGACCGGTAATTTATGAAAAAGAGGGGAATTCTATATTTTGTCCTGTTTTGTTCCCTCGCTGTCATGATAATGCTCTATGTGATGCTTGGTAATTACTACAAGGATAGCTTTAGCTATGGCACATGGATAAATCATGTATATGTAACAGGAAAAAATGTTAAAGAAGCGAATAAGGAACTTCAGAGACAAAATAGTTACAACGGAATACAGGTAAAAGCCAGGGACGGGCAGACTCTCTATATAGGATCAGATACTATCGGAATGATTGTAGATTATACCGAAGATCTGACAGAGCTTTTAAATGACCAGAACCCGCTGGCATGGGGGCTTAACTTTATCGCGGAGAGAAACCGGGAAATTAAGGGGTCTACTGCTTGTGATAAAGATAAGCTTAGAGAAATTGTCTGTAACTGGGCTATTTTTGATGAAAATAATGAACCCTTCTATACAATAGGCAGAGGTGATGATGGCTTTTATCTGGTGACAAAGGATGTATATAAGCCGGATAAAGAGCTGTTTTATGAAAAAATCGATGAGGCAATATCGGGTAAAGAAGAGGAACTTGATCTTTCAGATGATTTATCGGCATATGTTCAGATTGAGCCGGGAGAGGCAGATACAAAGGTAAAAGAGGTATTTGAGAAAATCGATCTTGTACAGAACAAGAGACTTACGCTTTCTTTTATGGAGGAAAGTGTAAACTTTGATAAGTCTGATATAGCAGATTGGATCCTTAAAAAGGATGAACTTGATAAAGCCCAAAGAGAAGAAATATCTGATGCATTTCCGGGTAAGGGATATTTTCTGGTAGATGGCAGAAAAGGCCATTTTCCAAACAGATATCAGATAATTGATGATTTTGTTGCCGATGAAAATGGGAATATTATAATTAGTTGTTCTAAGGCTTATAATTCTATTATTCGCAAACTTGGTAAGTATGATACCAATAATTGTATTTCTGAATACCAAAAAAGCGGATCCGGCAAGATTATTGTTAGTGGTAGTAAGGACGGAAGCCTGTTTGATAAGAGTAAAGTATATGATGATATTCTTGCAAGGCTATTTACTTCATCAGGGCAGGATGCAGATAGCAATATGGAGATAACAGTTCCTGTTAAGAGTTTTTCTATAGATGCATCTGAGCTTGGAGGCGAGTATATACTTGTTGATATGGGAAAGCAGCACCTAAGTTATTATAAGGACGGCGAGCTTACAATTTCTTATGATGTAGTTACGGGTAATACAAGGCTTGGCAGAAGCACTCCTGCGGGCTTTTATCACATTTATAATAAAAGGTATCATACAATCCTAAGAGGAGCAGATTACGCATCATATGTTAATTACTGGCTTGGCGTAAATAAGGGCATTGGTATTCATGATGCTCCCTGGAGGAATAAATTCGGAGATGAGATTTATAAGACAAATGGATCTCATGGATGTATTAATTCTCCTTATGATCAGATGGAAGAATTGTATAATTTAGTCGAAGTTGGTGTTCCTATACTTTTATATTATTAAAAAATAATGCAAATGAGCAGATTAAAAAATTCAAAATCTGCTCATTTTTTTACACTTTAAAATTGATATTATTTAATGCTTAAGAAACATCAAGAAATGTCAGTTTTTATAAATGGCCAGAATATAACTAGCTTTAATAAAGTTTTAAAAGTGAGATAGTTTCCACGAAATGTAAAAATAACAACAATTATTGAATACATTGTTGACAAAAAATATTTTGCGATTAGAATAAAAATAACTTAATCATTTTTACGATTTTTATTTCTACATTTCAGGAGGAAAAGAACGTGTCCAGAGTTTATAATTTTAGTGCGGGTCCCGCAGTGTTACCTGAGGAAGTATTAAAGCAGGCTGCAGCAGAAATGCTCGATTACAACGGAAGTGGTATGTCTATTAACGAGATGAGCCACAGATCAAAGACTTTTGATAAGGTAATTGAGACTGCTGAGCAGGATATCAGAGATCTCATGAATATTCCTGATAACTACAAAGTTCTCTTCTTGCAGGGCGGTGCCAGCCAGCAGTTCGCTGCAGTTCCCATGAATCTTATGCAGAATAAGAAGGCCGCTTACATTGTAACCGGTCAGTGGGCTAAGAAGGCTCTTGCTGAGGCTAAAAAGTACGGTGATGCTATTGAAGTTGCATCAAGTGCCGATAAGACTTTCTCTTATATTCCGGATTGTTCTGATCTTGCAATTCCTGAAGATGCTGATTATGTATATATTTGCGAAAACAACACTATTTACGGAACAAAGTTTAAGAAGCTTCCCAACACAAAAGGACATATCCTTGTATCAGATGTTTCTTCATGCTTCTTGTCAGAACCTGTAAATGTTAACGATTACGGCGTTATCTACGGTGGTGTTCAGAAGAATGTTGGACCTGCAGGTCTTGTTATTTCCATCATCCGTGAGGATCTTATCAGAGACGATGTTCCTGATTTTGTTCCTACAATGCTTAAGTGGAAGACCCAGGCAGATAACGGTTCTCTATATAACACTCCTAACTGCTGGGCTATCTATATGTGTGGTCTTGTATTTAAGTGGCTTAAGGAACAGGGAGGCTTATCTGAGATGCAGAAGAGAAACGAAGAAAAAGCAGCTCTCCTTTACAACTTCCTTGATAATTCAAAGCTCTTTAAGGGTACTGTAAGAGCTGAGGATCGTTCTCTTATGAATGTTCCTTTTGTAACAGGAAGTGATGAACTTGATGCTAAGTTTGTAGCTGAAGCTACTGCAAATGGTCTTGTAAGTCTTAAGGGTCACAGAACAGTTGGCGGTATGAGAGCAAGTATCTACAATGCAATGCCTAAGGAAGGCGTACAGAAGCTTGTAGACTTTATGGAAAGCTTTGAGAAGGCAAATTCATAAATTTACTTACTATAAAGGAGATGGAAAATGTACAAGTATAAGTGCTTAAATCCAATCGCAAAGATTGGTCTTAATAATTTCACAGATCAGTATGAGGCAGTTGATAATATTGATGATGCAGATGGCGTTTTAGTTAGAAGTGCCAACATGAACGAGATGGAGTTTTCCGATAATCTTCTTGCTATTGCAAGAGCCGGTGCCGGCGTTAACAATATTCCGATTGACCGCTGTGCAGAGGAAGGAATCGTTGTATTTAACACTCCCGGAGCAAATGCAAATGGTGTTAAGGAGATGGTTATCGCTGCTATGCTTATTGCATCCCGTGACATCATCGGTGGTGTTGAATGGGTTAGAGCAAATGCAGGAGACCCTGAGATAGCAAAGCTTACAGAGAAGACAAAGAAGAAGTTTGCGGGTACTGAGATTGCAGGTAAAAAGCTTGGTATCATCGGACTTGGAGCAATCGGCGTAAGAGTTGCAAATGCTGCAAGAAACCTTGGTATGGATGTTTACGGTTACGATCCTTACCTTTCTGTAGATGCTGCTTGGAGTCTTAGTGCTGACGTAAAGCATGTTACTAATGTTGATGACATCTATTCAAAGTGCGATATCATTACAATCCATGTTCCCGCCCTTGATAACACAAAGGGAATGGTCAATGCAGAAGCTATCGCTAAGATGAAGAAGGGCGTTATCATTCTTAATCTTGCCAGAGATATTCTCTGCAACGAGACTGATATTCTTGCAGGCATCAACTCCGGAAAGATCAGAAAGTATGTAACAGATTTCCCGAATTCAGTTACAGCAGGTCATGACGGATGTATCGTGATCCCTCACCTTGGAGCATCAACTGAGGAGTCTGAAGATAACTGTGCTATTAAGGCTGTAATCCAGATGAAGGATTATCTTGAAAATGGAAACATCGTTAATTCAGTAAACATGCCCAGATGCGAGCAGGGTATCTGCACAGGCCCCCGTCTTACAATCATTCACAAGAATGTATCAGGTATGATCAGTAAGTTTACACAGGTAATCGGCGATGCAGGATATAACATCTCTAACATGACAAACAAATCAAGAGGCAATTATGCCTACACAATGATCGATGTTGAGAGTAATATAACAGATAAGCTGGTAAAAGAATGCCAGAAGATCGAAGATGTAATAAGAGTCAGAGTAGTTAGAAGTGAGGTATAAAAATGGCTGATGTAAGAGCATTTGCGGCATACAGACCACGAAAAGATGTTGCATCAAGAGTCGCAGCGCTTCCTTATGATGTATATAACAGTAGTGAAGCTAGACTTGAAGTTGAAAGGGAGCCCATGTCATTTCTTGCCATCGACAGACCTGAGACACAGTTTGAAGAAGGCCATGACATGTATGCAAAAGAAGTTTACCAGAAGGCTCATGATATGCTCTGGGATAAGATAAACGAAGGCGTTTTTGTACATGAAGAAAAGCCCTGCTACTATCTTTACGAGCAGACAATGGATGGAAGAGTTCAGACAGGAATCGTTGCCTGCAGTTCTGTTAAAGATTATGAGAACAATGTTATTAAAAAGCATGAGAATACTCTTGCTAAAAAGGAAGCTGACAGAATCAATCACGTTGATACCTGTGATGCCCAGACAGGCCCCATCTTCCTTTGCTTTAGAGAGGACGATTCCATAAGAAAAGTTATGGAGAGAGTAAGAAAAGAAGATGCTCCGGTATATGATTTTGTAACAACCCAGGGTGTAAAGAGCAGAGTCTTCATTATAGACAGAGATGATGAGATAAAGACTTTGGCAGATGCTTTTTCTAAGATGGACAGCATCTATATTGCTGATGGACATCACAGATGTGCCTCCGCAGTGAAGGTTGCTCAAAAGAGAAGAGAGGCAGATCCTGATGCTAACGGCAATAAGGAATATGACTTCTTCTTATCAGTTCTTTTCCCGGATAAAGAGCTTATGATCATGGATTATAACCGCGTGATCAAGGATCTAAACGGAATGAGCTCAGATGAGTTTATAGAGAAAATCTCCGAAAAGTTCGATGTAAAAGAAGAAACATCAGCAGTTAAGCCTTCCCAAAAATATGAAGTTGGCATGTATCTTGATGGAAAGTGGTATAGACTAAATGCCCATGAGGATATTAAATCCAAGGATGCTGTTGATGGACTTGATGTAAGCATTCTGCAGAACAACGTGCTTACACCTCTCTTAAATATTTCAGATCCAAAGAACGATCCTAGAATTGATTTTGTTGGCGGAATAAGAGGTCTTTCAGAACTTGAGAAGAGATGCAAGTCTGATATGAAGCTTGCTTTTTCCATGTATCCGACAGATATTCACGAATTATTCGATGTTGCTGACGCAGGAAGGCTTATGCCTCCTAAGTCCACATGGTTTGAGCCAAAGCTTTTAAGCGGACTTTTCATTCATGCAATTTAATCATTAAAAGGAAACTTTTTCTATTTAAAATGCTTATATAGGTCTCCTTTCTATATATGAATAACCCCGTAGCTGCATGTGCTTGCAGTACGGGGTTTCCTTTTTGCGGTAATTATTATTTTGGGAAACTTCTATTAATTTCTCCTTGAAAAAAGCAATCAAAAAAGTAAATAAAAACATAGGTAAAATTTTAGTAAAAAGTTCGAATTGTATGAAGTAAACAAATGAAATAGAATTTTATGTGATGTTAATGTAAAAACTGTCTAATAGGTCTGGCAAAGCCTGTTAGATAGTGAAATGCTATGCATGGGAGGAAAGCTTTAAATGGCTAAAAGGGGTTTTACTAAAAGAGGAGCAGCGATTGCTTTGTCGGCAGCTGTTTCTGTAACTTCGCTTCTTGGTAACGTCTTGCCCGCAAGTGGGCCTATTGTTGCCAAAGCTGCTGAAAGTACAAGCATTGACAAAACTATAAGAGTTTCCACAACGGACTACTCTAAGTTCAACGACACAAATGGAGACGGCTTTGGTGAATTCCAGGGCTTTGGTACTTCCCTTTGCTGGTGGGCAAACAGAGTTGGCTACAGCAAGGAGATGACCGAGCAGGCTGCAACATTATTCTTTGATCCGGTGGAAGGCTTGGGACTTACTATCGGAAGATATAACGTTGGCGGCGGTGACGGTATTACTGATGAAGAAGTTGAAGAAGATGACGGAATAGAGAGCATTCCCGTTAATGAAAATGCTCTTATTTTCGGACCTGAAGATGCTGTAAAGAATGCAGAGGGCAAGTTTGATGGCTCAAATATGGAGATTTCATCACTGTCTGCCCTTTCAGGAACAAGATATGATAAGTCCGATGCTGACTTTGGTTTAACCAGAGGAAAAAAGGCTAAGGACCTTAGTATGGTAGGATGGATCAATGACCTGGATGGAACTCCGGGAGATGGCGGAAATCTTATGTTTGATGTAGATGTTCCAAATGATGGAGACTACACAGTTAAGATGCTCTTTACCCTTTCAGGAACAAACGGAAGAGGTGTTTCTTTTAAGGTTGAAAACATGGATGAGGATTCTGTAAACGTAGATTTTGAAAAAAACAATGCAGAACCCGAAGAAGTAACTGCTGATAAAGAGGTAGTTGAAAAGAGTGATGATACAGAAATCACTGAAACTGAAGAAAATAAAGAGAATATAGAAAAAGAAGAGTCTGCAGATAAGCAGGATGCAGACACAAATGAAGAAGTAAATACAACTACTTCTTCTGACGACGAATCTGTAAATGATGATAAGTCAGATGTAGTTGTTACAGAAGAAACTATTGATATGCAGGATCTTACAGTTACAGAGCCGGTAGATGAGGTTCCTGCCGGTGACACTGATGAGAACAAGGCTGATAAAGAAGATATATCTGATGCATCAGATGAAGGTGGCACTGCAAATCCTGTAGATGATGAGAAAAAATCTGAGCCTAAAATCTATACAGTTTCTGCTTCAGAAATAAATAGCGATGTTTTAGCTTCAAGTTCAAATAAGCTTTTCAGATTTTCTGTAGCTGGTGTTGAGCTGAAAGCAGGCCTTAACAGAATTACAATTGGCGGGGCTAACGGTGATTGGGCTCCTGACTTTGTAAAGATGGCTGTTATTCCTTCAGGGCTTGAAGGAGTACTTCCTGAAGGCGCTGACGAAACAGAAATTCCTAAGAACACAAGTCTTTTACATGAGAGCCATATAGTCCGCTCAGATTCTGTTGTTCCCGGATACTGCGTAGATGTTACCAAGATCAATACTAAGGAACATGACATCCAGTATTATAAGGATAAATTTGAAAGAGTAGACGAAGAGTGCGGATATGCATGGAATTACGACTGGGATGCTGATAAGAGGCAGGTAAATATCCTCAAAGCAGCAAACGAGAAGGCTGGTGATCTTTTCATTGCTGAAGCATTCTCAAATTCACCTCCGTACTTTATGACAGAGAGCGGCTGCTCATCAGGAAATATTGATGCTAATGATGATAACCTCAGAGCTGATTCAGTCAATGCTTTTGCCACATATATGGCTGATGTCATAGAGCATCTTGAAAAGGAAGAGGGTATTCATATCCAGAGCACAACTCCTATGAATGAGCCTTACACAAACTACTGGGCTGCATATAGTCCAAAGCAGGAAGGCTGCCATTTTGATATCGGAGAGAGCCAGTCAAGAATTATTGTTGCTTTAAATAAGGCTCTTAAAGAAAAGGGAATCACAGATATTGTGTTCTCAGCTTCAGATGAGACAAGCATTGATACAGCTATTAAGTCATACAACGCTTTAACTGATGATGCAAAAGAAGTTGTAACAAGAATTGATACTCATACATATTCAGGAAGTAAGAGAAAAGAGCTTAGGAAGCTTGCTGAGGATTCAAACGAGAATCTCTGGATGAGTGAAGTAGACGGTTCTAATACAGAAGGAACAAAGGCTGGTGATATGGCAGGCGGCCTCTGGCTTGCTAACTATATTAAGACTGACCTTAATGGTCTCATGCCTTCAGCATGGATCCTCTGGGATATCGTTGATGTTCATGTAAGTAACAAGGAAGCTATCGAGAATAACCCGCAAGCTTCACAGTATGACTTTGCTTACAGCGAATATGACTCTCAGCTTAAATCTGCAGAAGACTGGATGCAGAGTGCAGGAATCCATGATGGAAAGAGCCTTTGGGGCGTAGCAGTTGCTGATCATAATAATCAGAACATTGCAGTAACTCAGAAATACTACGCATTTGGACAGTATTCAAGATATATCCGTCCCGGATATACACTTATGGCTTCATCAGACAATACAGTGGCTGCCTATTCTCCTGATGAGAAGAAGGTTGTTTTCGTAGCTACAAACACAGATGGTTCAGATAAGACATGGAAGTATGACCTGTCCGGATTTAAGGCTATTTCAGATAATGTAACTGCTATCCGTACAAGCGGAAGCCTTGAAAGCGGCGAGAAATGGTCTGATGTTTCAGATTCTGATGATATAGATGTAAATGCTTCTAAGAAGTTCTTTACTGCAACAGCCAAAGCAAATTCCGTTACTACATATATTGTAGAGGGTGTAGAATTTGACGGCTCTGAGGAAGTTATTGAAGGCGTAGAAGGCGATTATATTTTTGCTGCAAACGGAACTACAGCAGTTCTTCCGGGAACAGTTACAGTAACAACAAGCCATGACAACCAGATCGAGAAGAAGGTTACATGGGATACAGAAGGTAAGGACCTTTCTAAGGACTGCGAGCTTACAGGTACAACAGAAGACGGATTTACATTTACCGCAAAGCTTAAGTTCGTAAAGCCTAATATGTACTACTTTGTAGATTGTAATGCTGATGGCGGAAGACCTGAAAAGTATGAGATGATTAATAAGGCTGCAGGTCTTAAAAATGAAGTTCCTGATAAGAAGCTTGAAGGCGATTGGGGAAGATGCGACGACTATGGCCTCTATAATTCAGACACAGATGATGAGTGGGCATACGGATATTATGCATATGGAAATCAGAACATCGAGTACACTCTTCATTTTGAAGAAGGAAAGTATAATCTTGAATTTGGCTTTAAAGAGTGGTGGAACCAGTCAAGACCAATGAGCGTATATGCTGTTATTGACGGACAGGAGACAAAGCTCTTTGATACAAATTCAATGAATGGAAAGAACAACTGGAATACACCAAATAAGGAATTTACAGTAGATAAGGAATGTGATGTAACATTCTCTGTAAGAAAGAGTGATAATAGTGACCCTGTTCTTTCATTTATCAAGGTTCAGAAGCTCCTTAACACTGATGACCTTAAGAGTATGATGAATAAGGCAGCATCTCTTGATACAACAGGATTTATCCTTTCAAAGAAGGAAAAGCTTCAGGGTATTTTGGCTGAGGCTATGGCCGTTCTTCTTAGTGCTTCATCAACTCAGGAAGATGTTGATGCTATGACTTCAAAGCTTGATGAGTTTGTAGAGGCAGGCGGCGAAGGCTTTACTGAAGAAGAGATTGAGAACAATGATTATATCCTTTATCTTGTTGATGCAGGAAGTAAGGATACATCAGTTATCCCTAAGGGTTATAAGCTTGGACTTTATCAGTCTGTAACAGATAAGGTTTATGGCACAGACCCCGGAACAGGCTATAAATGGGGATATGCAGAAGATGATGCAAACAGCATAAGAGCAATAAATGGTTCTACAAATGGTTCAATTACAGATACATGCATTTACATGTCAGATTCTATTGAATTTGTAGAAGGTAAGTCAGGCTTTAGATACACCTTTGAACTTCCTACTAGGGAAGATAATTACTACGACGTAACACTTGGCTTTAAGGTTCCAAGCGGCTGGGGCTCAAAGTCAGTAGATATTGAGCTCGAAGGCGAGAAGGTAGTTGACGGCCTTTCTATTTCAGAATCATTAAAAGAAAAGACCTATGCAGCAGAGGTTAAGGATAACGAGCTTAACGTATTTGTTCATAATCCTGATGCAGGTAGTGACAGAGGAAAGGATCCTATCCTTAGCTATATCATTGTAAAAGCTCAGGAAACCTTTGATATTACAAGGCTTTCCAAGCTTATTGATAATCAGGCTGCAGCCATGGAAGGACATGAGTATACAAAGGCTTCACTTGAGGCTTACGAAAAGGTTCTTTCAGTTGCAAAGGATCTTATTAAGGAAGAATCTACAGATTCTAATATGCTTAGAAAAACCTACACTGAACTTGAGGATGCATTTGCAGCACTGAAAGAGGTTATTAGGAAAAACTACACCAGCATAACAGGTATAAATGGAGACAGACTCTACGACAATAACGGCTTAAAAGTTCAGGCTCACGGCGGACAGATTCAGACCTTTACTATTAATGGTAAGACCAAGTACTACTGGTACGGCGAAGATAAGACAACAGCAAGCCCTGTTTGCGGAGTACATTGCTACTCATCAGAAGATCTGTATAACTGGACAGATGAGGGCGTTGTTTTAAGAACAATTCCTGTATCTGATGAGGACTTTGGAAAATACTCAAAGGGCGGATATAAGGCAGACCTCTCAGTATTTGAAGAGGATGAGTATTTCAAGGCACTTTATTCAGATTACGAAGGCGCTCCTGCAGATGATACTCAGTATGAGTCTAAGCTTGAGGAAGTTTACTGGAATATCGCAAACGACAGGATCGTAATGGAGAGACCTAAGGTTCTCTACAATGACGTAACCAAGAAATATGTAATGTGGTGGCACTGCGACGGAAAGCAGAAGTCCAATCCTTCAGGCTCAAGCTATGGTAAGGCAAGAGCTGGTATTGCTATTTCAGATTCACCAAACGGACCTTTCAAATATGTAACAGCAAGAAAACTTATAAGCGCTGATGGTGCAGATCTTGACTGGGATACTGAAGAAGGCTCTGTTCGTGATATGAACCTCTTTAAGGATAATGACGGAACAGCGTATGTTCTCTATTCATCAGACGGAAACAGAGACCTCTATATTGCTAAACTTGATGAGACTTACACAGGTCTTGTAGCTGATACAGAAGGTAAGAAGGATGGCGAAAACTTCACCATGATTTTTGAAGGTGCATCAAGAGAAGCTCCTGCAATGTTTAAGTATATGGATACTTATTATCTTATTACTTCAGCTTGCACAGGCTGGGCACCAAACAAGGCAGCATACGCTACTGCTAAGGAACCTCTTGGAAAATGGACAGATAAGGGAAATCCTTGTGTTGGAGATACCAGGAACACAACCTTTGATACTCAGAGTACCTGCGTAATTCCTGTTGATGCAGCTGCAGGTAAGTTCATCTACATGGGCGACAGATGGTTTAATCCTGACGATGGAAAAGACCTTTCTGATTCCAGATATGTATGGCTTCCTGTTGAGTTTACAGATGGAGAAAAGATCGCATTAAAGGGCGTTTCAGACTGGACACTTGAAGACCTTGAAGGAAAGGGTACATTTAAGATTGAAACACAGATCCAGCATGTATTTACATCACCTGAAGTTATTTCAAACTCACTTCCTTCTGAGCTATCTGTAGTATCATCAGATGGATCCAAGAAGAATCTTAAGGTTACATGGAATACAGAGAATGTTGGAAGACTTGGAACATACGAGCTTGAAGGAGTCCTTGAAAACGGCAGAACCTTTATGGAAGAAGTAAGCATTATTCCCGGAAATCTTATCTACTTCTTTGACTGTGCAAGTACTCTCATTGGAGATGATTTTGTATCTGAATTTTATAATGAAGTAAAAGCTCTTCTTGGAAATAATCTTCTTAATAAGGAACAGGACGCAGTCTATACAGAGGAAAACAAGGCAGGATACCTTGGAGTTATCAGAGTAGATGACAACTTGGCATATGACATTGGCGTTAAGAATGTAGGAAACGACATCTGGGGACATGGCTTCTGGGCAGGTTCCAATAAGCCTGTAGAATATGCATTTAACCTTGAAAAGGGAGATTATACTGCAGTTCTTGGTCTTTCTGAGTGGTGGAATACAACAAGACCTACCAAAGCAGTTGTATCTGCAGACGGAAAAGAAATTGCTACTGTAGATTTTAAGCTTGCTAGCAATGACTCAAGAAAACTTGTTGAAGTTCCTTTCACACTTGAAGAAAATGCAAAAGTAACAGTAAGCGTTGTTAAGACTGGAAATCCTGATCCGGTTCTTTCATTTGCAGGTATCGTAAAGGGATCACTTAAGGATGCTGATAAGCTTCCGGAAGTAAAGCCTGAAGAAAAACCTGAAGATAAGCCTGAAGAAGTAAAGCCTTCTGATGGTAAGGAAAACGTTGAAATACCTGATGACAAGGCAGGAAACGTTGAAAAGACAGAAGATACCAAGGAAGAAGTTAAGGCTTATCCTGAGGTATCCGGTAAGATCAAAAAGATCAAGAAGGGTAAAAACAAGGGTGCATACCAGCTTGTACTTGAGGATGGCAGCGCAGCTAAGGGATTTGTAAGTCTCAAAGGAAAAGCATACTACTTTAGTAACAAGGGTATCGCAAAGAAAGGCTTCAAGAAAGTAAATGGCGGTAAGTATTACACAGATAAGAAGGGTAAGCTTGCATGCGGCTTTAAGAAGATTTCCGGAAAGAAATATTACTTTGAAAAGATCGGAGAAAACATCGGAAAGATGGCTACCGGATTTAAGGAAATCGGAGGTGCTACTTACTACTTTGGAAAAGATGGTGTAATGAGGACCGGAAAGGTTAAAATAAACGGCGTTACATACAAATTTGCAAAGAGCGGAAAGCTCAAAAAATAATTGACTTATCTTGCATTAATGCTAAGATTATTTTGCCTGTAAAAAAGACTACGGAAGGGCTGTGTGCCAAACGGCATACCGCCCTTCCTTTTTGAAACGATAGATGTATTTTGGAGGATCTGATAATTGAACCTTGAGCGTCAGAGAAAAGCGCCTGTTTATGAGGCTCTTGAGAGATTTAGAAAACAAAGGGTTGTTCCTTTTGATGTACCCGGACATAAGAGAGGAAGAGGAAATGCAGAACTTGTGCGTTTTCTTGGCGAGCAATGTGTAGGCATAGATGTTAATTCAATGAAACCTTTGGATAATCTTTGCCACCCTGTTTCTGTAATTAAGGAAGCTGAGGAACTTCTTGCGGATGCTTTTGGAGCAGAACATGCTTTTATGATGGTCAATGGTACAACCAGTGCTGTTCAGGCCATGGTTTTATCTTCCGTAAAGCACGGTGAAAAGATCATCATGCCCAGAAACGTCCATAAGAGTGCTATAAATGCTCTTATTTTGTGCGGCGCAGTTCCGGTATATATTGACCCTAAAGTTGATACCAAGCTTGGAATTCCTCTTGGAATGGAGCTTTCTGATGTTGAAGCTGCTATTAAAGAGAATCCCGATGCCAAGGCTATTTTGATCAATAATCCTTCATATTACGGCATTTGCTCAAATCTTCATGGCATAGTTGACCTTGCCCATAAAAACGGTATGAAGGCTCTTGTAGATGAGGCCCATGGAACACATCTGTATTTTGGGCCAAATCTTCCTAAAAATGCCATGGCTGCCGGTGCTGATATGGCTGCTATCAGTATGCATAAATCTGGCGGAAGCCTTACTCAGAGTTCGATTCTTTTATGCGGACCTGATGCAAATTACGGATATATCAGCAGAATAGTTAATCTTACACAGACAACCTCTGCCAGCTATCTTCTTATCGGAAGCCTTGATATTTCCAGAAGAAATCTTGCTCTTCACGGTCATGACAGTTTTGAAAAGGTTACCGGAATGGCTAAATACGCAAGAGAAGAGATAAATGAGATCGGCGGATACTATGCTTATGGTAATGAGCTTAAAAACGGCGGAAGTATTTATGATTTTGATGAGACTAAACTTGTTGTAAACACCAGAAGCATCGGACTTACGGGTATTGAAGTATATGACCTTTTAAGAGATGAATATGATATCCAGATGGAGTTTGGTGATCTGTCTAACGTAATGGCTTATATTTCCATAGGCGACAGACTTCAGGATATTGAGAGACTTGCAGGAGCTCTTGCTGATATCAGAAGGCTTTATTCAAAGCCTGAGCAGAGCTTTTTCTCGGCAGAATATATAACTCCTATAGTTAAGGCAACTCCTCAGGAAGCCTTCTATGCAGAGAAGGAGTCACTTCCTATTGATCAGACAGTTGGAAGAATAAGTGCCGAGTCTGTAATGTGCTATCCTCCGGGAATTCCGATTCTTTCACCCGGTGAGATGATCACAAAGGATATCCTTGAATATATTAAAACCGCTATGGTTAAGGGATGTTCAATGCAGGGACCTGAAAGTGAAGATATTTCAGAGCTCTTTGTGTTAAAATAATAAGTGGCATTTAACATAAATTTAGAAAGAAGGGTATAGATATGGCTGAAATGGATTACTGGTTCAGTGATATGCATACTAATAATGTTAAGATAAGCATTCGCCTTGCAAAGCAGCTTTTTTCAGGATCAAGTGAGTTCCAGAGAATCGATGTATTTGATTCTCCTGAGTTTGGTAAATTCCTTGCTTCTGATGGTAATATAATTTTTTCAGAAAAAGACGAGTTTACTTATGACGAGATGATAGTTCATGTACCAATGGCTGTTCATCCCAAGGTTCAGAGAGTTCTCGTTCTTGGTGGTGGCGACGGCGGTGTTGCCAGAGAGCTTAGTCACTATGACGAGATCAAGGTAATTGACGTTGTTGAGCCTGATAATATGTTTGTAGAAGTTTGCAAGCAGTATTTTCCTGATAACGCCTGCGGCCTTGATGATGACAGAGTGCATATTTATTATCAGGACGGTCTTAAGTACCTTCGTAAATGCGAGGATATGTATGACCTGATAATAAATGATGCCACAGAGCCTTTAGGCCACGAAGCAGGACTCTTTACAAAGGAATTCTACGGAAGCTGCTATAAGGCACTTCATGACGATGGAATAATGGTTTATCAGCATGGAAGTCCTTTCTATGATGAGGACGAAGAGAGCTGCAGAGCTATGCATAGAAAAGCCTTCAGGGTATTCCCGGTAAACAGGGTATATCAGGCGCATATTCCTACATGTCCCGCAGGTTACTGGCTCTTTGGATTTGCCAGCAAGAAGTATCATCCTTTGAAGGATTTTAACCCTGACAGATGGGATGAGAGAGGCATCAAGACCTGGTATTACACCACTCATTTACATAAGGGTGCATTCATGCTTCCTAAGTATGTTGAGGATCTTCTTCAGGAAGAAGAAGACATGTCCAGATAAGCTGAGAGGGCTTAGCGAAGTATTTTTGAGCTTAGCCCGAACGTGTTCCGGCGAGTGAAACGAGAGCGGAACAATCCGTGTTATCTATAAAAACATAAAACATTAAAAAAGGAGAAATGATATGAGCAGACTGCTTGTAATTGGTTGCGGCGGAGTTGCACAGGTTGCCATTCAGAAATGTGCACATAATAATAAAGTTTTCACAGAGATGTGTCTTGCATCAAGAACCGTTTCTAAGTGTGATGCACTTAAGGAGAAGCTTGAGAAGGCAGGATGCACTGTTAAGATCACTACAGATACAGTTAACGCGGATGATGTAGAGGATATCAAGAGAGTTATTAATTCATATAAGCCTGATGCAGTGCTTAACGTAGCTCTTCCTTATCAGGATATTACAATCATGGATGCCTGCCTTGCATGCAAGGTTGACTATATTGATACAGCAAACTATGAACCCGAGGATACAGATGACCCGGAGTGGAGAAAGATATATGAAGCACGCTGCAAGGAAAAGGGCTTTACAGCATACTTTGATTACAGCTGGCAGTGGGCTTATTTTGATAAGTTTAAAGAAGCAGGTCTTACAGCTCTTCTTGGAACAGGCTTTGATCCCGGTGTAACATCAGTATTTACAGCTTATGCTAAAAAGCATTACTTCGATGAGATTCATTACATCGATATCATGGACTGCAACGGCGGTGACCACGGTTACGCCTTTGCTACAAACTTTAATCCTGAGATCAACCTTCGTGAGGTTTCTGCCAACGGAAGCTACTGGGAGGATGGTCACTGGGTAGAGACAAAGCCCATGGAGATTAAGAGAGAATATGATTTTGCTCAGGTTGGAAAGAAGGATATGTACCTTCTTCACCACGAGGAGATTGAAGCTCTTGGAAGAAACTTTCCTGAAGTTAAGAGAATTCGTTTCTTTATGACATTCGGACAGAGCTATCTTGATCATATGAGATGTCTTGAGGATGTTGGAATGCTTTCAACAAGTCCTGTAATGTTTGAGGGTAGAGAGATTGTTCCTATTCAGTTCCTTAAAGCACTTCTTCCTGATCCTGCAAGTCTTGGCCCCAGAACAGTCGGAAAGACAAACATCGGCTGTATCTTCAGAGGAATCAAAGATGGTAAGGAGCGAACAATTTATATCTACAACGTATGTGATCATCAGGAATGCTACAAAGAACTTGGAAGCCAGGCAATCAGCTATACAACTGGCGTTCCTGCAATGATAGGAACTGCTCTTGTTGTAACAGGAAAGTGGAAGAAACCGGGCGTATTTACTACCGATGAGTTTGATCCCGATCCGTACATGGAGATGCTTAATGAATACGGACTTCCCTGGGTAGTAGAGGAAAATCCTACACTTATTGATTAATTAGTTTTTAAAACGCTATATCAGTTGTTTCTGGTATAGCGTTTTTAAATCTTGGAAAATTGTTTTATTATTGTTTAAAAATAAATCTAAGTAAATAGGAAAAATCAGGTATACACATGGAAGAATTATCCAGATTAGAGCTTCTTGTTGGCTCTGAAGCGGTAGATAAACTAAAAAACAAAAGAGTAGCAATTTTTGGTGTTGGCGGAGTTGGCGGATATGTCTGTGAAGCTCTTGCACGTAGCGGAGTTGGTGCGTTTGATCTAATTGACAGTGATACAGTTGCTCCAAGTAATATAAACAGACAGATCATTGCTCTTCACAGTACTTTGGATAAGCCAAAGGTTATGGTCATGAAAGAGCGAATGATGGATATAAATCCAGAGGTAAAAGTCGATACCCATGAATGCTTTTATCTTCCCGAGACAGCAGAGAATTTCGATTTTTCAAGTTATGACTATGTTGTTGATGCTGTTGATACGGTTACAGCAAAAATCGACATTATCATGCGCTGTAAGGAAGCCGGTGTCCCTGTTATCAGTGCCATGGGAGCAGGGAATAAGCTTGATCCCACAAGATTTCGGGTGGCTGATATATATAAGACCAGTGTGTGCCCTCTGTGTAAGGTTATGCGAAGAGAGTTAAAAAAGAGAAACGTTGATCATTTAAAGGTTGTTTATTCTGATGAAGAGCCTATAAAGCCCGGAAGCCATGATATACAGATGAATGCAGATCAGGATAATGCTGCGCCTTTAAATGGTAAAAGACTAAAGATTGCTCCCGGAAGCAGCGCTTTTACGCCTTCTGTCTGCGGACTTGTGATTGCAAGTGAAGTGTTTAAGGATTTGATAAACAGTTAATTTTTTTATATAAGGACCAGAATATGTTTAATGAAATAAAAACTCCCGCTTATGTAATAGATGAAAAGAAGCTCAGGGAAAACTGTGAAATACTAAAGGATATTCAGGATAAGTCAGGTGCCAGGGTGCTCCTTGCTCAGAAGGCTTTTTCCGCTTACAGCACATATCCTATTATAGCTAAATATCTGTCAGGAACAACTGCTTCCGGATTATTCGAGGCAAAGCTTGCATATGAAGAATTCCATGAAAAATCCGGTGACTGTGATAACAAATATAAGGAAATCCATGTTTTCGAGCCTGCTTTTAATCCTGAGGAAATGGAAGAAGTTTGCAGTATCAGTGACCATATTGTATTTAATTCCATAAATCAGCTTGAGGCTCACAGAAAGGTCTGGGAAGAGAAGGTATCTGAGAAAAAGCTTTATGTTGGGCTTAGGGTAAATCCCGAGTTTTCAACCCAGGAAGGTCATGAAATATATGATCCCTGTGCTCCCGGTTCAAGACTTGGAATAAGACTTTGCGATATGCCGGATATACTTCCAAAGGGCGTATCCGGATTTCATTTCCATACCTTATGCGAACAGGGCTTTGAGCCTTTAAAAGATACCTTTAAGGCTTTTGAGGAGAAGTTTGGCAAGTTTCTATCAAAAGATAATTCTCAGATCAAGTGGCTAAACCTTGGCGGTGGCCATCATATTACAAGGGATGACTATGACAGAGAAGGTCTTATAGAGCTTGTTAAATACATAAAAAACACATATGACGTTGAGGTTTATTTAGAGCCCGGAGAAGCTATAGCATTGGATGCCGGTTTCCTTGTAACAACGGTAATGGATATTGTAAACACCGGGAAATATCCTGTACTTATTCTTGATACTTCTGCTGCCTGCCATATGCCTGATGTTCTTGAGATGCCCTATAGACCACCTCTTAAGGATAGCGGTGAAGTGTGCGAAAAAAAGTTCACTTACAGATTGTCTTCAAGAACCTGTCTTGCAGGAGATGTAATAGGTGATTATAGCTTTGATAAAGAGCTTAAAATTGGTGACAGGCTCATCTTTGAAGATATGGCAATCTACAGTATGGTTAAAAACAATACTTTTAATGGTATGCCTCTTCCTGATATCGATGTTTTACATGAAGATGGAAATATAGAGGTTATTAAGCGGTTTGGCTATGAAGACTTCAAGATGCGAATATAATTTGGTAAGATAATAGGAACAATTCTTATTATTTAGTGAAAAAAGTTCATTTTCTGGAAGTGTAAAGTAGATTATGAAAACTTTGAACCGTCATAAGGAATCCACCGCAAGCGGTACCCCCTTATGACAAATTTGGGGAGGGTGGTTGCATGGAAAAAGATAATCGTGCAAGCTTTAGTTCAAGGCTTGGATTTATTATGGTTAGCGCCGGCTGTGCCATTGGTATAGGAAACGTCTGGAAATTTCCTTATATCACAGGGCAGAACGGCGGAGCCGTTTTCGTATTATTCTATCTGCTTTTTCTTATTATCATGGGAATCCCGGTAATGACCATGGAACTGGCTGTTGGAAGAGCAAGTAAGAAGACAGTTGTAAGAGGCTATCAGGCTCTTGAGCAAAAGGGACATAAGTGGCATATCCACGGATGGTTTTGTATGGCTGGTTGCTACCTTCTTATGATGTATTACACAACGGTTTCCGGCTGGATGGTGGACTATTTCTTTAAATTCGCATCAGGACAGTTTAAAAATGTAAGCACTGACGGCGTTGCAGAGGTCTTTTCTAATATGCTTGCAGATCCTATAGAGATGGGAATTTTCATGGTTCTTGTTGTTCTCTTTGGATTTGGTGTTCTTACTTTTGGTGTAGAGAAGGGACTTGAAGGCGTAACCAAGATAATGATGATGGGACTTCTTGTTCTTATCCTTGTTTTGGCGATTCACTCAATTCTTCTTCCCGGAGCTTCAAAGGGACTTGAGTTTTACCTGCTTCCGGATATTAATAGGGCTTTGGATGTGGGACTTTTAAAAGTAATAAGTTCTGCCATGAACCAGGCATTTTTTACTCTTAGCCTTGGTATTGGAGCAATAGAGATTTTCGGAAGCTATATGTCAAAGGACTTTACTCTTACGGGAGAATCCATAAGAATCTGCGCACTTGATACCTTCGTTGCTATCATTGCAGGACTTATCATTTTCCCTGCATGCTTTAGCTACGGCGTTGAGACAGAACAGGGGCCTTCACTTATTTTTATCACACTTCCCAATGTGTTTTTAAATATGTCACTTGGAAGAATATGGGGAACACTGTTTTTCCTGTTTATGACTTTTGCTAGCTTTTCTACTGTTACAGCGGTGTTCGAGAATCTTATAGCCCTTATTTCGGATAATCTTGGCTGGAGCAGAGGAAAGTCTATTCTTTTTAATTGTATTTTCATACTGGTTGCCAGCATTCCTTGTGTCCTTGGCTATAACATTTGGAGCGGGGTTACCTTTATAAGAGGAATGGACGTACTTACTTTTGAGGACTTTATTGTAAGTAACATCCTTCTTCCCGGGGGTGCTCTTATTTTCCTTGTATTTTGTATTTCGAAAAGGGGCTGGGGATTTGATAATTATCTTAAGGAAACAAATACCGGAGATGGACTTAAGATGTCCGCTGGTTTAAAGGGATACCTTAAGTTTGTCCTTCCGATTTTAATACTGATAATCCTTATTCAGGGGCTTATCTAATAATTTTTTAAGAGGTTTTATGAGAAAAATACTAATTACAAATGATGATGGAATTGATTCTGATGGAATCGCAAGACTTGCTGAAACCGCAAAAGAGTTTGGCGAAGTATATGTGGTTGCGCCCTACGGCCAAAGAAGTGCTGCATCCCACAGCATCGTGCTTAGAGATCCGATTGATATTCTTCCCCACAATTTTCCTGTAGAAGGAGTACATGCATATAGCTGCTCCGGAATGCCGGGAGACTGCGTGAGAGTTGGAGCACTTAATATTGTCCCGGGGAAACCTGACGTGATTCTTTCGGGAATTAATTTTGGCTACAACGTTGCAAGCGACACTCAGTATTCAGCAACCGTTGGTGCTGCTCTTGAAGGAGCATTTCAGGGAATCCTTTCTATAGCTTTTTCTGAAGGGATAAATAATGATCACTCTGTAGCTGATAAATACTTAAGAGATGTACTTTCGGAGCTTATTGATAAGCCTTTTGTTCCGGGTAAGATCATTAATGTAAACTTCCCTCAGGTTCCTGTTTCTGAATGTAAAGGAATCCTTTACGACAGGAAAGTATCAACAGGAGTTGTATATAAGGACCATTACAATAAGCTGGAAGACCTTCCCGGAGGCGGAGCAAGGTATATGGTAGAAGGCGTACATATCACTGAGGCTGAAGAAGGCACCGATTACAGGGCTCTTTTGGATAAATATATTTCCATCGGATATGTGACGAATATATCCTGATCATTCATTGAAAAATATAGATGAGATTAAATTATATCAAAATATCTCTATGCAGATATTTCCTTATATGTTAGAATCTATAAAGTTTAAATATTGGGAGGCCACAAAATGGAAAATGTTACAGCATTAAATCATCCGCTTATTGAACATAAGCTTTCAATTCTTAGAGACAAGCACACCGGCACGAAGCTTTTCAGAGAGCTTGTCAGCGAGATCGGAGCCTATCTGATCTACGAAGCAATGAGAGACGTGCAGCTTGAAAAGACAATTGTTGAGACCCCTATTAAGACAATCGAGATGGGTAGACTCAATGAAGATAATTATGCATTTGCTCCCATCATGAGAGCCGGAATGGGTATGCTCGACGGAGTTCTTAACGTAATACCTAATGCTAAGATTGCTCATGTCGGAATGTACAGAGATGAGAAGACCTTTGAACCGGTTAATTATTTCTTCAAAGC
Organism: Butyrivibrio sp.; assembly: GCA_024690485.1. GTDB lineage: Bacteria > Bacillota > Clostridia > Lachnospirales > Lachnospiraceae > Butyrivibrio. Next base: position 85 of record JAILPB010000125.1, on the reverse strand, counting down.
TCCCGAGGACATAGGGGACAGAGAAGTATTCATTCTTGATCCCATGCTCGCTACAGGCGGCTCAGCATGTGATGCAATTGATCTT
>JAILPB010000077.1 GCA_024690485.1 Butyrivibrio sp. | reverse complement strand
TTCGGTTTCCGGGGATTATTACATCTTCTGCTATTTTGTTTTAATCTTATTTCAAACATACAATCTTACAGGTCTCCGAAGAACTCATCATCAGGCGGGATGTCATCTTCGTCCTCGTCGTCATAGTCATCGAAATCATCGGGATCTATGTCATCTAAGGGATCATCGGATGAATCATCATCCTCGAAATATTCCTCGTCATCGAAATCTTCGTCTTCTTCGTATCCATACTCGTCTTCCTCGTCCTCTTCACCAAACTCGGAATCCTCGCCGTAATACTCATCAAGAAGACCTTCTTCCTCGAGACGTTCTCTGACAGCATGGTCAAAATCAAGGTCATAGGCTGTAGGATCAAGTCCTGCCTCCTTTAGCATCTGCGTTCTGCCTTCCACATCAAGCCTCAGGAAATCCTCAAAATCAAGACCTGCGTTGCAGACATCCTCAACAAGCTCGGCATCCACATATACACAATAATCCGGATCGTCTCCCTGAAAATCATCATTTACATATGGTAGATTCTCGGGAAATATGGAAAACATTCTGCCATTTTCATCAAAATCAAGAGGCCCGAAGCCTTTACCCAGATTAACGTTCATTTATACCTCTTTCAAATGAAGTTCTGCTCTCGCGTTCGCTCGCCAGAACAAGGTAGTACACCAGGCTCGAAAGAACCTCGCCAGGTGATTACCTTTCTACGATAGCAGCTGCGCCCATACCACCGCCTACGCAAAGAGTTGCAAGGCCCTTCTTGGCATCGCGTTTCTGCATCTCATAGAGAAGAGTAACCAGGATTCTGCAGCCTGAACATCCAACAGGGTGTCCAAGTGCAATAGCACCACCGTTTACATTAAGCTTACTAAGATCAAATCCAAGATCCTTACCAACAGCTACTGACTGAGCTGCGAAAGCTTCGTTAGCTTCGATGAGGTCAAAATCAGAAATCTGGTAACCTGCTTTAGCCATTGTCTTCTTGGTTGCTGCTACAGGACCGATACCCATGATGCGAGGCTCAACACCTGCAAGTTCACCTGCAATCCATGTAGCCATAGGTTTAATTCCAAGCTCCTTAGCCTTCTCTTCACTCATTACAACGATGGCTGCAGCTCCGTCGTTGATACCTGAAGAGTTAGCTGCTGTAACCATTCCATCAGGCTTAAATGCAGGACGAAGCTTACTAATGCTCTCCTTTGTAACACCTGCTCTGGGACCCTCATCCTTGTCAAATACAACTGTTCCCTTCTTTGTCTTAATCTCAACGGGAACGATCTCATCTTTGAACTTGCCTTCAGCCTGAGCCTTCTCGCACTTCTGCTGGCTGTTTGCAGCAAACTCATCAAGCTCATCTCTTGTAAGTCCCCACTGCTCACAGATATTCTCTGCTGTGATACCCATGTGGAAGCCACCGAAAGCATCTGTAAGAGCATCCTTGATCATAGTATCGATAACTTCGCCATTGTTCATTCTGTAACCAAATCTGGCATTCTGAAGTGCGTAAGGTGCACGAGACATATTTTCTGTACCACCTGCAACGATGATGTCTGCATCACCCATTGAGATAAGCTTTGCAGCAAGGTTTACACAGTGAAGACCTGATCCGCAAAGAACGTTAATTGTTGTAGCAGGAACCTCAACAGGAATACCTGCATTAACAGCTGCCTGACGTGCTACGTTCTGACCTGTGCCGGCCTGAATTACGCAGCCCATATATACTTCATCAACCTGCTCAGGCTTTACCCCTGAACGCTTAAGTGCTTCCTTTATTACAATTGTTCCAAGATCCGGAGCAGAAATATCTTTAAGCGCTCCGCCCATAACACCGATTGCTGTTCTACAAGCTCCCGCCAAAACTACTTTTCGTGCCATACCTTTCTTGTCCTCCTTATTTTGAAAAAACTTTTAGTTAACAATCATCAATATTATTATATCAAATGCACTATGAATAGTAAAAAAATCCCGCCTCAATTGAGGCGGGGCTTTCGTTTGTATAATTAAAGTTTCCAGATGTCTCTGTTGTACTCAGCAATAGTTCTGTCTGATGAGAAGAAACCTGCTTTAGCGATGTTTGTAAGCATCATCTTCTTCCAGTTGTCTCTGTCCTCATAATCAGCAAAGATTCTGTCCTTAGCCTTGATGTAATCCTCAAGGTCGATAAGAGTCATGAACCAGTCCTTATTGAGGAGCTCATCCTGAAGTCTCTTAAGGTTTTCCTTGTGACCTACTGCAAGGCACTGCTTAGATGTGATGAAATCAACAGCTTCCTTGATGACCTTGCTCTTCTTGTAGTAGTCCTTAGAAACATAATCAGCCTTCTTGTAGTGCTCGATTACTTCATCTGCGCTGATACCGAAGATGTAGATGTTGTCATCGCCAACGAGCTGATGAATCTCAACGTTTGCACCGTCGTCTGTACCAAGAGTAACTGCACCGTTAAGCATGAACTTCATGTTACTTGTTCCGGATGCTTCCTTGGATGCAAGTGAGATCTGCTCTGAGATATCACATGCAGGAATAAGCTTCTCAGCATATGTTACGTTGTAGTTTTCAACCATAACAACCTTCATGTAAGGTGATACATCGGGATCATTATTAACGATCTCCTGAAGGCACAGAAGAAGGTGAATGATATCCTTAGCAATAACGTAAGCAGGTGCTGCCTTTGCTCCAAAGAGGAATGTAAGAGGTCTTACAGGCTTCTTGCCACCCTTGATCTCCAGATACTTGTGTATGATGTAAAGGGCGTTCATCTGCTGACGCTTGTACTCATGAAGTCTCTTAACCTGAATGTCGAAGATTGAATTAGGATCAATATCAACATTTTCCTTTTTCTTGAGGTAAGCAACAAGCTCATTCTTCTTCTGACGCTTGATCTCATCAATTCTATCAAGTGTTTCCTTGTCATTTACAAACTTAAGGAGATCCTCAAGCTTGTCTGCATCCTTCTTGTATCCGTCACCGATCTTCTCAGAGATGAAATCTGCAAGAGGATGGTTACAGGAAAGAAGCCATCTACGGAAGGTTACACCGTTTGTCTTATTGTTAAACTTCTCAGGATAGAGCTTGTAAAAATCGTTAAGCTCGGAGTTCTTGAGGATGTCTGTGTGGATAGCTGCTACACCGTTTACTGAGAATCCGTAGTGGATATCAATAAATGCCATGTGCACTCTCTTATCCTTGTCGATGATCTGAACGTTAGGATCCTTAACCTTTGCTCTGATTCTCTTATCAAGCTCCTTGATGTAAGGAACAAGCTGAGGAACTACCTTCTCAAGGTACTTAAGAGGCCATGTCTCAAGAGCCTCAGCGAGGATTGTGTGGTTAGTATAAGCACAAGTCTTTGATACAACATCGATAGCATCATCCATTGAGAATGCCTTATCCTCAACAAGGATTCTGATAAGCTCAGGAATGATCATTGTAGGATGTGTATCGTTGATCTGGATAACTGCATGCTTGTAAAGCTCACGAAGGTCGTACTGACGCTCCTTCTGCTCTCTTAAAATAAGCTGAGCTGCGTTACTTACAAGGAAGTACTCCTGGTAGATACGAAGGAGGTTACCTGCCTCGTCTGAATCATCGGGATAAAGGAAAAGTGTAAGATTCTTCTCGATCTCTTCCTTATCGAAAGTGATGCCGTCCTTTACAAGGCTCTCATCAACTGACTCAACATCAAAAAGTCTGAGCTTGTTAACGCCTGTATCGTAACCAACTACGTTCATGTTGTAGAGTCTTGATACAACCTTCTTTTTACCGAAAGCTACTTCAAAAGTAGTATCTGTCTTTTCAAGCCATGACTCATTCTGAATCCATGCATCCTTCTCTGCTGTCTGAAGGTTGTCCTTAAATACCTGACGGAAAAGACCAAAATGGTAGTTAAGACCGATTCCTTCTCCTGACAGACCCAGAGTAGCTATTGAATCAAGGAAACATGCTGCAAGTCTTCCAAGTCCGCCGTTACCAAGTGAAGGCTCGGGCTCGCACTCCTCTATTTCTGCAAGATTCTTGCCATTCTTCTCCAAGATCTCAACAACCTTGTCATATACCTTTAAGTTAATGAGGTTGTTTGAAAGGAGCTTACCAATAAGGAACTCCATTGAAATGTAGTAGATTTTCTTCTCGCCACCTTCAATAGGTGCAACATCCATAAGGCGAGTTGTAGCCTCAAGAAGAACTACGTAGACCTCCTGATTGCTGCACTCCTTAAGTGCCTTACCGAATTTTTCCTTAGCTATTCCTTCAAGCTGTTCCTCAAGATTCATAACAAGAACATCTCTCTGGAGATTTGTATGATTTGCCATTGTCGTCTCCCTTCTACAACTGAAACATAATCACTTTCAACTTCCACATTGGTGGAAAACGTTTTCTAATTAGTGTGATATAACAATAACATGAGAAAACGTTTTCCGCAAGTCCTAAATTACTATTACTCGGAAACACCCCCTTCTTTTTTATTCCCGATCTGTCATAAATGCTGTATATTCAGACCTTTATCAGCAAATAATATCCTCGTACTTAAGTCTTACGAGCTTGTGAGGCATAACGACTTTTCTTCCCTGCTCTCCCGCAAAAAGTCTCTCCAGCTCCTTAACTGCCTTGGATGCTATTGCTGCAAAGTCCTGTTTCACTGTGTTCATCTGCTTTCCCACATATCCCATAAGGATAATGCCGTCAAAACCGCACACGGGTCTGAAAATATCCATATCTGTAAGGGCTTTCATGGCACCGATTGCCATAAGGTCAGATGCACAAACTACAACATCCTTGTTTTTACCATATTTTAAAGTAAGCTCTCTGGCCTTAAGTTCAGAGAAATCTCCGTTTCTCACAAAAAGCTTTAGCTTTTTATCATCCGCAAGCTTCTTCATGCCAAGAAGTCTCTGCTCAGTTACATAACTGTTCTTCATGCCCGCAATATAGAGAACTCTCTTGCAGGTATTTTCTCTGATAGTCTTCTCAGCAACGTCATACTGTGCTTTTGCATGGTCTACGCCAACTGTTGAAGTGGATCCGTTCACTATATCAGCATCGATTATGACCATCTTGAAGGTCTCACTGGCGATGAGCTTGTGAAGAACCTTATCCTCATTTGTCATGCCAAACACAATGATTCCGCTGATATTCTGAGATGCAAAGTATCTTGTCATCTCTTCAAGACTCATACCTTCTATCATTGAGTAGAAAACTGTGATAACATCCAGGTTTTTCTCCCTTGCCTTGCTGATAGCACCGGTTATATACTGCATGTCGATCTCGTCGATAGCCTTGGTCTTCATATTGAGCTTAAGGAGCAGAGCTATGCGTCCTGATCTCTTTGATGAAAGTGCTGCTGCCACCTGATTTGGTACGAAATTCAGACGTTCTACCGCATCCATTACCTTTTTCTTAGTACTCTCACTTACATTGGGGTAATGGTTAAGAACCTTTGATACTGTTGAAATGGCTACTCCTGCCTCTTTCGCCACGTCTTTTATGGAAACCATAAATCTTCCTCTCAGTCAGAAATCGTTTTCTATATTACATATAAGTATAGACAAAAAAAATGCAATTGCCAACCCTTGGACAATTGCATTTATAGTGCTTGTGTAATTGTTATTATATTTTCAGGCTGAAAATCTGCTCATATAGTATGAGTACAGATTCCTGTAAGTATCATTATCATAATGCAGGCCATCGCTGGTATTGAAGCCATTGCTTGCGAGGTATGAATAACCATCGAGCCAGCCAACTCTGCTATCAAGTCCTTCTTTAAGTGTATTGTTGAAGTTCTCAATGTCAGCATTGGTTATTGTGGGATAATTGCTAACAGGATCAACTGCTGCATAGTACACTGTTGCACCTGCATCTGTCCAGGCACCAACCTTGGAATTGACGAGCTTAATGTACTTATTAACATTGTGAAGATCGTTTACACCATAGTTGATGATGATGACAGAACCTGCACCAACATTGGCATCTATCTGAGGTATTGCAGTGCTTTCGAAGTAGTTATAACCTTCGCCAACCTTGGCAATCCATACATAGCTGCTGTTTTTAACGGCCTTACTCATCTGAACTGTTCTGGAGTCACCTGCAAAGATAAATGCTACTCCCGGAGCAGTCTCCTGAAGATAATCTGCCTTTATATAAGCAGCTGCATCATTGTATAAAACCTGATACCAGCCATTGTCTGTTTCTCCAACAACTGTAACCTCTGAGCCGCGTCTTACTGTTCCATATTTATCAAACTCAGTACCTGCGCCGCTTCTCACATTAACGAGGTCATTGGCATATAATGTTTTGCCGGCTTCATAAGCAGTAATATTATATGTAGGAACAGCTTCAGTATTTTCTACTGTAACCTGAGTTCCCTCCTCGCCTGCTGCAAGATTCTGTTCTTCAGTCACAGCAGCTCTCTCTTCCATAACTGACTCAAGCTTCTCAAAAATACTTGATTCCTGTTCAGGTTCTGCTGCCAATACATCCTTCTCACAAGCTTCTTGAGCGATGATCAAACTGGCAAGGGAAACCATAAGGATAGCAGAAGCAGTACAAACTGCAGTTAAGACCGGATTTATTTTAAAATGTTCTGTTAATACTTTTCCTATTCTTTTCATATTGAATTATTCATTCTCCTTGAAAAAAGGACCAAAACTACTCAACGCATCTAACAGAAGTACCCCGGGGACAGTAGTGCATCCGCGGCGATACAATTAAGGGGAGCGTCCATTGCTCCCCAACTCAACAAATATTACTGCATTTTTACTTTTGCGTCAAGTTTTTGTAACAAACAGCACATACTCTCCAGATACACCAGCCGATAAAGCCTCCGATTGTGTTGTTCAAAACATCGTCGATCTCAGCGATTCCTATTCCAAATATGTATTGAGTAATCTCTATCACCAGGGAAATCAAAAGGCAGGTTAACACACATTTATATACCTTCCTGAATCTCCCGTAGGAGCATGGAAGAAGGATTCCCATAGGCACAAACATGATAATATTCTCTACGAAATACGCATGTGTAGTGTTGGTCTTGCCCCAGGAGGAAAACAGCCTAAGGTTAGCCCCGCTGTACTCCCCGACCTCTCTGCTCATAAAGACTATATAAAAGATCGCCGTTGTATATACAAGCAGCAAAAATACCGAAAGAACATGGGATCTCTTATGATTGTATTTAATTTTCAAAAGTCTGAACAAGAGTATTATAAGGTAATAAACAACCACATAAACCAGAGCGATAACGATGCCTGCATTCATGTATTTTGTAACACTCTGTATATCAGAAAGAATCCTGCCCAAAAAGGCAGGAGTCTCTAATAATAATTCCTGTACCATTTTAATTACTTACTGCTTCCCTGGCGTAAATCACACATTGAACGATATTCGAACGCTCTTCTCTTGTAAGCACGTAGCTTACGCCAAAATTTTTTGTAGCTCCGTTATAAAAATCCGTGATAGAATCCTTGCCAACAGCTATGGCATTTCCTCTTCTATCAAGGGCTATAACCGTTACCGGTATATAATCGATGTTATTAACGGAAGTGTTGGTGACATCACCTGTCAAAGTAAAATACCCTGCATCATTACTTCCATATACTATATTGGTAATCTCATAATCAGCCCTTGGCATATCTGCGCATTTCTTAACATCAAGAGTGGGCAGAATAAAATACTCATGAACTCTGTAAAGTGAAAGGCCTGCGTAGGTTACTTCCTCAGGAGCGGTGCTCTCCTCTGTTGCAGAGCTTGCCGCACCTTCCTCTTCGCCTTCTGCGCCTTCTTCAGCTTCTACGTCGCCGGATTCAGAATCTGCATCTTCTGTAGATTCACCCTCGGCTGCTTCATCTTTTTCCTTGTCATCCAAAGACTCTGCATCTGCGGAATCTTCAGTTTTTACCTCGTCAGACTTTGAGCTGCCTTCTTCGGAAGATCCCTCCGTACTAGCAGCATCAGCTGATGTCATAAGAACAGGCATCTCCACTTCTATCTTAGTTGTGGTCTCCTCTTCTCCTTCAAGGGCATCCTGAAGTTCTTCTATATCAATAGACTTATTGTCTTCTTCATTTATATTTCCGGGAGTGACATCTCCGTTTTCAATATCAAGAACATCACCGGAGAGATCGCCTTCCTCAATAGTTACGCTATCCTCATTGGTTTTTATCTGTCCATAGGGCACATAGAAATAGCCCTTTTCACCGGGTGCAATAACATCCGGAACAGCCCTTACATAGTCGTAGGAATCTACAACCTCAAGATTTCTATCTTCTATATTAAATACGGAACTTTTACCAAGATAAAGATTGCCTGAGCCAATGTTTTCCACAGTCACAACAGCATGAAAACCTGAATAACTGCCGTCATCTTCGTAGACAAAATTGGTGCCGGTGATTCGATAATCTATATTCTCAGTAGCTACGCCGCCTGCTGAAACTTTAGTTCCGCTCTGGCTGTAACCACTTTCGTCCTCATTGTATCTGAATTTCCAGTTGCCATTTTCGTCATAGTAGCCTGAATTATCAAGCTCTTCGGTCTGGACCTGAGACTGATCTCCCGTCTGGACCTCCTCTACTATTGCATCCGGATTATACTTTTTATACATATAATAAGCACCGAAAATAAAGCCTCCTACAAGGGTTATTATCAGTGCAAATGATGTTAAAGCATATTTCATAATTTCCCCTCACCCCGAAATAAGAAAAACTCAATATTCTATAAGATTAATTTATCAAACATCATCGCATGATGCAACGTTTTAACGTTTGGTATATCTCACCAGCCGTACTTATTATATATAAATCTTGCGTCGTGCTCACTAAATGCAAGGTGATGCTCATTAACGATATCACAATCATCTATGAGCCCTATGTAATAAGCGGTCAGATCAGAGACCTCATTGGTCACCTTTTCATAGTCATATTCACCTGTCCTGTAGTCAGAGCAAGTAAGCATGATTTCATTAGGAAGGTTTTCTTCCACATAATTAACGAAATCCTTGTGTATCTGGAAATCTTTGCTTACTTGATACAGATCCGGCGCACCAAATGTATGGAGCATCTCGTGAGCATATACCGCAGGGCAATTTGTCATGCCATAATCCATGTTGTACAGATAGACTACCTCATATGGATAGTCCATGCCTGTATACCAGTTTCTTGTACAGGAAATAGAATCACTTTTTTTATTGGTATTAAACAGCATGAAGTAGATGACATTGTCAGCCTGATATTTTTCTTTAATCTCTTCAGAAGCTACGTTGGAATCTATATACTCCCAGGCAGGACTATCAACATAATCCGTATTGGTCATATCCTCGTCTAGAGTCACCGTATACATAAGATCCGGGTTTTCCACAAAATCTGTGACAAACTCTGCTTCTTTCCCGTAGTCATGAACCACGTCCTCTATGTAATCCCCAGCTATTCCAAGGTATTTATTTATATCTGAAATTTTTTCCTTATCGCTATCTGAATCATAGTCCCATTTATATTTATGTTCACTGACAAAAATACTAACGACCACTGTCTTTCCATCAGGAGTTACGGCTGATCCGCGGCTGCTATCCTCAGGCTTTATATCGTCGTAATTCCCCTGCCAGTAATTTTCGTTATATTCATCCTCGTCATAATATGAATAATCATCCGTTTCGTAACCGGTAATAAACTCCGGAAGATATTTGGATAAATCTGTGTTTGTGTCTGATTCTACTGTTTCCAGTGACAATATAACTATGTAGATAAACGTTAAAACTATGCGTAAAAAGAACATGTCTTATAATACTTCCTTCCTATTTCATCATTATATTACCTAATAAATTCTAATTCCATAACCTCAGGTAATAGTTCACAGGCTTTTCACAAGGTTTCCTGCTAGGATGAAACAAGAAGAAAAAGGTGTGACACACATTCATGCACCACACCTTTTTAAAGCCATGTTTTTCAGTTTTACAGCTTACCACCTGAAGTAGCAATACCTTCAATAAACTGCTTCTGGAAGAATACATATATAACGATCATCGGAAGGCAGGCAATAAGCGCTGCTGCCATAAGTTCCGGATAGTTCGATGAAAACTGTCCCTGCATCTT
>JAILPB010000113.1 GCA_024690485.1 Butyrivibrio sp. | reverse complement strand
GATTGGACGAAGTCGATGGCTCTCTGGCCTGATTCCTCGATTGGCACATTCTGATTGTAGATGAACTCAACCTTGTTACCGTTAGCCATAACAAAATTTACCTGAGTACCGATGATCTGACCATCACCTACATCCATACCTACTACTTCAACATCTGTAACTTCCCTGATTCTTCCGGCTGCAAAAAGTACTCTCATTCTAAAGCCTCCTTTACTATTACAAAGTTACCATTATCAATCATCGCTTCTTTCGCTCTCTTCTTTTTCGTTATAAGCAGCTTCTGCCTTCTCCTCTTCATCGTTTAGCTCATTGAGCCTCTCTGCCTGCTTATAGATACCATCCAGAGCATCTTTGAAGTCTTCAAACTTACTAACTGCTCCCTGTGCATTTGACAAACCATCACTTGAAAGAGCAGCAACCTCTTCACTTGTTGCAGACAGATTGGAAATACTATCACTGATCTCATTTGTAGAATCATTGATAACTTCCATACTCTGACCAATTTCACCTATCTTATCTATGAGATTGCTTACATTCTCATCAATAGTCTTAAATGCTGCGGCTGTATCTCTGATAACCTGATTCTGCTCTTCTACTGACTGAACCGTTGTATCAATACTTTCCATAGCCTTATTTGCATCTTCTGTAAGTTCTCCGATAATACTTGTTATATCGCTTGATGCATGATTGGTCTGTTCTGAAAGCTGTCTGATATCATCTGCTACAACAGCAAAGCCCTTTCCTGCTTCACCGGCTCTTGCTGCCTCAATTGAAGCGTTTAGTGCAAGGAGATTTGTCTGCTTTGATATAGCCATGATAGAACCAAGGATTTTTTGAACATCCTCAACCTTATTCAGAACGGCCTTAGTAGACTCTGCAGTAACATTACTTGCATCGCGAACTCCTCTTGCCTTATCCCTCAGAACTTCAATCGTACGGGACACATCGGCAACAGTTTCCTTTGTACTATTGGATGCTTCTATCATATGACTGCGCTGCTCATCAGCAACCTGAGTCTGTTCTTTGATCTCTGAAACCTTCTGGGCTTCGTCTGTAACTGCATTTGCAGTGCTTTCTGTAGAGCCTGCAATATCTCTCATTCCTGAACTGGTATCTTCTATGATCTGCTCCAGCTCAGAAATACTATCCTGAGCATCCTTAAACAGATTAGCAATATTCTTTGCAATTTTACCCATCTCATGGCTTGTAGCAGCCTGAGACTCTGTATGCTCCTTGATGGTTGCCATACTCTCTGTATTGAAGGCATTTAACAGATCTCTTGTCTGTCCGCATGCCAGGATAGCCAGAATCGTTGCAACACCTAGCATAATGCTCTCGCCGTCCATTCCGCCCTTTGGAATGCAGGTTCTTGCCACAGTGATAATATACATAAGGATAATAACCGCACTTCCACCGATTATTATTCTCTTATTCATATAAACAATTCCTGATATTAAAATAGGCAGACCGAATACCACATAATACACCTGGCATTCAACAAGCATAATTATTACGAATGTAACAGTTGCGCCAAGCATGATAAGTGCTGCACCCTTTCTGCCATAATTGAACATCGCATAGCCCAAAGACATAACTATTACACTGGCAACACATGCCAGAAGTTCAAATATTCGTCCTGCTGAAAATCCGCCGGAAAGCCCCTCAACAATGAAGGCTAAAGCACAACTAAGAACAATAATAAGACAAACAGACAAAGCTCTTTGATTAGCCCTTGTAAATTGCTCCCTTTTCATAGAAAACGCCTCCTATTTCAGGTAAACTTATACCACAACTATACAAGATAATTCTATCAGAACGAACGATATTTAGTTATAAACTTTTGCTAAATAAGATGTCATTTTTATAAAAATGTACATGTTCATAGAATAGAAAAAAGGCGCTAAATACGCCTTTTACTGCCTATCAAAATAGTCTTTTCCACTGCAGATGTAGTAGGTTCTAATATAGCCCTCTTTTGATACAAAAACTATCTCATTCGTCGCCTCAAGATAGTAAATATCATCTCCGTCCTCAGCCTCGGTTTTATGAAGCGCCTCGGGATTTTTTATGAGGGCATTTGCTGCCGCAAGATACTCATTTTCGTTTACAAATCCCATACCTATGCCATGCTTTTCATAGTGACTGTAAAGTCTGTCGGGATGCTTGAAATTATATTCAAAATCTGTTTCTGAACCAGAAGAAACGTAAAACTCCTCAGGAGATACTATATGTTCGCTTTCTTCTGAATCTCCTGAATTTACATCTAAGCTCCCATAGAATTCTTCCGGTGATACAACTCCGCTTCCGGTGCCGTCTCCGTAGAATTCCTCGGGAGAAACTATGGTTCCTCCCTCATATGATGAATCCTCAGAGCCCGGGAGATTTCCGAGCTCGGGATATAGGATCAGGTATATGACACAGATGATAAAAAGCATCAAAAGCCCTATATAATAAGACTTATTTCTTTTCCTCCTGCCTCGTCCTTTTCCATTTGTAAAATTCGAAAACATATTGTTCATAGTAAACCTTAAAGCTTAAATAATGTGCCTATTATTCCCCTTCCAAGACTTGCGCCGATATTACCGCCAAGGGTCTTACCGAATTTACCAAAGCCTGATCCGACAGTCTTACCAACTTCTCTTCCGACAGTTCCGGATACAGTTGATGCAACAGACTTTGCAGCTCTCTTCTTGGCATTTTCTGCAGCTTTCTTTTCTCTTTCCTCAGCTCTTTGCTTAGCAAGTTCTTCCTTCTCTTTTGCCTTAGCTGCTGCAAGCTCTTCCTTCTCCTTAGCTTTAGCAGCTTCTTCCTCAGCCTTCTTCTTTGCTGCTTCTTCAGCGTCCAATACGCCCTTTCTCTGAAGGATCTCGTAGGCAGATTCATTATCTACGGCATTAGCATACTTGCTATAATTGATGTTTCCCTTAATAGCACTATCTCTAAGCGAATCGTCGATTCCCCCAAGCATACTCTTAGGAGGAAGTATTGATGCAACTTCGCAGACCTCAGGAACGCCACTCTCTCCAAGGAAAGAAACAACCGCCTCACCTGTTCCAAGCTCCATGATCGCATCATAGGTCTTAAATGCAGGATTCTCCCTAAAGGACTCAGCAGCAGCCTTAACAGCCTTCTGCTCTGCAGGAGTATAAGCATGAAGTGCATGTTGAATCTTATTTCCAAGCTGGGCAAGGACATTGTTTGGAATATCTCTTGGATTCTGAGTAATAAAGTATACGCCAACTCCCTTTGAGCGGATAAGCTTTACAACCTGCTCAATCTTATCCACAAGAGACTTTGAAGAATCCTTAAATAAAAGATGCGCTTCATCAAAGAAGAATACCATCTTGGGCTTTTCCAGATCGCCTACTTCGGGGAGAGTCTCAAAAAGCTCTGAGAGCATCCAAAGAAGGAATGTAGAATAAAGTGAACCCTCGTTAATAAGAGTCTGGGAATCAAGGATGTTGATCATTCCCTTGCCATCCTCAGTAACAAACCAGTCACGCAGAATATCGAGACCGGGTTCGCCAAAGAACTGCTCTCCTCCGTTAGACTCAAGTGCCACAACGCTCCTTAAAATAGCACTTATGGAGTTAGGACTCATCTTACCGTATTCATCAGCATAAACCTTGTTATTATCTGAAAGTTCCTTAAGGATTGCCTTTAAATCCTTGGTATCAATAAGTGGCCAGCCATTCTCATCAGCAATCTTAAAGGCTATTGTCAAAATGTCAGCCTGAAGATCATTTAAAGATAGGATTCTTGAAAGAAGAATAGGTCCCATCTCATCAATTGTTGTTCTAAGGGGTATTCCCTTTTGTCCAAAGATATCCCAGAAAGTAACAGGATACTTAGAATAACCAAAATCAGAAAGTGAAAGCTTAGCTGCTCTCTCTTCCATTCCGGAACCCTCTTTTATCATGCCTGCCAGGTCTCCCTTAACATCAGCAAGAAAAACAGGAACCCCCATCTCACTAAATGACTCTGCAAGAACCTTAAGTGTCACGGTTTTACCAGAACCTGTTGCACCTGCAATAAGACCATGCCTGTTAGCCATCTTAGGGAGAAGGAAAAGTTCCTTTCCATCAGCATTTTTCGCTGCAAGTATTTTAGAATCCTTAACCATTTTCATACCTCCCGTTTTTTAATAATATCTTACTTCTTCTAAAAATCTAACAAGTCCCTCAGGATATTCCTCCTCAGGGTCAAGGTTATTATCCCCCAAAATAACCATCTTGTTTTTACCATGATAATCGCTACCCGCAGTAACATAAAGGCCATACTGGGCAGCAAATCCAAGGATTTCCTTTTGTATCTTAAGAGTAAATCCTGAATAAAAGCCCTCAAGCCCCTTTAATCCATAGGAAATAAGCCTTCTGATTCGGCCATCCATCTCATCTCCAACTATCAGCTGATCCCCATTGCCGTAGGTTGGATGGGCAAGAACCGGAATTCCTCCGGAGCCAAGAATTGCCTCGATTACATCCCTTGGGTCAACGTACCCGCCCTTAAACTTCTTTTTATTCAGGTACTGCTCTATCGCTACCTCCTTGGTGGGAGCATAGCCGTAGGCAACCATCATCTTAGCTATATGTGGCTTTCCCGGATTATCCTTTGCAAGGAGTTTATAAAGATCCTCCTGACTAAAAGTAAATCCAAACTCATCCTTGAGGAAATCAATCCTTGCATGTACCTTCTGCATTCTGAGCTCGTGGGAATGTTCAACCATATCATTTATGCTCTTCCCCTCAGGATCATAGCCATATCCTAGTATATGATATCTTCCCTGCTCATCTCTACTGGAAAATTCCACTCCTGATATAAATTTTACGCTCTCGCCTTTTATATAATCCTTCATCATGTTTGCAGCCTTAGTGGCATCATGATCAGTTATAGAGAAAATCTCTATTCCCTTCTCTTTGACCTTCTCCAAAAGCTCCATAGGCGTATCTGTTCCATCAGACACTGTGGAATGCATATGTAAATCAATTACAGGCCTTTTTGTCATGTATATCTGTCCCTTTTCAAGTAAAAAGTCAAAACAGCAATGTATCTGTGCGGTCAAGAAGTGAAAGCAAAGTCTTTTTCCAAAGCTCTATCTCAGCGCGGCCTTCTTCAGTCTCAAGGCCTTTTCTTCTGATTGATCTTCTGATCATTCTGGTATGACCTACTATACTTGCCTTTTCTTCGATTTTTTTCAATCTATTCTCATCATTTGTTCCAAGATAGGTTGCAAGTACGCTTCTAAAGAACCTCTCAGAGGTCTCCATGCTAAATCCAAGGAACTCAGAAACATGCTTTGAATCATACTCTCCATAGCCAATAAAGGAATTATACATGGATGCAAACTCAAATATCGGATGTCCCACAGCAAGAGTATCCATATCGATAAGGAGAACCTCATCGCCCTGAAGCTCCAGATTCTTGGTATGGTAATCGCCGTGGATCATATGATTATCCTCCGGCACCTCTTCCACCATCTTCTTTAGCTTTTCATAGTACTCTGCAGGGATGTAGTCCTTTACGAACTCTGTCCAGTTAAGAACTGTCTCCTTTATCTTTGGAAGCTTTCCTTCGGGAACCTCTGTCTCATGGATCTTTTTAAGCATTCCTGTAAACTCGCCTACGCACCAGTCGAATTTATCAGGTTCATTTGACATGATCTTGGAAAAAGATCTGGCATTTAAAAGCTCAAAAACTGATCCATAACTATCCCCAACCTTTACAACATCATAGGAAATAGCCGTAGGGATTCCAAGCACAAGAGCAAGCCTTGCAACTTCTCTTTCATGCTGAATCTCCGACAAAGCATCTGCATTGTTATAAACCTTAACAACGTTATCCTTGTCAAATCTGTAAATTGTGCCGTTAGCACCCTGACCTATTACTTCGCAGCCCTCTATACTTACAACCTTGTATGCCTTCTCTACATCCATCATCTGGTTAAAGCCTGTCATATCAAGGATTTCATAGACTTCTGAGCTTACGTTTACAATCTTTAATTCTTCATTCTGCTTCCTAATATGCAAAAGCACTCTAAGTCCGGCACTTGAAATATATTCAAGACCTGACGCATCTATAATGATAGGAAGGGTGTTTCCTTCCAGATCCTTTAAAACTTCTGTCTCTACCAAAGGTGCATTATTGGAATCAATTCTTCCAAAGAGATTAATAGTTACAAGATCGCTCTTTTTTTCGATATTAACTTCCTGCATAAATACTCCTTTCAACCAGCTTAAGCTTAGTTCAGATCATCTGTCAGACTGAAATAGTAAGGACATTAAGTCCCAGGATATTTTGGTATTCTATTTTTTCGGCCAGCTTATAGACCATTCGTATGCCGATATTCTTCGTTATGTCATCCGGATCCATGATGCTGCTTCTGCTCTTTGGATCAAAGGGTATGCAGTCATCTTTGATTCTAAGGACCAGCTTTCCATCCTTATAAACGACCCTGATATCAATCGTATGATCTTTATTATCCTTGGTGAAACCGTGGTCCACCACATTTCCTGACATTTCCTCCATGAAAAGTCCTGCCAGGTTGGCTCTTCTAGTATCAACACCTTTTTCCAGGCAAAAATCAGTGATCTTCTCGGAGATATTGATAACCTCCTCCATACGGGTGATCGCCACATCTATCCTGTCTTCCTTAGACGCTCCGAAGTCCTCAGGAATAACCATCAGCTCATCAAGATTCGTCGGGAATTTCTTATTCTTAAATACCGAATAAATAAGGATGATAACTATACTTACAAGGCCGTTTATAACATTTGCGATATAAACGCCGCTTAGTCCTATTACAGGAGTCAGTAAAAATGAAAACAGCGAAACACTTATTGCGCCATCAAAAATCGATACAACATTTATAAGCACTTCTTTATCGGAAGTCTGACCATAACATACAAAGTGGTTGCAGATAACAGACAAAGGCATGGCAAATGGAAGAATCCTGTAGCCCCAAAGTGTCAGCCTGTATACTTCGCTTGAAGGATCATTAAAGTAAATCCTCGTAAAGAAATCTCCAAATATAATGATAAATACAGCTACCAGAGTCATTATGGGAACGCACTTGTAAAGAGCAGTCTTCATATTGGCCTTAAGGGATTCTCTGTCCTGCTCGCCCGTATAAACGCTCATGAGCATTCTTGAAACAGAAACCATTCCGGCAGGAATAGCCCAGAAAAATCCAAGGAGAGTATTTGCCGCAGTAAATGCAGAAACGCCCACGCTTCCTGCATATTTGACCATAAGACCGTTGACGATACCGGCCCTTATGATCATGTAAATATTAACAAGAGCACCGTGGCTTCCTATCTTAAGCACATCCTTAAGTTCCTTAAACATACCCTTTACAAGCTTTAACTTGTAGACTGATCTTCCGCTTAAAAAGTGCTCCGCCTGAATTCCAAAATAGATCCACATTCCAATAGACGCTGCTATAGCAAGTCCCAGAGCTTCCATTTTAAGAACCCTTAGGAAAACGAAGTTGAAAATAACATTAAAAATAATATAGACGATACTTGCCACAGTAATCCTTCTCATCATGTTTTCAAGGGAAAGGAATGTGGCACATTGCTGACCCAGCATAAGAGGCAGCACACCCAACGTCTGTCCAAGCATATACTGATTAAAATATCTGATAACGGTCTCATCTCCCGTAAGGAACCTTGCTCCGGATAAGGCCACGAAAATGACCATAAAAGCGGATAGTACAAGTGATGAAACAACCGATATTGTAATATCCAAAGAAAAAACTCTCTGGGTGTTTTCAAGTTCGTTTTTACCCATGTAGGTTGCGCACACCATCTGTGAGCCAACTGCAAAAACTCCCGCCAGAGTAGTGATAACCATATTAAAGGGTGAAAACAAACCGATAGCCGATACCGCTTCCACTCCTACTGCGTTACTCGCAAACAAACTGGATACGATACCGTTGATTGATCCTATGGCAGATAAAACTATCTGAACAGGCAACAATCTAAAGAACAGCTTAGACACTGTCCTGGTACTATTTGCTTCCATATTATTTAATTCCCCTCATTTGAATTATCAAACAGAGCTAATGTACCAATAACCTATCACTCAATAGTGAGAATATCTGAAAAACCGGTAACCTCGAAGATTTCATTAACATCATCAGAGACATTCTTAACAAGCATGGATCCCTGCTTATTCATTGTCTTCTGAGCAGAAAGTAAAACTCTAAGTCCTGCACTGGAAATGTACTGGAGTTCTTTGAGATCAAACACCAGCTTCTTTGCGCCACCAACTACGGCCTTAACCTCTTCCTCAAGAGAAGGAGCTGTTGTAGTATCAAGTCTTCCGTCAAGTACCAGTGTTACTTCATTCCCATTTTCTTTCTTTTCGATGTTTAACATGTTACCCTCCTAAGAATTCTATTTTTAAGCATATATATCAATTATTATACGACAATTTATCAGTTTTCTGAATATGTTTAAAATGAAAAAACGGGTGACACGAAGTCACCCGTTCTCTCTTGCTAAAAGCTAAATTATTTCTTATTAACAAGATCTTTAAGAGCCTTACCAGCCTTAAACTTAGGAGCGATAGAAGCAGGAATCTTGATTGTAGCGCCAGTCTGAGGGTTCTTACCTGTTCTAGCTGCTCTCTTTGTTGTCTCGAATGTACCAAAGCCAACAAGCTGAACCTTATCCTTCTTCTTGAGCTGCTTTGAAACAACATCAACGAAAGCCTTTACAGCCTTCTCAGAATCTTTCTTTGAAAGACCTGTTTCTTTTGCGATTGCTTCTACTAATTCTGTCTTGTTCATTTTTTTTCCTCCAAATATAAGAAAATTTAACTACAAGAAATATGTTAGCACCATAAATACTGAAAAACAAGCCTTTTTCAAGAAAAAAGTGTGATTTTTTCGCGAATTTAAGCCTTTTTGTTGATTAATGTCAAAATTTATCCGCTTATATTGTGCAATTGCAATACTAAAATGAAGTTCCGCTCTCGCTACGCTCGCCGGAACACGCGCACACTAGCTTCGAAAGGACCTCAGCAAGTGTTTACAGCCCCGACCAACAGTAGGTACAAAGCTTACACGGCTCAAGTGGAATAGCCTCAACCATGTCATCAAGCCTGTGAAAATGAAGTGATGTAAAGTTGAGCTCTTTTCTGATCTCCTCAAGCATAGCCTCATACTGAGGAGAATCAGGATCAGTGTACTTGCGAACTGTCTCATCGTTTGGTGATGGATAGCCCTCAAGCTTTTCAATTACTCTTCGGGTTATAAGCTCCATCTCAGAATTTGAACGGGAGAAGTTTAGGTACTTACAACCATAAACAAGAGGCGGACATGCAGGTCTTATATGCACTTCTTTCGCGCCGCTCTTATAGAGGAACTCTGTGGTCTCTCGTAGCTGTGTTCCTCTTACGATCGAATCATCTATAAGAAGAAGGCTCTTGTTGTTTATAAGCTGATTTATGGGAATCAGTTTCATCTTGGCGATCAGGTCTCTTCTTGCCTGGATTGTGGGCATGAAGGATCTGGGCCATGTAGGTGTGTATTTTACAAAAGGTCTTGAATAAGGGATTCCTGAAGTATTGGAGTAACCAATCGCATGGGCAACACCTGAATCAGGAACGCCTGCAACAAGATCCGGATGAAGTCCCCTTTGCATGTCTCGCTGGGCAAGCTTTGCACCGCAGCCATAACGGACGTCCTCGACGTTTAAGCCCTCGTAAGCTGAAGCCGGGAATCCATAGTATATCCAAAGGAATGTACATATCTTCATTTCCTCAAAAGCAGGAGCTACGATCTCCACGCTCTCCGGTGTGATGAATGCTATTTCTCCGGGGCCAAGTTCCCTATAGGGATCGTATCCCAGATTAAGATATGAAAAGCTCTCAAAGCATGCACAATAGCCCTCATCCTTATGTCCTATCTGAACAGGAGTCCTTCCGTATCTGTCTCTTGCTGCATATATTCCCTCGGGAGTCATAAGTAGAAGCGACATTGAACCGTCAATGATCTCCTGGGCATAGCGTATACCTTCTACAATTGTAACCTTCTGATTGATAATAGAAGCAACCAGCTCCGTGGGATTGATATCTCCGCCACTCATCTCCAAAAAGTGTGAGCGATTATCTGCAAATAATTTGTTGGTGATCGCATCGATATTGTTGATCTTACCAACTGTTGTTATTGCATAGGTTCCATGATGTGAACGTACAATAAGCGGCTGAGGCTCGAAATCAGAAATACATCCAATACCAAGATGCCCTTCTATCCTCATCATATCGTCTTCAAACTTTGGTCTAAAGTAAGAACGCTCTATGTTATGAATAGAACGATCAAATCCTTTCTTCCTATCATATACTGCCAGTCCGGCACGTCTTGTGCCAAGGTGTGAGTGATAGTCAGTTCCGTAAAAAAGATCAAAAACTGCACTTTCACGTGAAGCTACTCCGAAAAAACCTCCCATGTAAACCTCCTGCTGTGTTGCTTTAATTATTTAGTTTTCTATATTACACATCCTCAATTTTAATGAGGTTGGTATTACCTGACTGTCCGTTTGTTACGCCACCTGTGATGACGATCTTATCACCTTCCTTAAGATCAAAGGTCTCGATTGCGACCTTTTTAGCACTATAGAAAAGAACGTCTGTTGACGGAAATACGTCACACATCTTAGGTGTTACTGCCCAGGATAGTGACAACCATCTCCAGGTCTTTTCATTTGTTGTCAGACCGATTATATCTACAGGCGATCTGAACCTGGAAACCATGCGGGCTGTTCTTCCTGACAATGTGCAGGCAACGATTGCCTTTGCATCGAGGTCGATAGCCATACCGCAGGTTGCGTGGGAAATTGCATCCACATCATTTTTTATCAAAAAGTCATAGCTGTAAAAACGCTTGTTATAATGAATGTTCTGCTCAGTAGTCTCAGCAATCTTGGCCATAGTTTCAACTGCCTGTACAGGATAAGCACCTGCAGCAGTCTCGCCTGAGAGCATTATTGCACTTGTGCCGTCATATACAGCATTTGCAACGTCAGAAGTCTCCGCTCTTGTGGGACGAGGGTTGTGAATCATAGACTCAAGCATTTCTGTTGCTGTGATAACTCTCTTACCAAGCATTCTGCACTTTGTGATGAGATCCTTCTGGATCGCGGGAAGCTGCTCGAAAGGAACCTCAACACCCATGTCACCTCTGGCAACCATGATACCGTCACACTCTGTGCAGATATCTTCGATATTGTCATAGCCTGACTGGTTCTCGATCTTGGCGATCAGCTGAACCTTGTCATCGCCCTTATTTGCCTTAAGGAAATTGTGTACATCCACAAGATCCTGCTTAACTGATACGAATGAACATGCGATGAAATCCACATCATTCTCAACACCAAACAGAATGTCCGATTTATCCTGCTCTGAAAGATAAACCTGTTTGATATGTTTTCCTGGGAAGCTCATGCTCTTCTTATCTGAAAGCTCACCGCCTGTAACGATCTCGGTTTCAATCTTTGTTCCGTCTGTTGATAAAACCCTAAATTCAAGCAGCGCATTATTTAAAAGGATTCTGTCACCCTTGAATAATTCCTTCGCAAGGTTCTTATAACTTACAGAAACGATTGTGTCATCGCCCTTAATATCCTCAGTGGTAAATGTGAATTTCTTACCGGCTTCAAGTGTTACCTTACCGTTCTTAAAGGTTCCGATTCTGTACTCAGGCCCTTTTGTATCAAGAAGGATTGCAATAGGAAGTCCAAGTTCCTTGCGGACTTTCTTAATCCTCTTAATTCTTGTAAGCTGCTCCTCGTGATCTCCGTGTGAAAAATTCAGTCTTGCAACATTCATTCCCGCTTTGCATAAAGCAGCGATCATCTCCTCTGATTCGCTGGCAGGTCCGATGGTACATACAATCTTTGTTTTTCTCATTCAATACTCCTCTTTAATTCTTTTATACAATAGAAAACTATCTTAAAAGCCTTGTAGACCAGTCCCTTTGTGGGTTCTACCATGGCAAAATAATCGTTTCCATAAAAAAGCCTAAATAAATATACCATAAAAAAAGCAGCCGCAATAAACAACAATGCGATTTTTTTTATTTTCTTTGGTTTTACACTGTCAGAATAAATCAGATAAACAAAAATCGGTGCTATGGGAAACAAGGGATGAAACCCGAAAGCACTGCGGAAATCTCCATGTATTATGCAGACACACGCCCTTGTCATACCACACCCGGGACAGGAAACTCCCGTTACGAATTTTATGGGACATCCTATCCCTATTATGCTAAGTCCCGCATACATAAATGCCGCAAGGGCAATTACCAGCAGGGCATCCTTACTTTTCTTACTCAATTTCTCCTCCAAGATCAAGGGATCATTTTCTGATCAGCATTGATATTCCATATAAAACAGGCTGATGAAGCATGTAAACTATCAGTGAATATCTGCCAAACCATGTTACAAATGGAAGTTTTATATCAAATATTTTCTTATGAGATAGATCCTTTAAAAGTCCATAGGCAAAAAAGCCCGCAAGAAACAGGAATATCCATGGTATAAGGGAAAAATAATCGGTGGAAGTAAAATCGTCCGCCTTAAAGCCAAGATATGTCATAGGAAGTCCCTTATATAAAAAGGACGGAAGTTCTAATTTAAAAGTAATAAGCTGAATATAACCTCGATTTACATTTTTAAACAGGCAAAAAAGAATTGCAGAAACTGCAAAGCCTGCCACAGGATCAATTCTGTCAAAGGTCTTTTTGCCAAGGCATGTAAGGATCATGGCGGATCCCATGAATGTTAGAATTCCGAACATAACTGCTGCTTCGGGAATAAAGATAACTGTGACGCAGCTTACGATAACACCGCACAAAAAGACAATAAGTCCGTTAATTACAGGTCTTTTGGAAAGATGAATACAAAATCCCGAGATAAGGATAAAGCTCCAGCAGATACTTTGCTGCCAAACATAGGATGGAAACTCCACGTACCAGGACATGTCAAAACCATTTATATACTTAAGATCCCAACAAAAATGATAGATTATCATACTTATCATAGTCAGGCCACGCAGGGTATCTATGCTGTTTAGACGTTTTTTCTCAGATCTCATACGCTATCCCCCAATGAAAAAAGGTTCGCAAAACATGCTACTATGGTAACACATTTCACGAACCTTTTGAGTTTTATAAATTATTAAATTTATACTACCTGAATTGCCTTCTTGGGGCACTTCTCTGCGCACAAACCGCAGTGAGTACATTTATCCTGGTCGATGCTTGCAACATTGTTCTCTACTGTGATAGCACCTGAAGGGCAGTTCTTTTCACAGATGTGGCAGGCAATGCAGCCAAATTTACAATACTTGTTGACCATCTGTCCCGGATCATTTGACTTACATCTTACAACCTCAGTTGCATCATAAGGCACAAGATCTATCAAATGTCTTGGACATATCTCAGCACACTTGCCGCAAGCCTTGCAGGCTTCCTTATCAACTACGGCGATTCCGTTCACAACATGGATCGCATCAAACTGACATACATTTACGCAGCTTCCGCCGCCAAGGCATCCGAAGGTACAGGTCTTTGGTCCTGCTCCGGGAACCTGATTTATAACTCTGCAGTCTTCTGCTCCAACATACTCGTATCTCTGAGTAGCCTGCTCACAATCTCCTGCGCAGTGCACATATGCAACCATGCGCTTTGTTTCTCCTGCATCTACTCCCATAATCTCGGAAATCTGTGCTGCTACAGGCGGTCCACCTACAGGGCACTGACTTACCGGAGCCTCACCTTTTGCAATTGCTGCTGCACATCCTGAACATCCGGGGAATCCGCATCCACCGCAGTTATTTCCGGGAAGTGCTGCCAGAATAGCCTGTTCTTTCTCATCCACATCTACATGCAGCTTCATGTCGGCAATACCAAGTATCACACCAATCAGAATACCGGCGCCTGCTACCACTGCTGTAGCAATGAGTACACCACTAATCATAATATTTTCTCCTATCCGTCATCGAAGTGCTGAAAATCCAGTGAATGCTATAGCCATGAGTGCTGATGCCAAAAGCACAGTGGGCATTCCTCTGAAGGGCTTTGGAATATCGTTGAATTCGATTTTTTCACGGATGCCTGCAAGTATTACGATGGCAATTGTGAAACCAACCGCTGTTGCAAATCCGCAAATGGTGCTCTCCAGGAGGCTGTAGCCGTTAGTTACGTTATTAAGTGCAACACCTAAAACAGCACAGTTTGTTGTAATAAGGGGAAGGTAAACACC
Source organism: Butyrivibrio sp. (assembly GCA_024690485.1). Classification (GTDB taxonomy): domain Bacteria; phylum Bacillota; class Clostridia; order Lachnospirales; family Lachnospiraceae; genus Butyrivibrio. The sequence goes on along the minus strand of JAILPB010000113.1, from coordinate 3,502 downwards.
CAGTGACTGATAAAGTGAAACAACAAACTTTTTAAGGAACATCTCTACAAACTGAACCAGCATGGCGATGACCATGATGAAAACTATGGTCTGAAGGAATGACAGATCCAGTGGATGAAGAATGAATTTGTAAATTGCATTTGTTACAAGTGAAGCCAGTGAAATAACGAATACGCAGGCCATTCCCATTCCGAAAGCAGTCTCTGTTTTTCTTGAAACTCCAAGGAAAGGACAAAGTCCAAGGAACTGGCTAAGTACTACGTTATTAACAAGAGAGGCTGTGATCATTATTGATAAAAGTCCAACTATTGTATCTGTCATTTATTCTCCTCCTCTCCGCTTCCTGCAGCAGCTGCTACAGTTTCTTTAGCTTCTTCTTTTACTTCCTCTGCTTTTGCTTTTTCCTCAGCTTCCTTCTTAAGGAGTTCTTCCTTAACCTTGTGAGGATCCTTGATTTCTAAGTCGCTGCAACATCCGCCTACGCCAAACTTAGAAGTATCTTTGCCCTTCTTTTCCAAATTGAACTTAACCTGATTCATTATGGCAATAAGAACAGCAAGTACGATGAATGCTCCTGCCTGCTGAATGAAGATTCTTACAGGCTGATAGAGACTAAAGAAATATCCTGCAGGTCCCGGAACCACTGAACCTTCGCCTAATATCTGAACATTAAACATTGTTCCGCCGCCAATTAGTTCACGGAAAAGACCGATAACTGTGATTGCGCAGGTAAAGCCAAGTCCCATTCCTATTCCATCAAAGAATGAAGGGAGCACATCATGCTTTGAAGCATATGCCTCAGCTCTTCCAAAGATGATACAGTTAACAACTATAAGCGGGATATATACGCCGAGCGCCTCATACATAGTAGGCACATATGCCTGCATAACCAGCTGAACCAGTGTTACGAAGGATGCAATTACTACTATGAATGCAGGGATCCTGACTGTATCCGGTATCACTTTCCTTAAAAGCGAAATAACTGCATTACTAAGTGCAAGTACAAATGTTGTTGCAAGTCCCATGGTGAGACCGTTTATGGCAGATGTGGTAACTGCCAGTGTAGGACACATACCGATCATCAGAACGAGGGTTGGATTTTCGATAATAAGTCCATTCAGGAATCGCTCCATAGGAGTGTCCTTGGTAAAGCCTAAGGCTCCTTTATTTTCGTTACTCATCCTATCTCCTTCCTTACTGCAATGCGGCATTAAAATATGCCACAGCAGCATTGACTCCGTATGTAACTGCCTTTGAAGTTATTGTTGCACCGGAGATTGCCTCGATGTCGCCATCAGCTGATGATGCGCTCTTTACTACGTTAAAGGTAGTAGCGGGAACGTTTACAAACTGAGGAACAATAACCTTTTCTGCATTCATTCCAAGTCCGGGAGTCTCGTTTATGGAAATAAGCGAGATTCCGTTGACCTGAGAATCATTGGTGATTCCAACTGTAAAAACGATGTTGTCGCCGTAGCCTGCGCTGGAAACCTGGATTACATATCCGATTCCGTTTCCGCTCTCGTCAACAGCCTGCTTAACGCTTGTGATATCAATCTTGCTGTAATCAGGATTTGCAAGGGCTGTACTCTCAGCAGCATCGTCTATATCTACATCTGTAAAATCGGAGGCATCAGGGAAAACCGCCTGATTAGCTTTAATCTGAGCAAGCTGTGCCTGATATGCTATAGGCTCTTTTGTGACCTGATAAACAAATCCCAGGGATACACCTGCTACCAGAGTTATAACGAAAAGAACAAATGCATTTTTAATAAGAGTTTTCACATCTCTCATGCCTTCTTCTCCTCCTTTCCCTGTGCAGGTTTGATTCCGAATGCTCTTGGAAGTGTGTACTTCTCAATAAGAGGAACGATCAGGTTACCAATGATGATTGCGTAGGATACGCCCTCAGCTGATGCTCCAAACACACGGAAGATACCTGTGAGAATACCAAGGAATGCACCGTAGATGTACTTTCCCTTTGTGGTGATCGGACAGGTTACATAGTCGGTTGCCATGAAAAATGCACCAAGCATAAGTCCGCCACCTGCTAGCTGTGCGGAGATGTATGTGCCGTTGATGCCATGGCCGCCAAATAAGATGATAAAGATCACGAAGGATACAATGTATGTTCCGGGGATCTTGAGATCGATGATACCAAGCATGATAAGGATGCAGGCACCAATCACGATGGCGATCATTGAAGTCTCACCGATTGTTCCGGGAATCTTACCTGTGATCATATCAATGACAACAACCTCACCGCCGTTTTTAAGGGCTGTAAGAGGTGTTGGTGATGTGTATGTGTCAGTTACAAAGTTGGTCATAAGTGCAGGGAAAGATATGAGAAGGAAACATCTACCTGCAAGGGCCGGGTTCATGAAGTTCTGACCAAGTCCTCCAAAGAGCATCTTTACAACAAGGATTGCAAAGATACCGCCGATAACGGGAAGCCACCAGGGTGCTGTGCTCGGAAGGTTCATTCCAAGTAAAAGACCGGTTACTACCGCAGAAAAATCACCTACAGTGATCTTCTTATTCATCAATTTTTCATAGCAAAACTCGGTAAGAACAGTTGTCATCACTGAAATAATCAGAATGATAAGTGCATCTATACCGAAGTTATAGACACCAAATCCTGCTGCGGGAAGGAGGGATATAACCACCCACATCATAATGTTAGATGTGGTTACGCCGCTTCTTACATGGGGATTTGACGATACTTTCATCATGTCGCTCATTGTCATTATCCTCTTTCTTTAAAAGAAATTACTTTTTTCTGTTAGCCAGCTGAATCTTACGCATGCCCTTAATGAGCTGTGTAAGCTGTCTTCTGGCAGGACAAATGAAGCTGCAGCATCCGCATTCACAGCATTCCATTCCGTACTCAGCAAGGAATCTCTCATCCTGTCCGTGTTCAACCGCATCTGCAAGGTTCTTGGGGATAAGCCTCTCAGGGCAAACCTCCACGCACTTTGCGCAGTTGATGCAGGCACTTGGTTCCAGTGCTGATACTTCGTCCTCAGTAAGACAGGTAAGGGCTGAAGCCGTCTTGGTTGTGGGAACATCAAGATCAAACAGCGCAAATCCCATCATGGGACCACCTGAAATGATCTTGGCGGGAGTTCTTGAAAAACCGCCTGCGTCCTCAAGAAGCTCTCTGTAATTTGTTCCAATCCTTACCTTGTAATTTCTGGGATCAACAACAGCGTCACCGGTTATAGTTACTATTCTCTCCATCAGAGGGCGTCCCTCTGTTACCGCTCTGTATACCGCACACAGAGTATCAACGTTATCAACTATGCAGCCCGCATCTGCAGGAAGCATTGATGAGTTGATCTCTCTTTTTGTGCATGCGTAAATAAGCATACGCTCAGCGCCTTCAGGATACTTTGTCTGCAGAGCTTTAACCATGATCTTGTCGTCATCCTTGGTCAGCTCTCTGAACTTCTGAATACAATCGGGCTTATTATCCTCGATCGCCAGGATGCCCTTCGCATTT